>JBKEBM010000195.1:0-25810 GCA_047973165.1 Chthoniobacterales bacterium
AGGACGGACCAGCCGAGTTTTTTGAGTTGCCGGATATTTTTTTTATCTCTTGCAGCGGTGTCGCCTCGTTTTTTTTCCCAGAATTCGGAGCGTGTCGCGGGCTTCACTTTTCCGTTGGCACAGTTGTGCAGATGCCAGAAACAACCGTGAACAAAGATCACTTTCTTTCGGGACGCAAAAACCAGATCGGGTTTGCCGGGTAAATTTTTCCCGTGAAGTCTGTAGCGATATCCCATGCGGTGGATGAGGGAGCGAACGAGCATCTCCGGCTTCGTATCCCTGCCACGAATCCGCGACATGTTGAAGCTACGTATTTTCTTTGAGTGGACGTCCATCAGACAAAGATTTTGAGAAATGCTCACGTAATACGGCGACAATATTTTTGCCGATGGCTTTTACCGCGGGCGGAGAAACTGCGTTTCCGAATTGTCTGTAAGCTTGCGTATCGGAAACTACAATGGGTTTTTCATCGGGGAATCCCATCAGTCTGGCAGCTTCTCGTGGTGTGAGTTTACGCGGATTTTTTCCCTTTTGCGGAATCAGAATTTCGGAGCCGTCTTTGTAATATCGTGCGCTCAAAGTTCTGGAGACACCGTTTAAATCGGCAAATCCGAAGCCGAAACCGTTTCCTTTTTTGCGATGACGTTCCGCATACTCCTGCAGGTAAGCCCACAGGCGATCACTAAGAGTGTATTTTTCAGATGGATTTTTTTCGAGGATGGAGGCGAACCTGGGTTTAGGCTGCTGGCTGATCGAGGGAAATGAAAACGCGGGGAAGTTTCCAAAAACTCTGCGGTCGAAACCAATGATAAAAATTCTCTCACGATGCTGCGGAACCCAGTGAGCGGCATCGATGACTTTGGCGTTCACCTCGTAGTCCAGTGCATCCAGTGTCTCGCGGATCACACGCCAGGTGTTTCCTTTGTCGTGGGAAAGCAGGTTTTTAACATTCTCCAAAAAGAGGATTCGTGGACGTTTTGCTTCGATGAGAGTTGCCAGGGTGAAGAACAAAGTTCCCTGCGTCGCATCTCTGAATCCGTGTGCCCGTCCGAGGCTGTTTTTTTTGGAAACTCCGGCCAGCGAAAACGGCTGGCAGGGGAAGCCGGCGGTCAGAATATCATGATCGGGAATCGATGACGGATTTACTTCCCGAATGTCGCCCGTTGGAATTTCTCCGAACCAGGCGGAATACGTTTTTTGAGAAAAACGGTCCCACTCGGATGAGAAAATACAGTGTCCTCCAAATCCTTCGAGGGCGATGCGGAAACCGCCGATTCCGGCAAAAATATCTGCAAATTTAAAAGAAAATTTGCCGGGAGAAGTTGTGTGCTTCACTTTGGCAATACACCGGCATCAGGAAGCAGCCAGGGCGTCGAGAAGTTTTTGGTGGATGCCGTCGAAACCGCCGTTTGAGAAGACAATAATGATGTCGCCTGATTTTGTTTGCGGGATGAGTTTGGCAACGATTTCATCGGCACCGGGTTCGTAGTGGGCGATTTTTCCTGTGGCGGCGATGTCGGCGACCACACGTTCGGGATCGAGACGTTCGTCCGGAGCGAGCTGGTCGAGGCGGGCGACCTGGGAGATGAATACGCCGTCAGCATCCGCAAATGCAGCAGGGAGTTTTTCCTGAAAAACAGCACGGCGGGTGGTATTTGAACGAGGTTCAAAGATGGCCCAGAGGCGGGCTTTGCCATAGCGTTCGCGCATGGCGGCGAGGGTGTTTGCGATGGCGGTGGGGTGGTGGCCGAAGTCGTCGATCACGGTTACGTCGCGCTCGATACCGCGTATTTCCTGGCGGCGGCGGATGCCTTTGAAATCAGCCAGAGCTTTGCGAATTTGCTCGAATGGGATTCCGTAAAAGTGCGCAGCAGAGGCGGCCATTGCGGCGTTGCGGATGTTGAAATCGCCGATGAGGGAGATTCTGAATTCTTCGCCGAAGAGTTCAAAAAAGGATTCTCCGTTTTGCTGACGAGCATTTTTTATCTGGTTGGCTGCGTTTTCAGAAAAGCCTACTTCGAGAACCGGAGCCTGAATATTTTTTGCAACGTCGAGACTGTTTTCGTCGTCTGCATTGACGAGCACCATCCCTTCGCTCGGGACGATATTTAACAGGCGGCGAAAGCTGAGTTTGATTTCGTCGAGGTTGTTGAAAATGTCGGCATGGTCGAATTCCAGGTTGTTGACGATGACGAGTTCCGGCAGGTAGTGAACAAATTTTGAACGCTTGTCGAAGAAGGCGGTGTCGTATTCATCGCCTTCGAGAATGTAGTGTTTGCTGTCCTCGCGGAGGCGGCACCCCTCGCCAAGGTTGGCCGGAAGGCCGCCAATGAGGAAGCCGGGGGTGCGTCCGGAGGATTCGAAAATCCATGCGAGCATGGAGGTCGTCGTTGTTTTTCCGTGGGTGCCGGTGACGACCAGGTTGTGTTTTCCGCGCAGGAAAAAAAACTTCAGCGTTTCGGGCAGCGAGAGGTAGGGGAGTTTGCGGTTGAGGATTTCTTCGACCTCCGGGTTGCCTCGCGTCATGGCATTTCCGATGACGACGAGATCGGCATCAGCGGGGAGATTTTCTGCACGAAAACCGCTTTGAATACTAATGCCCCGACTTTCCAGGAAAGTGGACATGGGCGGATAGACGTTGGCGTCTGATCCGGTGACTTCGATGCCGCGGGCTTTCATTGCTGCCGCGACCGCACCCATGGCAGTGCCGCAGATTCCGACAAAATGGATTTTTTTTGGTTCCTGCAAAATGGGGAAGCTTTAAATTTTTTTTAAATCAGTAAACGTCTTTGCGATAGCGCTTGGCTTTTTTGAAATCCGCAAGCCAGGCTTCGGCTTCTTCCTGGGATTTTTTGCCGTGGATTTCGATGATTTCGATCAGCGTGGCTTCGACATCTTTGGCCATGCGTTCGGCGTCTCCGCAGACGTAGAAGTATGCGCCTCCTTCGAGCCAGGCCCAAATGTCTGCGCCGTTTTCGAGCAGGCGATGCTGAACGTAAATTTTGTGTTCCTGGTCACGCGAAAAGGCGGTGTCGAATCGGGCGAGCGTGCCGTCTTTTTGGTAAGCCTCGAATTCGTCGCGGTAGAAAAATTCGCTGGTGGAATGTTGTTCGCCAAAGAAAAGCCAGTTGCGCCCGGGGGCGGCGATGGCTTTGCGTTCTTCAAGAAAAGCGCGAAAGGGTGCGACGCCCGTTCCCGGGCCGACCATGATCATGTCGGTCGCCGGGTCTTCGGGAATGCGGAAATGTTTTGCCTTGTGAACAAAGACGGGGACTTTGTCGTCGTCTCCCACACGCTGGGCGAGGTAGGTCGTGCAGACGCCTTTGCGCTTACGACCAAAGCTTTCATACTCGACCGTGGCAATTGTTAGGTGGACCTGATCGGGGTGAGCCTTTAGCGAGGAGGCGATGGAATAGAGGCGCGGCTGGAGCTTGCGCAAAACGGCGACAAACTCATCTGCCGTAAACTTTACATTATACTCGAGTAGTGGATCGATGACTTCGCGGCCCCATGCGTAATCCGTAAGAGCATGGCGATCCTTGGATTCGACGATGTCGCGTAGTGATTGTGCTGCGAGGTCTTTTTCACCGATAGCCGCGAGGAGTTGCTTTGAAGGTTCAGTTAAAATGGAGTGATAAAGAAGTGCGTCGCGCAGAGAGACCTGTTCCTTCGCCGGGCTGGTTACCTGCTCGTCTCCGCTGAGTTCGAGCAGGTGGAGGATTTCGTCAACGAGTGCGGGATCGTTGGTTGGAAAGACGCCGAGTGAATCGCCGACTTCGTATTCGAGGCCGGAACCCTGGAGGTCGATTTCAAAGTGACGGGTATCTTTTTGAGAGCCTGATCCAGTCAGGGGGCGATTCACAGTGAGTGAGGCTGGAAATGGATTTTTACGTGAATAAGGACTAACTGCTGCTTCTGACATGCCGGATATAAAACGGGAGCACGGGCTCTGAGGCAAGAGCTATGACGTTCTCTTTAAATTTTTTTAAAGCACTGGTAAAAAGCGTAAGCCCCGGAATGGACATTTAGATGATTTAAATTCACAGTTTGCATGACAATGGCGATCAATAATTCCGATACAGAATCTCCGGCATTTTTTTGTCCCGGAAAAACACCCAGAGTAAAGTTTTGTGGTTTTACTTGCGAGGAGGATGTGCAGGCGGCCTGTGGGCTGGTGCGGGACGGGCTTCATGCTTTGGGCTTCAATCTCTGGCCGCAGTCCAAACGCTTCGTTTCCCTGGAAAAGGCAACAGGGCTTGCACAAAAAGCTGCCGATCTTGCTCCGGGCATCGCACGCATCGCCGTGGTTGTAAATGCTGATAAGGACTTGATCAACGGCATCATCAATACGGGATGCTTCGACGCCGTTCAGTTCCACGGCGACGAAACTCCGGAGGATTGTCTTGAATTCACAAAGCTCGGCGGGAATCTCTGGTTGAAGGCTCTCACAGCTGGGGCGAAACTCTCCGACTATGCTACGCCCTGGATTCTTCTCGATACGCCAGCGGGCAAAAACTACGGCGGCACGGGAAAAGTTTTTGACTGGCAGTTGGCCGCCAATGCGGTAACGGGTTTTCCGGCACAGCACATTATACTGGCGGGTGGGCTGACTCCGGAAAATATCAGCTCCGCCCTCGAAACGGTCTCACCTTTCGGTGTGGACGTCGCCGGGGGGATCGAGTCGGCTCCCGGTAAAAAAGATGCGGATAAAATGAAAGCCTTCCTTGCTGCGATCCGAAATTCTTAAGTCAACAAAATCCACCCAGCTTGCCAGCTCTCGAAATTTCCGTTATTTTTGCCCCATGTCTATAAGCAAAAAAGCTCTCACAGCTTACATCGAAAAAATCTCTGCCGACGCCCAGGCACTACTCTCCGCGACCTCCGACGTTGCGGGTGAACGTGTGAGCCTGGCCCGCCATCGCCTCGACCAGGCCCTGGACAGCGGACGCGGGTATTTTGATCAGTTTCAAAAACGCGCCTCCTCTGGTGTGAAGTCTGCCGATACGGCTGTTCGCGAAAATCCCTATGTTCCCATTCTTGCAGCTCTTGTTCTTGGAGCCATTATTGCATTTCTCTTTTCCGCACTGCGCCGCGATCCCTGATCAGCCGGAGAAATTTTCTCCATGGAGCTAACTGAACGCCTGCTCATCAGTATGGGCGGCCCCGATGCTTACAAACATGCGCGGACGATTCATCGTTCCGGAGCTGTCCTCGAGGCCACCTGGCAACCCCCGATGCTGCGAGGAAAAATCCGCTCGGGCGACCGCACTCTCAGCGCGGGCCTCTGCATCAAAAACAATATCGATGTGGAAAATTTCTGCTCCTGTCGTGACTCGCGTCAGCGCGGAATTATCTGCGCACACTCCCTGGCAGTCGGTCTGGAAATCATCCATCCCACGCCACAGCGTCCGGCGGCACCCAGCGAAGCTGAACCACAAAAATCTTCCGATGCTTCCACAGCACCTGAGTATTCCGGTCTTTCGGCTCTGAGTTCCGGAAGTGGTGAGCGGCCAAACATCTTACTGAAAATAGAGGGCTCTCTGCGCCATCTCGAAGCGGAAATTGATTTCAAATATACCGAAAAAAATACGTCCAATCCACAGGCTGAGGCTCACACTTTGCACGAACTCGCATCCCTCGGCTTTCGTGAAGAAAAAGGCCGGGCCGTTCTCAGGGGCGAAGAAAATATTCTGGAATTTTATGCCGCACAGCTTCCGAAGCTTCAGACAAAATGGCAGGTTACGGTCGGTGAACGTTTTCAGCATGTGACGCGAAATGTCGTCCGCATCCAACCCACATTTTTAATTCAAAAAAACGACGATGCCTGGCTCGACCTGCGCATTCACTATGCCGCCGGAAACGAAGCGATGCTTTCGCCCGAGGACCTGAAACGTCTCTTCTCTTCAAATCGCCATCACCTGAAATTAAAAAGCGGAGCCATTGCGGTGGCCGATCCCGCGATGCAAAACGATATCGAGGAAGTCCTCCGTGACTGCGATCCCGAGCAATCAGCAGGAGCTTACCGCGTCGCTCCGGTTCATCAGGATTATTTAAAAATCAGCCTCGCCAACTGGCAGGGGAAAAATTTTGAAGAACCAAAACATAAGCAGCAACTCGGAAGCCTTGGGAAGCAATTACGTCCCTACCAGCGCGACGGTGCACGCTGGCTCCTCCACCACGCCAGGCGACAATCAGGTGCCCTCCTCGCAGATGAAATGGGCCTCGGAAAAACCGTGCAAACCCTCGCCATGCTGGAGCGTATCGGCGGACCGTCTCTCGTCATCTGTCCCTCGTCACTGGTTTGGAACTGGAAACGTGAATGCGAAAAATTCCTGCCCGATCTAAAAGTCCTTCCGCTCGATGGTCCGAACCGCTCACGCCGTTTCGGGCAGATTTCGGAGAGTGATCTTATCCTGACGAGTTACGCTCTCATCCGTCGCGACCTCGAACATTTCAAACAGCACAGATTCGCCGCCATCATACTCGATGAAGCCCAACATATCAAAAACCCGGACAGCCAAAACGCCCAGGCCGCTCGTGCTCTCCAGGCCAACAGCCGCTTTATCCTGACCGGAACTCCCGTTGAAAATTCCGTTCGCGACATCTGGTCACTCTTCGCCTTTCTTCAACCCGGTTACCTCGGTTCACGCCGGGACTTTAAAGACCGTTACGAAACACCCCTGCAAACAAACGGTGATCCGGCCACCTGGCAACGCCTCAACCGCCGTCTGCAACCTTTCGTTCTGCGACGAAAAAAATCTGAGATTCTCACTGACCTTCCCGACAAAATCGAACAGGTCATCGAAGTCGAAATCTCTCCCGAACAAAAAACCGCCTACACCCAACTCCAGGATACAGCCCGCTCTCAAATCGATTCTCTGGAGCAAAACAAATCTCCCGCCGCCGCCCGGGCAAAAGTTTTCACTGCTCTGCTTCGTCTTCGCCAGGCCTCCTGCGATCTGCGTTTGCTCGGTGCGCAGCAGCCCACCTCGGCAGCTTCCGCCAAGCTTGTCGCCCTGCTTGAACTCCTTGGCGAAGTTATCGACGGCAACCACCGTGCCCTCGTTTTTAGCCAGTTTACCGGCATGCTCGACCTCATCGAACGCGAATTACTGGAAAATAAAATCAGCTTTTGTCGCCTCGATGGATCGACAAAAAATCGAGAGCGCATCGTCGATCAGTTTCAAAACGACACCAGTATCCCCGTCTTTCTCATCAGCCTGAAAGCTGGTGGCACGGGGCTGAACCTGACCGCTGCCGACACAGTCATCCATTTCGACCCCTGGTGGAACCCGGCGGCGGAAGCTCAGGCCACCGACCGGGCTCACCGTATCGGCCAGAAATCTGTCGTCACCTCTATCAAGCTCATCGCCAAAGACACCATTGAAGAGCGTGTCCTGAGAATGCAGCAAAAGAAAAAAGCTCTGCTCGAAGGAGCTATCGAAACTGACGCCACCCTCGAAAAGCTAAGCTCTGCCGACCTCCAGGAGCTGATTTAGGCTGCAGGTTCAATCTCTTCATAAGGGCACACCTGAAAACCTCATTTTCAACACAGAGTTGTTCAAAATGCCGGAGACGGCGTTGAAAAGATACCTGTTGGGACAAGGCCGGCAGGTATCTTTTCGCTTTGTCTCCAAAAATTTGTCCGGCCTCTCTGCCGAAAAACAGGTTTCCAAGTGTGCTCATAATCGAAATATTTCTCCACATGCATCCCGGGAACTTACACAAAAGAGATTTTTTCTTTCAGAGGGTCCTGTTTTTCTGTCTATAACTCCATCAACTGTCTTTTCATGAGAGTCACTTTTATAAGTTATTTGATTTTAGGTGGAGTTGTGGCTCTGCCATTCTCGCTTGTTTACGGGCAGGTGCTTACGGTTAACTCATCTTCACCGGTCGAGCCTGGTTTGGAAAAGGCCATCAGGTGGAAATGGTCTGTGCTGCCTTCCGACTCAGCCAACTGGGGGCTGCGACTTCCGGCATTGCCTAAGCCGACTCCGACCGCAGTGCAGGTTGCCACGCCAGCACCGGCTATACAATTTACCGAGTATACCGTCAGGCGAGGCGATGCTCTGGCAAAAATTGCCCACCGCTATAATATCACGCTCAAGCAGCTCAAAGTTTATAATAATTTGACCAGCAATTTGATCCGTGTCGGAGATGTGCTGAAAATTCCTTCGAAAGCTGAAGCCGAGCGCGTCGCTCCAACGCCCAAAGTCGTTGTTAAATCAAAGAGAAAAAAAATGCCCTCTCAGCCGACTCTGAACAAAGACCTGCTTTTGTTGCAGGTTTTTCTTGATCGTGAAGGCTTTTCCGCAGGCCCTGTTACTACTACCCCCAATATTACTTTTTCGAAAGTTCGCCAGCTTTATCAGTCGGCAACGGGAAGTCCTGCCGAAATTTCCGAGCTTCTTCAGCTAGCCCGCGAGCGTGTCGGTGAAGCCACTACGAAATATACCTTAAAACGAGAAGACTACGCATTTATCTCTCCACCAAAAGCGCGAGTAACTCCTTCTGTTGCTGATTCAGGAAAGAGAAAAACTTCCTCCACAGCTTCGGCAGGTCCAACTTATGAAGAGCTTTTGGCGGAAAAAATGCTCGCCTATCGGACACCATGGGAATTTATTGCCGAGCGCTTTCACTGTGACCTGCCGCTGCTTCAGGCACTGAATCCTGAGCTTAAAGATGTTCCCCGGATTGGTACGACACTTGTTGTTCCCAACGTAATCCCTTTTGAAATCGAAAATGTTTTCCGTGAGGTGGTGCAGCCTACAGCAGATTCGAAAAATCCTGTCAGAGCTGTTTTGCGCGATCTTTCGCTTTTGGAAATATATCACTCTGATCGCCTGGTAGCCGTGATGCCGGTCTCGATGGCACGACCAGGTTTGCGTGGACGCGGGTCATGGATTATTCAAAAAGCGATTCCGCGTCCCCGGCTGGCGACACGACAGGAATCCAGAGTCACTCGTGTTTATAAGCCGTCGCCCTTTGGCTATCGCAACCCTAACCCCACGCCTGCGCCGACTCCTTTCAGACTAACCTCAAGGCAGTTTCTCCAGGCAGGTCCCAATAATCCGGTCGGAATTTTCTGGGTCGATCTTGCGAAATCCGATGATCCGGTACCGCTCCCTTACGGACTGCATGGCACCAGCAATCCGGATAAAATGAGAACCCGTCAAAGCCTGGGTGGAATTCGCCTGAGCAACTGGGACATTGTAAGGGCCGTTCGACTCCTGCCGGAGGGGACAGAGATGGAATGGAGAGTTTCCGAACCATTTACCCCCCGGGTTCCGGCTGCCTCCCGGCGAGTTGAAGAGTAATTATTTGACCAAAAAGGGTATTACTCCTGCCGAACAGATAAAAATTTTTTATTATGATTGTAGAAATTGAAATTTTAGAGGACGGGAAAGGGTTTAACGACTTCTCGGGTTACGTAGATGATGACGACCTCAGCCTGGTTCTGGCGGGCGAATATAAGAAACCCTTTTTGAAATTGGATAATGTCTTCTGGACTCGATATAAAAAGCCCGCAAATGAGTGGTCTGAGCCGGAAGTATTACTGATAAAATACGGAGAAGGAGATCAGAAAAACTACCAGGGTTCGATGTTCATCCGGGTATCCCAAATCGTAAACATCCATCCTTTAAAGCAGGTTGCGACGCGAGAGGGAACGAAGTAATACGATTTAGTAATCCAAATTAGTGAAATTCACTTGTCTCTTTGCTCGCTGCCTTCGTCGTCTTTGATTTGCGCATTATTCTGATACGCAGTATCTTCAGGCTCCTTGTCGGCAAGCAAATTTACTGTGCGAATTTCACTAATTTGTCTCACTAAATCGTATAATACCAAATCCAGTTCTTTCCTGGATTTGATATTACCAGCTTAGCTCAGCCAGGCGTTTTGCGGCCTCCTGGGCTTTTTCACGGGAGTTGAAGGAACTGATGCGGAAAAAACCTTCCCCGGCACTTCCGAAACCGCTACCTGGGGTTACGACGATGGCGGCTTCCTGCAAAATACGGTCAAACATTTCCCAGCTTTTGCTGCTCTCGGGGCCGCGGACCCAGATATAGGGAGCATTTGTACCACCGAAAACGGTAAGTCCCGTGCCGGCGACGGCTTCACGGAGAATTTTTGCATTGTCCATGTAGTGCTTGATGAGGGCGGCTATTTCGGATTTTCCGGCAGTGGAATAAAGGGCCTCTGCACCGCGCTGGGTGACATAGGAGACACCGTTGAACTTCGTGCTGAAGCGGCGATTCCACAGGGGGTGTAGCGGTTTTTGTTCACCGGTATCGGTGCGGCAGAGCAGGGATTTTTTTAATACGGTAAAAGCACAGCGGACTCCGGTGAAGCCACCGTTTTTTGAAAAACTGCGGAACTCAATCGCGCAGCGATCCGCACCAGGAATCTCAAAAATCGAACGCGGAATTTCCGGGTCCTGCACGTAGGCCTCGTAGGCTGCATCGTAAAGCAAAATGGCTTCGTTTTTCAAAGCATAGGCGACCCAGGCTTCGAGTTGCTCGCGTGTGGCAACAGCTCCCGTCGGGTTGTTTGGGTAGCAGAGATAAACGAGATCCACTTTTTCTTCGGGGACGGATGGGACAAAGTGATTTTCCTCTGTGCAGGCGAGGTAAAGAAGGCCGCCATAGGTTCCGTCTTCATTGGCAGAACCTGTGTGGCCGACCATCACATTTGTATCCACATAGACAGGATAAACCGGGTCCATAACGGCGATGCGGTTGTCTTTTCCAAAAATATCGAGGATGGCACCGCAGTCGCATTTGGAACCGTCTGAGACAAAAACTTCGTCGTCGTCGATCTGAATGCCACGTG
Organism: Chthoniobacterales bacterium; assembly: GCA_047973165.1. GTDB lineage: Bacteria > Verrucomicrobiota > Verrucomicrobiia > Chthoniobacterales > JBKEAD01 > JBKEAD01. Next base: position 10,831 of record JBKEBM010000195.1, read on the forward strand.
CGCGATAATCATTTTCGGCAATGGCTTTGCGCAAAAATTCGTAGCCCTGTTCGGGGCCGTATCCATGAAATCCATCGCGTGTTCCAAGTTCATCGACAGCTGCATGCATGGCCTCACGGGCTGCTGCGGGGACGGGTTCTGTTACGTCTCCAATGCCACAGCGAATGAGTCGTTTGGCGACATTCGGATTGGCGTCGGTGAAGGCGTTTACGCGTCGGGTGATCTCGGGAAAGAGGTAACCCGCTTTGAGTTTCAGGTAGTTGGAATTGAGTGTAGCCATAAAAAATGATGATTCAGAAAAAGCAGAGGCGTCGCTTCAACGACGCCTCCGGGGTTGGGTTAAAATTTGCAAACGATCAGCCGATTGCTTCTGCGTAACGTGCGCCGACTTTGTCCCAGTCAACGACGTTCCAGAAGGCTTTGAGGTAGTCCGGACGGCGGTTTTGGTAGTTGAGATAGTAAGCGTGCTCCCAGACATCGCAGCCGAGGAGTGGTGTGGCGGTGCAGTCAACGGTGCCTTTCATCGCAGGGTTGTCCTGATTTGCGGTGGAGCAGACGACGAGACTTTTATCCGGTGCGACACCGAGCCAGGCCCAGCCACTGCCGAAGCGTGTTGCTCCGGCAGCCTCAAATTTTGCTTTAAATTTATCGAAGCTTCCGAAGGTGGAATTGATCGCGTCTGCCAGTGCGCCGCTGGGTTGTCCGCCCTTGCCTGGTCCCATGCTTTCCCAGAAGAAAGAGTGGTTCCAGTGGCCGCCGCCGTTGTTGCGGACAGCCGTGCGAATGTCTTCGGGGACAGCGGAGAGATCGCCGATGAGTTCACAAATGGATTTGTCTGCAAGCTCGGGTTGGGATTCGAGAGCTTTGTTCAGGTTTGTGACGTAAGCATTGTGGTGCTTGTCGTGGTGGATCTCCATCGTGCGAGCGTCGATATGGGGTTCGAGTGCATCGTTAGCGTAGGGTAGATTTGGTAGTTCGTGTGACATAATATAATTTGGTGGTTCCGAAGCATGTTAGAAAAATACAATCCGGGGAAAACAAAAAAACAGGAATTTATTTTTTTCGGACATTGATGGTAAAAGGCTTCGGGTCGGCAGAGATGACGACCGTTCCCCGCGAGGGCGAGTAAACTGCTCCTTCTTTGGCCTCGACTTCGAGGATGTAGGTCTTACCGACAGGACCCGCTATGCTGAAACTGCCGTCAAAGCGCGTCGGAGTGGAGCGCATAACCGCCTTTGTATTCGGATCGCGTATTAAGATACGGTTTGCCGATGTATAAAAGGGATCGTTGGCAACGCTTTGGTCAAAAACAAACTGTCCGCGGATTTCACCCATTTTTCGATAAACGGGTCCGACCATTTCTTCGGTTGTAGATACTTCCGCGCGAACCTCGGCTTTTGAAGCGACCAGAGACACGTCGCTTTCATTATCATACCTCGGATGCAGCCAGAAATTCGGTGTATCAAAAACATAACCCGATTTTGAAACTCGAATCTCCTGCTCCTTATTTCGAACGAGAGACAGGGTGAAAGTGCCATTTCTGTCGGTAACAGCACGTCCTCCCGTGCTTGCCACGAGAGACACTCCTGAAAGTGGTGCGACACGTCCGTCCCCAAGCCGCTGCTCCACTGTTCCGTTGATTGTGATCTGTGAAGAGGAGGCTGGTCCTTGTGCCTGTCGGTGCACGTTCGGAGTTTCTGAGGAATTTGAAACTCGTTGAAAAGGCAAAGTGCAGGAGGTTAGTGCAAAAGATAAGCTTATTAAGAAAATCAACAGGTAGCCTTTAAAACATAATTGCATGCTGTCTTCTCTAAGGCAGGTTTTCCAAATGAGCAAGAGCACAAATTGATGATGTTGGCAGAGTCTGAAATTGATTAGCACGACTGCTGTTACCTGGTCCGCTCATATCTTCGGCTCGGCGTTGATAAAGCGGAGTGGGAAAGCTTGCTCCGGCAGCAGAGATTTGGGTTTGGGTGGGTATGGCCAAAATCAGGCTGGCTGAGAGAGTGGCGGCTGCGGTTAAAGCGTGTTCTGGGCCCTCTCGACGAGCAAGTAAAGGGTAGAAGGGTTTAATGGATATTATGCGGATGATTGAAGCTCATCCTCATTTACAAAAATTGATACCCGAGCAGATCGCAAAGCGTTTGGAGTTATAAGTAGCAATCTACTTCGTAGTGTCTGAGGGAGTTTTTTTCTTAGTCGTAGCCATATCCCAAAATGACTGAATAAGTAGCAAAAAGGCTGCAATGCAGATGCAGGAATCTGCTACGTTAAATGCCGGCCAGGGGCCATAAATCGGCAGTGTGAATCCCAGAAAATCCACAACCGCTCCGTGCTGAATACGATCGACAAAATTTCCTACAACTCCAGCGAGCAGGATCGCAACAGCCCAGCGCGTGAGGGGCAAAACAAAGCTGCCGCAGGCCCAAATTCCAAGAATCAAAACCGTCGCAAATAAGGACAGCCCGATGAAAAAGGCGTTGTTATTTGAAAACATTCCGAAGGCTGCGCCGGTATTATAGACCAGTAGTAAATCAAAAAATCCGGGAATGACGGGGTGGAATTCATGCAGTGAAAAGTTTTTCAGAATGGCCCACTTTGTCACCTGGTCGAGCACAAGCAGGGGTAGAGTCACATAAAGCAACAAAGCCCATTTGGATTCACTCCTCGGTGAGGCGGTCATTTTTTAATCAGGCGTTTTGTGCGGCTGCATCGACTGCTGTGGAGCAGCGTTCACACAATTCGGGATGTTTTTCGATTTTGCTGACTTCGTCGCGATGACGCCAGCAGCGTTCGCAGCGATGGCGCGTTGTTTTTGTAACTTTTGCCGCCATCGTTTCTCCCTGCGTCAGTTTTACATGACTGAGAACGAGAAATTCTTCCAGCTCCTCCAGAGTTGCCGCTTCCGCAAAGGAATTATAAAGCGACTCGGGCAGAGTTATTTCAACCTCCGCCTCAAGTGGTTTTTGGATGATCCCTTCTTTCGTCGCTTCCTCAATCGCCTGGCCAACCTTCGAGCGGATTTCCAGCCATTGCTCGATTTGAGTCAGGGCCGGACTGGATTTTTTGGCCTCGTCCACCTCGGGGAAAAGCTCGAGATGCACAGACTGTTCGGGACTGTGGTAGCTCCATGCTTCCTCGGCAGTGAATGCCAGAATCGGCGCCAGCAGCCGTGTCAGATTATCAAAAACTTCCCGCATTGCGGTCTGTGTCGCACGTCGCCGCAGCGAATCTTTCGCATCGCAATACAAACGATCTTTTGTGATGTCGATGTAAAGGCTGCTCAAATCAACCGAGCAAAATTGAACCAGCAATTGATAGGCACGATGAAACTCCAGCTTCTCGTAAGCCTCGCGACAAGCCGCAACCACGCTTTGCATCCGCCCGAGAATCCAGCGATCCACAAGCGGCATTGCTTCAAACGCTACACCGTCTTTCTCCGTATCAAAGCCCTCGATATTTCCTAAAAGAATCCGCAGGGTATTTCGAATCCGGCGGTAGGAGTCACCCAGGCGCTTAAACATTTCCTCGGAGAAAGGAACATCGTCTCCCGCATCCACACTGGCGGCCCAGAGGCGCACGAGATCGGCTCCGTAGTTGTTTACGAAATGCTCGGCATCCATCGGTTTCTGGTAGGTTCCCTGAGCGGATTTCGAAACTTTTTCCCGCGTGTCCACATCGACCACAAAGCCGTGCGTAAAAACTTTTTTGTATGGTGCCCCGCCTCGCAAAGCAACGCTGGTGAGGAGTGAGGACTGAAACCAACCACGATGTTGATCCGTCGCCTCCACATATAAATCCGCCGGAGCCGACAGCCCCTCGCGACGGTCCAGCACGGCGCGATGACTCACACCGGAATCGATCCAGACATCCAGCGTATCGCTGCGGCGCGTCGTTCCCTCCGGCAGACCGACGAGTTCGCTCCAGGCCGCATCATCCAGTTCAAACCACGCGTTGGTTCCTTTTTCCTCGACCACTTTTGCGACTTTTTCGATGACCTCCTTATCCAAAACAGGCTCGCCTGATTTTGTATAAAAAATCGGCAGAGGCACCCCCCAGGTTCGTTGGCGCGAAATACACCAGTCGGGGCGGCTCTCCACGGTTCCGCGAATGCGACTCTTGCCCCAGGCGGGCAGCCACTCCACGGAATCAACCGCATCCAGGGCTTCCTTGCGAAGCTCATCGATACGGATAAAAAATTGTTCCACAGCGCGAAAAATCACCGGTGTTTTCGACCGCCAGCAGTGTGGATAGCTGTGTAAAATATCCTCTCGCGCCAACAAATGCCCACGCTCGGAAAGCATCGTGATGATGTCTTCATTTGCATCAAAAACATATTTTCCAACCAGATCGGAAACCTGACATCCCTCCGTGTAGCGCCCCTGGTCATCGACCGGCGCCAGCAATTCAAGACCATGTTTGATTCCTAAAAGATAGTCATCATCACCATGACCGGGAGCGATGTGAACGGCTCCCGTGCCGGTGGAGAGCGTTACAAAATCTGCTGTATAAATCGTGGAGGAACGCTCCAAAAACGGATGCTGTGTCGTCACTCCCTCCAGCGCACTACCTTTAAAACGCTCCTGAATTTCTGCCGTCTCGCCACATTTCTCTGCCAGACTTTCCAGCAAAGCTTCGGCCACAACGACATCACCAAATTTCCCCAGGCTTGCTCGCACGTAGTCGTGCTCGGGATGCACGGCGATGGCCAGATTCGAGGGCAGTGTCCAGGGCGTCGTGGTCCAGATGACCATTGCTGCTTTCTCCGCAAGCGGTCCACTCGTGATCGGAAAGCGCACAAAAACAGCGGGTGTCGTCTTATCCTTATACTCGACTTCGGCTTCTGCCAAAGCCGTTTGCGCTCCCGTGCTCCAGAAAACGGGTTTTGCGCTTTGATAGACGAGACCCTTTTCAACAAAGGTTCCGAAAGCACGCAAAATCTCCGCTTCGTAAGACGGATTGAGTGTCAGATAAGGATCATCCCATTCGCCAAAAACTCCTAAGCGCTTGAATTGCTTTTTCTGAGTATCAACAAATTTACGCGCATATTTTTCCGAACGTTTCCGCACCTCCACCGGCTGCAGCCCCTGGGATTCTTTTACGACTTTAAATTCAATCGGTAATCCGTGGCAGTCCCAGCCCGGCACGTAGGGAGCGTGAAAATTCGCCATCGTTTTGCTTTTGATAACGAAGTCTTTGAAAATTTTATTGAGAGCCGTCCCCATGTGAACGTCGCCATTTGCAAAGGGAGGGCCGTCGTGCAAAATGTAAGTGGGACGCCCGGAACGTGCTTTTTGAATTTGCGCATAAATTCCGTCTGATTCCCAGCGTTTTAGTTGGGCGGGTTCTTTGGCAGTGAGACCGGCCTTCATTGGAAAGGCCGTCTTTGGCAGGTTCAGCGAATCTTTATAACCACTCATGAGAAAGCCGCCGAGGCTAGCAGCCCCTCCGCCCAAGGGCAAGGCGGATCAGTAGCGAAAAATGATTACTATTGATAGGATCGTTGTTGCTTTTATCTATCCGGAATCAGATTGCCATAGGTTACGCTTCCTTTTGGGAGTAAGGCGACGTGCCCGTCCACCATAGCGACAGCCGCAGCGTTATTTGAGCGATAGCGCAGTTGTCCCATTCCACCTGGAGTATCAGAATCAGGTCCTATTGGAATCAGATCATCAAGATTTTCCAAAGCACCCGTAAAGCGAAAGGGCCTCGGAGAAGTGAATGTGGTGAATGAATTTCCATGATTCGAGTTCTGCGAAGAATCTCCCACAAGGATGACTTGTGCCGGACGCTGGACAGAACTTCTCCGCACTCGGGTTCTGCCGGTCGAAGTATCAGGGCAGAGCACACCATGCACCGCATACGTGAGCGGGATGAAGGAATTTGGGGCCTGAGGTGGAATCGGGACTGCTGAGGTCGGAGCGATGAAAATATTTTTTGAGGGATCATCTGAACGCGTTTTATGACCCAGATAGGGAGCCAGTTCCGTCACATAAGTGAGTTCAGATTCTCCTGGCTGATAAAAATATCCTCTTGGGAAAAGGTCGTTGTTGTCGGCGACGTAAAGGTTTATTGCCGTAGCAATTTGGCGAAGATTTGAGATAGATTTAGCGACCCGCGCCTGACTGCGAGCTTTTCCAAGAGTGGCTATCAGTAGGCTGGCGAGAACAGCTACAATCGCAACGACTACCAGCAGCTCAATCAGAGTGAAGGCTGCATTGCCGCACTTTTTCATCTTAATTTACCGATTCGAGCTATTACGCTTCCGGCTGGACCTGAGCAAAGCAAGGACTCCCAGCCCGATAAGTGCCATACTATTTGGCTCTGGAATGACATTAAAATTGAAGTTGTCGAATTGAATTGTCTGACCTCCTGTGCCTCCGCCATTTGCAAAAAAGAAAGCGACTGAATCAATCGCTCCTATTGTCGAAGCATAGTCACCAGATCCGGATACTCGTGTTAGCGAGGACTCGTCCGCAGCAAACGTAAATGCGCTATAGCTTGTATTGGTCAAGGCCAGAGGTGAGCTTGATTGAAAGTATGTCGTGCCGCTTCGAAGCTCTATCACGGCGGTGGTGCCGGCAATTGCAGTATTCACACTCAGGTCGAGGGTTGCGTCAAGAACTCCGGTGAAGTTCTGAACGCTGTCGAATGTATAAAGAACCGCTCCCCATACTCCGGAAGACCAATTAGCTACATAGGATGCGCCTCTGCCTGAAGAACCACCACTGATGCTGTAAATACCGTCTGCTGTCGCTCCGCCAAAGCGTATCCAGTTTCCGGCAATTCCGGAGGAGCCGCCTGGATTGAGCTGACCTGCTGTGTGCGTGCCTATATAGCCTGAATTTACCGCACCCGAATATTCGTCAAAGCTATCTATGAGGGTAGCTCCCATACTTGAAAGCTGAAATGTGAGGGTTAAAACAATACCTAAAAATACACAGGGGAGAGTTGATTTATAGTTCATGCAATGAGCTAATAGATTTAAAAAAGAAAAGGCAAGTCTTTTTTTACAAGGAACCTGTAGTTGCAATTAGCGCAGAGCTGCCTTAAAGAAGCAAGAGTGCCAACGATCAGACCTCAGCAAAATTTGGATGATTTTTCTGTTTCCGGTATTCGCAGAAATCATGCTGCGACGGCGGCTTTTAATCGCTGGCAGGTATTTGTGATGCTGGGGCGGCGGTTGTGCGAATCGCAGCGACAGCTTGCCCGGGCGACGGGGTTACGGACATCTACAATTTCAAATATTATTCGGGATTTAAAAAGGCTCGGTTTTATTTTGGATAATGGTCCGATTGAGGCTAATCGCCTTGGACCCAAAGAAAGCCGTCTGGCCGTAAATCCGGATGCAGCCTGGGCTGTTGGGCTAAAGCTGGACCCCGTTTGCCATGAAATAGCTCTGGTGGATGCGGCCGGAAGCACCCTTGCTCAATGTCGCCTGAAAGCAGGGATGAGTTGGCGCCAGGCATTGCGTTCTGCACCGTCGCGAGTGAAAGCGTTGGCTGCCGGAGCAGGGGTGGATGAGGGTCTTTGTGCGGGTCTGGGTATTAGCGTATCGGGTATCGTGGACTCTACTCGCGGGGTGATTCTTTATTCTCGTTCTTTCAATATGAAAAATGAAAATCTTGGTAGTATAGGGAAAGAACTGGGACTAGGGCCCGTGGCGGTTGAGCGAGATGTAAATTGCGGTCTTTACGCCGAGCATCATGTGGGAAGTGCGCGTCACTACAGCTCGTTTCTTTACTATTTAATAGGGATAGAGATTTCTAAATATTTTCATTTTGGCCTGGGGCTTATGTTAAAAAATTCTGTCTTTAGAGGTCTTTCCTCAGCGGCAGGAGAGCTGGATTTAGGACTGGCACCGGGGAGTTCGGAGGCAGGTATCGCAAATTATGAGCACTTTTATCGCAAATGTGGACTCAGCCTGGCCAGCGTCGTAAATGTGTTGGATATAGGAAATATTGTTATCGCCAGTGACGACCCTGATTTTACCAGTAAGCGGCTGGAGGCTCTTCGAGATCAGGTTATGCAGTCTGTTATACCCGTTCCAACGCGAAAAATAGAGATTTTACAAGCTCAGCTTGGGTTTGGAGGTATCTTGCAGGGTGCTGCGCTACTGGCTTTGGAGCGGCATCAGCGAGCACTGATTTTAAAAGATACTTCTCCGAAAAGAGCTAAGAGCCAGTCCTAAAAATATCCAGTATCGCGTTGCCTGCTCCGGGGATGCGCCTTCGCAAGCGTCTTGCCATCCGGTCTTTCTTCCTCTCGCGCAATACTCGATATTTTTCAGACTGGCTCTAAGGAATCAACTCAACATTTCGGAAAGAAACCTGCCCCTGTTTTGTTTCTTTATCTTTATTGATAAATAAGAGGCGCAGGGCTTTAACGGCGTCAAGTTGAGATGCGAATTTTGGAAAATCATCCGGAATTTTAAAGGTGAATGTTTGCCATTGATCGCTTAGCTCAGGTTGCTTGTTATCTGGTAAACGAATAGCAGTTTCCTGCATAAGAAGCCACTCCGGCGCAAGGCGCGTCCCATCCTTTTTTTCTGACTTTGCTTCGATAGAGATTTTTTGAATTTCGCTCAGGTCGGGGAATTTCTCACCCTCACTTATAACTTCGTAGATAGCTCCCAGACCGAACGTTGTTTTTTCCCAATCCACGCTTATTGAAAGCCCATCGCTTCCCAGCGAGTCTACTTGCAGCATTCCTGCACCATAGGCCCGCCAATGGCTTAGTCCGGTTTCTTTTACCAGAGGGATTGCTTCTTTTTTTTCCTCTCCATATCCAACATTGAAAATGCCGAGCAGGAGGAAGGGAAGAAGGAGCGAAAGATTGTTTCTCGTGAAGCGATGTTTTGTTTGCATGACGAATTTACTTTACACAAAAATCCTATCCGGAAATAAATAATACATGCAATGGATTATTTTGTTTTTCTGTTCTCTTTTTATTTTTGTTTCTCCTTTTCGTGTATTGGCGGAAGTGCCTGAACGTAAGAGCCCGTTGGGAATGTGGGTATGGCGCGCAGATGCTTTGAAGAGTGAAGAGCAAGCGAAGGAGTTGATAGATTTCTCTCGAAAACACGGTATCGATACACTGCTATTGCAGATTAACTTTACGGAAGACGATCCACCAAAGCTTCAATATAAGGAGGGGCTGAAGCGGCTTTTGAAACTTGCATCGGAAGCCGGAATCAGCGTGGAGGCACTGGATGGTGCTCCTGAGATGGCACTTGCTAAGGAGCGCCGGGAGAATATCAAAAAGCTTGATGCGATTTTAGATTTTCAATCGGGTCAACCGGAGGGGGCGCGTTTTACGGCCATACATTATGACATCGAACCTTACGCAATGCCACAATGGAAAGATACTCTCTCCGGACGGCGTGTGCTGGTTCGCGAGATGCTGGAGACCTTTGCTTTTTTTCGTTATTATCTGGAAGCTAATGACTCGACGGGTTTGTTGCTGAAGTTCGATATTCCCTCTTGGTATGGTGGTAATTTTTCAGAGATAGCCATCGATTTTGCAGGAGCTACAAAGCCGCTGAATGAGCATGTTCAGGACATAGCCGATGAGGTCGTGATTATGTCCTACCGACGCGAACCTCGAGGGCCAAATTCCGTTCAGGACATTTCGCGAGAGGAGTTGGACTATGCAGCAAAAATTGGAAAGAAAACCTCGTTGGCACTGGAGACCATCGAGCTTAAAGAAGATGCTCATATTTCCTTTTTTGGATTACCAGCCTCGCAATTTCGTGATGCCGTGCATGCTCTTTATAAGGATCGTGAAGGAACACCTGGCTTTGGTGGTGTTTACCTGCACTACTATTATCACCTGAAAGATTATCTGGCTGACACAGAGCCTCTTTTTCCTGCAACGAAATGAGTAAAAAAAACTCTTCCTTAGTAGAGCATAGTGAACAAAATTTGCTCGCCATAGACCTTTCTGACAACAAGGAGCTTGCACCTGCTTTAGCCGAAATAGTCACGGATTTTCCGGAGCGTTTTGGTAATAAAAAAAGTGGGCGTCCCGTTTGCTTTAGTCGCCTGGAGGGAGAGGCAGAGCAGCTTCAAATCGTATTTGAGTCTGATCGGGTGATAATCCGATACAGTACACCGGCATGTGCTTTTCGCGGTCTGGCTACCGTAATGAGCGGACAGACGGAAGACTGTATAACGAAGACATTTTTTCCCTCGCGTGGTGTGATGGTGGATATGTCGCGCAATGGAGTCCTGCGCTCTGAAACTTTGCGATATATTATTCGGCGCATGGCTTTAATGGGGTTAAACCGCCTGTTACTTTATTCCGAAGATATTTTTTCGGTAGAGGGTGCTCCGTTTGTAGGGTATTTCCGCGGTGGATACACCACATCGGAGCTGAGGGAAATGGATCAATATGCGGCTCTGTTTGGTATCGAGATTGTGCCGTGTATCCAAACGCTCGGCCATCTGGAGCAGATTTTGCAATGGCCTGCTTATCAGCATCTACGGGATACTTCGAATGTGCTTTTGGCTGGCGAGAAAGAAACCTATGCATTCATCGAAAAGCTGATTGATACAGCAACCGCACCATTTAGAAGTCGACGTATTCATGTCGGAATCGATGAGGCACATGGTGTCGGTTCTGGAGTTTATCGACAGAAAAATGGTCCACACCGTCCATTTGACGTGCTTTCGATGCATCTTGAAAAAGTTGCCGCTATCTGTCAGCAGCGAAATCTCGATCCTATGATCTGGAGCGATATGTTTTTCCGTCTCGGATCAGTAAGTAATGACTACTATGACCGCGAAAGTGTGATTCCAGAGGATGCTATCAGGTGCATTCCGGGTAATGTGGATCTGGTTTACTGGGACTATTACCATCGTGATGAAGCTTTTTATGACGAGTGGATTGCCCGGCATAATGCACTTGGCAAGACGCCGGTTTTTGCAGCAGGTGTTTGGACATGGAATCGTTTCTGGACAGGGCTGCCTCATTCCCTTGCAACGATCGCTCCGGGAATGGCGGCTGCCCGCCGTGGAAATATAAAGGAAGTTTTTGCGACTCTCTGGTGTGATGACGGTGCAGAATGTGATTTTCTGTCGGCATTGCCAGGATTAGAATTTTTCGCTGCCGAATGCTTTGAAAGGGGCGTCGAAGCCGTGCAAAAGCAATTTTACAGCACCTGCGATGCAGACTGGGATTCGTGGTATGCAGCCAGCCTGCTCGATCATGAGGCGGGGGATGAAGGAGGAGATGGTGAAGCGGCCAATTTATCCAAAATTCTGCTTTGGCATGATCCTCTCCTCGGTTTTTTTGAAAAGCATTTCCCTGACACTTTATCTGAACAATACACCCGCTTACAGGTAAAACTGGAGGCTGCATCTAAGCTTTCAGGAAATAATACCAGATTAGCTCACCCTGCACGACTTGCAGCTTTTTTGTCTCTAAAAGCCAGACTTCACCAGTGCCTGCGCCCTGCTTACCAAAAGCATGACCTTTCGACATTGGAAGACATTGTAAAGCACTTGTTACCAGACCTTCAGACTGCGCTTCGCAAATTACACGAAGGCCATCGCTTGCTTTGGCGCGAGCTTTATCAGCCCTTTGGGTGGGATGTCATCGATCGCCGCTATGGTGGATTGAGATCTCGTCTGGAAACTCTCTCTGAGCTATTAAAACAACACATCCATGTTGGTGACTCTATACCTGAATTGGAACTTGAACCCCGAATCATCACGCCTCCTGAAAAGCTACGAGATATGACGATCACTCACGCTCGTACAGCGAGCGCAAGTGCCATCAGTTAGTTAATTTTTATCCCTGCTCCGTTTTTAATAAAAGCATCGCGCCTGAGTGGTGCCTGCATTTGTCGTTCCGGCAATGAGCTTTCGCGAGCCGCATGCCGTGTTGATTGAGAGCAATATCTTGGCATGCCACAATTTGTGGATTAGATTGGAGGGGAATTTATCGTTATGGCAGCGAATCTGCTTTATATTAAAAGTCGCACCTTGTTACCGATGGATCAGCAAATGGGAGAGGAGGATGCAGACGAGGACGATCCGCACTGGGAGCTGATCCGTCAGCTTGTCGAATATAAAAAATTTAAGAAAGCCGCCGAGGCTAGCAGCCCCTCCGCCCAAGGGCAAGGCGGATCAGCAGTGAAAAATTTCACCTGACTGTTAAAATATCAACTCTCCGCCTGTGCAGGGTCAGCTCCTGTTGCGCCCCATTCGAGCACGCGAGCGATTTCGACAGTAGCTTCTATCGTAATAGCGGGCTTGGCTCCTTCGCGCAAAACAGCAGCCACATTTTCATAAAATTCCAGTGCCGGAAAGGAAGTGATATCCAGGGTCTCTTCTTTCCAGGGGAGGGATTCTCCCGTGCCGTAGGATCGTCCCGGAGCTGCACCTTCGAGAACTTCGAGCTTTGGAACATCTCCGGCATTATAATACTTCAGGCACACTTTGCCTGGAGTACTGTCCGCCCAGGCAGAGCCGGTCGTTCCCAGAATAACAAATCTCGGCATAGGGGCAGCGCAGGAGGTACTCAGCATCAGCACTCCGTTGCGGCCATTTTCGGCCTGGAGTATGAAGGAATCGTGGTCGTCTGCATCGCCCGCATCTTTGATGTGTCGGGCCTGGCCACTTAAAGAAGTAACTGGTGCCCCGAGAAGTTCGAGGATTGTGGAGAGTGCGTGAGAGCCATGGTTTGTTAAAAGCCCGCCTCCGTTTTTTTTCAGAGTCTGCCAGTCATTTCGTCGTCCATAGCTGACCCAGTGATAGCGAATTTCAAAAATTTCTCCGAGTTTCCCGCTGGCAAAAAGATCGCGCAGTAATAAATGCTCTGAGGAAACCAAATGCTGCTGGTGCGGGAATACCATGCACCCGCTTTTTTTAAATGCTTCTTCGACACGGCGGGCACCTGCCCATGCAGCGGCAATGGGTTTCTCCAGTACGCAGTGCCTGCCCGATTCAGCAACGGCAATCGCATCGTCCTCATGAAAAGGATTCGGCGTAGCAATAGCGACGACATCGCAGTCTGCTGAAGCCAGGAGTTCGTCACGACTCGCAAAGGCCTGACAACCCAGCTCTTTTTCAGCCTGAGCACGACGCTCCGGATCCGGATCAGCAACAGCCGTGATTTTGAAATCGGAACGATCTCTTAGTGCTTTGATATGTATAGCCCAGCCAGCCCTTCCGAGGCCGACAACTCCAATTTTAATAGGTTCGTTTTTCATTGTGATTTTGATTTGATTAAATAGTAACCCAGCTTCCGTTTTCAGCACTGCGGTTGGCTGCATCGATGAATGCGATAATCTCGACCGTTTCATTTGGATTGACGAGTTCTTTTTCATCACGGAAAAAGGGGATTATTTGCTCCAGGAGACTTGCATAGAAGGGCTTTTTCCCGGTGCTCACATCGAAGGCACTGCTCCTGTCGTTTCGATGAAGGAGCCCGGCAAATGCGTAGTTTTCCACGCGATTTCCGCGTACGGTTCCGATGCGGCCATCTTTCCAGCGGCCTACGATGACATCGTGATCGGCTTCTCTCACGGCCAAAACTTCGTGGCAGCCCACTCCCATGGCAGTAAACAGCATCTCGACAGAATGAATGCCATACCAGAAATATCCCGGGCATTTTTCCTGCAGGGACATCGGACCGCGCATATCGGCCCCGAGTATTGCCCCGTCCTCATTTAAAACTTCCCGGAATTTTTCGGCGTAACGAAGTGCCGACGTGCTGGTAAAGCGAACGTTTTTGTCAGCAGCTATTTTTACAATTTCCCGGGCCTCATCGGCATCAACAGTAAATGGCTTATCAACAAATACCGGTAAACCCCACTGCGCGACTTCCCGGAACTGATCGAGATGCACGCGCCCATCGACAGACTCCAGCATCACCGCATCGCATTCACCCTGCAGCTCTCCCAGAGCATCGACGATCTTTACGCCATGTTCATCTTTCAACTCATCGGTGAATCCCCTGACCCGGTCAATGCTAATCGGAAAGTCCTCTGAGCCGCCGGGAAAAGCAGCTGTGATGCGTGCCCCGGGCACATGGTTTTCATCTGATGCGTTGTGAAGAAGTTTAGCAAAAGCCGATACGTGCGTGGTATCCAGTCCTGCCATACCGATGCGTAAAGTCGTTGATTCCATCCGGGGCACCGTAGCGATTCTTTAATTTATGACCATACAAAAAGAACTGCGTCCTCCATACTTTTTGCCACTTTCACGGAAAATGAAACCCTCCGTTTGCTCTCCATAGATAGGGCTTAAAGATACTGCTGAATCCCGTCGAAAAAAAATTAAAAAAAACTCTGGACAAGTTTACCGAACTCTGATTTATATATCCGCGTTCTGGGGGGAACAACAGGCCGTCGTAACACTCGTTGCGGCGGTCTGTATCTTTTCCGGGTAGTCTCAGGAAACCGCCCGGGCTTTTTTTCGCAGAGTGTGAAGCGTAATCTCCGGCGGGCAATTCAGACGACAGGGCAGACCGCAAGCACCCGTTCCCGGCGAAGTGTAGCCCTGCAGGGGACCCTCCCTCCACGCACCGCTGATCAGGCGACGGGGAGAGCGAGCGTTATTAATAATGGGGATTCCGCCGGGCAGACATATCTGCCCTCCGTGGGTGTGCCCCGAAAGCATGAAACGGTATCCCATCATCGCAGCCTGCTGATAAGGCTCGGTCGAGTGGCTTAGCAAAATAAGAAAGGCTTCGGGTGGAGTTTCCGTCTTTGCTCGAAGCAGATCTTCGGTTCCGAAAAAATTCGGATCATCCACCCCGCAAATCCAAATCTGCGCATCTCCGCGTCTGAGAGCGACATTTTCGTTAAGTAAAATTTGCATACCGTGGTGCTCCAGGAAGGCGACTTTTTCAATGAAGTCATGATTTCCCAGCACACCGATGGGATTTTTACCAAGCTGTGGAATCAGCGTTTTCATTTCACCCAAAGAACGATCAGGCGAACCTGCGATACGATGATGGAAGTCTCCCGTGA
>JBKEBM010000205.1:0-6513 GCA_047973165.1 Chthoniobacterales bacterium
TATCGGTATCGATACGCACGCTTTATCAGAGCCTGCCCAGGCCGTCGCCATCGAAGTGCTGGCAGGAAATGGTGCCGCCATTTACATCGCCACCGATCCGGGCTACACGCCGACGCCAGCAGTTTCGCACGCCATTTTAAAATACAACAAGGGACGCACGAGCGGATTTGCCGACGGCATCGTCATCACTCCCTCACACAATCCGCCCCAGGATGGCGGCTTCAAATACAACCCGCCAAATGGCGGACCTGCCGACACGGACATCACCTCACAAATCGAAAAACGCGCAAACGAACTTCTCGAATCCGGTCTCGAAGAAATTCGTCGGACACCTTTGCAACGCGCAAAAGTGACCCGCCACGATTTCCTGAATGACTACGTCGCTGACCTCGGAAATGTCATCGACATGGAAGCGATTCGCGCCAGCGGTCTGCGAATCGGCGTCGATCCGCTCGGCAATGCTTCCCTCGCCTACTGGGATGTCATCGCTGAAAAATACGGTCTCAGTATCGACGTGCTGAATCGCGAACTCGATGCGAGCTTTCGTTTTATGAGCGTGGACTGGGACGGCAAAATCCGCATGGACTGTTCATCCCCCTGGGCGATGGCCGGACTCATTTCGTCGAAAGACAAATACGACATCACTTTCGCAAACGACACCGACGTCGACCGCCACGGCATCGTGACAAAAAGCAGCGGCCTCATGAATCCGAATCACTACCTCGCCACGGCCATTGATTATCTTTTTAAAAACGAGCACCGTCCCGGCTGGAGCGAGTCAGCAGGCATAGGCAAAACTCTGGTCAGCAGTAGCATGATTGATCGGGTCGCTGCTCGCCTCGGACGCAGACTTGTCGAAGTGCCGGTTGGTTTCAAATGGTTCTCACCCGGACTTTTTGAAGGGACTCTCGGTTTTGGCGGTGAAGAAAGTGCCGGTGCATCTTTCTTAAAACGCGACGGCTCAGTCTGGACGACAGACAAGGACGGCCCCATCCTCGGCCTGCTTGCTGCCGAGATCACCGCCGTCACAGGCAAAGACCCGGGCGAGCATTACCAGGGACTCACCGCCGAGTTTGGTTCGCCGGTTTATGCCCGGGTAGATGCTCCGGCAAACTCCGCGCAAAAAGCAAAACTCAAAAATCTCTCACCCGAAAATGTCGATGCCAAAGAGCTCGCAGGCGACTCCATTACGCAAATGCTCACAAAAGCTCCCGGCAACGAGGCAGCCATTGGCGGGCTGAAAGTCTGCAGCGAGCGTGGCTGGTTTGCCGCTCGCCCATCGGGCACGGAAGACGTTTATAAAATCTACGCAGAGAGTTTTGTCGATGAAGATCATCTGGGAAAAATCCAGACCGAAGCACGCGAAATCGTCGGCAAGGCACTTTCAAAATAACCCTCCATTTTTATACCCACACCCATGAGTAAAGCAAAAATAGTCTTCTTCTTCGACGTCGATAACACCCTGCTGGACAACGACCGCGTGACCCGTGACATCGCCGACCGCCTGGAAAAACACGCTGGCAAAGCTGCCTGCAAACACTACTGGGAAATCTATGAAGATATCCGGGCCGAGACGGGCTACTCAGATTACCTCGCTGCGCTGCAGCGTTACCGCCTGGAGCATCTGGGCGACCCGAGCCTGCTCAAGCTATCACTTTTTTTAACGGACTATCCCTTTGCCAATCGGCTTTTTCCGGAGTCGCTCGATGTGCTCGATCACGTTCGCCAGTGGGGAGAGACAGTGATTCTCAGCGACGGCGATGTTGTTTTTCAGCCCCGAAAGGTTTTGCGCAGCGGCCTGATGGATGCGGTCGAAGAGCGCGTGCTGATCTATATTCACAAAGAGCAGCAGCTCGACGATGTGGAGCGTTTTTATCCCGCCAACCATTACGTTATGTTTGATGATAAACTCCGTATTCTGACTGCGATGAAAAAAATCTGGGGAGAAAACCTGACCACAGTTTTCGTAAAGCAAGGTCACTATGCGACAGCTCCGGGAGTGGAAGAAAAATATCCGTCGGCAGACATTTCGCTCGACCGCATTGGCGATGCGCAGAACCTGGAACTCGAAACCTTTCTGACTGCTGCTAAAAAATGACCAAACAAATCCTGCACAAAGGAAAATGGCTGTCCTTTGGAGAAATTCACAGCCCACTTCCGAGCGGCAACATCAAAAAATGGGAGTTTGTGACGCGCTCCGGATCGCTGGACGGAGTCTGCATCATCCCTTTCAAGCGGGACCATAACGGCATACCAGGCACCCTTATTTTGATCCGGCAATTTCGTCCGCCGATCAATGCCGAGATCATAGAATTTCCCGCCGGCCTCATCGACCCCGGGCAGACGGCTGAGGAAAGTGCCCTGCGCGAGCTGCGCGAGGAAACGGGTTACACCGGGCGCATCCTCTCCGCCGGGCCGCCCATTTTTAATACTCCTGGAATGGCCGACGAAAACGTCGTGAGCTTCCTCGTCGAAGTCGGAGAAAAATTTGATCAGCAAACCGAAGAGACTGAAAACATAGAAGTCCTGGAGCTTCCCTTTCGGGATTTAAAAAAACAGCTCCTCGAATTGCATGAACGAGGTATTTTTATCGACGCAAAAGTCTGGAGTTTTGCGGAGGGAATGGACATAATCGCTCGGACAGTCGTTCCACCCCAATAAACTCCTCGCCATGAAACCGCTCACTCCCCCGAGACTGCTGGTTCTTTCGATTCCGGTATTTGTTACGGTTTATATTTTGCTCGTGGGGCCGCTGGCATTTTACTACGAATCTCTGGGGACACTTCTCTTGTCGCCAACCATCTATACGCGCCTTTTGCCGGATCCTATGGCTTATACGCTGCGGCAGATTTTTTTGGATCATCCAATCAGCATATTTGTAGCCTGCGCTATTCCGGTAGCGATGCTTATCACGGCAGCACTCGCCGGGCTTCTGGCTCTGCGGAGGGAGTCTGTTTGCCTCTCGCTTGTATCCATTTTTCTGACGGCATCGGTTTTTGTTACCTATCACTTTCTGCAGCCTCTTGGCTTTTCGGTTGTCAGGTAATAAGGATTGATTTGATTTATATCATTTTATAAAACTGCCCTCGTTATGAAAAATCCCCCCGGTTTTTACGTTGTGCTGACTTGTGCCCTGCTCTGCTTTACAGCAAAAATTTTTGCAGGAGACGAAACTCTCTCCTCTCAGGAAGTTGAAAAATCCGGCTTCACAAAATGGTCGCAGGGAGAATATCTCTCCGGAGAATGGTTTGGGCTGCGCCCCAGGCTCTCGGATGATGGTGTGGATGTCATCCTGAACTATACAACGAACATTGCGGGCAACCCCGTGGGTGGGATGCAGCGGGGCTTTACTTACACCGACAATACAAACTTCGGCCTGAATCTGAATCTCGAAAAACTCGTGGGCTGGAAGGGTGCGACTTTCACCATCAGTGCACTCAACCGCTCCGGCACAAGTCTTTCCGAAAAATATATTGGAAACCAATTCACGGTTCAGCAAATCTACGGCGGCCAGACGGCAATTTTTTATGGTCTCTACCTCGAACAAAAACTCTTTGATGACAGGGTTTCCATCAAGCTGGGACGTTTTGCAGCAGGTGACGATTTCGGGAGTTCTCCGGTTTACTGGCTCTACATGAACAACGGAATCGATGGAAATCCGCAGGCCCTGCCCGTAAACTCCGCCTACTCTTCCTTCCCCTGGTCCACCTGGGCGAGCCGCCTGAAAATAAAACCAACAAAGGAAACCTACGTCTCCCTCGGAGTTTACCAGGCAACAACACGACTGACCGATCGTAACTACCAGGGAATGGACTGGAGTATCCGATCAAATGACGGGGTGGTTTTAATCAGTCAGTTTGGCTGGTCGCCCGAGTGGTTTAAAAAAGAAGTGCCCATGCCGCAGACGGAGCCGGTCGATGGAAAATCGGAGCGCTCTCCAAAAAGCCTGGTGGCAGCGCCGACAGAAATGCGCGGCTTGCCTGGCAACTACTGGTTTGGTGCATATTACTCCCCGTTTTCGTATAAGGAGTTTGGAAATACCGGCTCTCAGCGATATGCTTACGGTTTTTACTGGCATGCGGACCAGATGGTTTATCAGGAGGAACCCGGGAGCGATCAGGGGCTGACTTTGTGGGGGGCGTTCGTTTATTCGCCGCAGCAGAGCATTGCAAAGCTCCCCTTCCAAAGCAACGGTGGGATTTTTTACAAAGGTCTCATCCCGGGCCGGGATAAAGATTATACGATCTTTGGTGCTGCCTACGGAAAATTTAGCCGGGATTTTGCAAAGACCGTGGCTGTTACAAAAGCAGGTTCGCCGGATTACGAACTGGTTTTTGAGGCGGCTTACCGATTCCAAATCACACCCTTCGCCTACGTGCAACCCGATATTCAGTGGGTGATCAATCCAGGCGGAACCGGCAATATCGACAACGCTCTGGTCATAGGCGCACAGATCGGAATCACTTTCTGAAATTTATGACTGTTCTATTATTTGACTGGCGGTCGTAAAATACGGCTAAGATGGTAGTTGGCTTGTATGACTTTAAGGTATTCTTCTTGAAGGTCGGAGGGCATCTTATCCAGGAGATTATTTTTTTGCTTAGGATCTTTGGCTAAATCATAATAAAACATACCTGAAACATTGTTATATATAAGACGTTCACTTCCTCTTGCAATTCCAAATCCTTCTTGTCCCCATCCTCGTAAATCATTTGTGCTTAGTCCTATTATAAAACGGTCTTCCGGAAGCTCTTTGAAGAGGGAATTTCCACTAAGAGTCTTAACGTTTAATTGATTGGTCTCTTCCAGTGAGAATAAATCAACCAAAGAAGGAATAATATCCAGATTGCTGATCAATTTTTTGCGGTTACTGAGAAGAGATTCTATTTTCTCGATGGGTATTTTTTTTTGGAGTGCTTCTGGTATTATTATAATAAATGGGACTCCCCAGTATTCTTCATAATACGAATAAAGGCGATGTCCCCGATTTTCTGAAACAGCCATTTCTCCATGATCTGCTGTAAAAATTATTATTGTTTCATCAAGTCTTTTGGAATTCTCAAGAGTCGTCCACATTTCTTTAAATGCAGTATCAATAATACGAAGTGCTTTGGAAATACGTGTATTTCCTGGTGCTTCGCCGCTAAAAAATAATGACTCTGTTTGAAAAGGATAGTGTATTGCATTAGAGTAATAGACAGCTATAAACTGTTTATTATCAGGTATATTTTGAATTATTTGTGTAAATTTTTTTGTTGCAATGGCCTCGTCGATGCCAAGATCGTTAATATATTCTCCCGGAAGTTCTTTCGCTGTATATACGTCCTCGATTTCAGAAAATCCAAGAATTTGATTAAGATTTGCCCAGTAAAAGGTAGTCGATGAAATAAAAAGCGTTTTGTAATCAGGGTTAACTGCTTTTAACCATTCCCATAAAAGCGGTGCTTGCAAAAGGTCTTTCGCAGAGCGTTCTGGGCCAATACCTGTAAGTAGTGACGGGATACTGACATCTGATGCTGTGCTGTTTGAAAGAGCGTTTTGAAATATAAAAAAATCCTTTGAATGCTCTTTTATTAGCCCTGATAAAAAGGGCATTGCATTACTATTACCACCATAAAATTTTAACCCATCTATGCGGCGACCCAAGGATTCATTGAAAAATAATATAATATTAGGTGTGAATTTTTCTTTTTGAAGCGAAGGAGTAACAGGAAATCGATTTCCAATAGTTAATGTTATATTCTTGGGGTTTGTGGAATTTCCAGTGAGAGCAACTAAGAGTGAAGTATCAATTCCAAGACGATATTTCGATAGATTTCCACCTAAATTAATAAGTAAAGAGAGCAAAAATAATATGGCTGCTGTAAGTAACAAAATTACTTTTTTTAAAGAAACTTTTGGGTGTATTCGAGGGTGCCAGATAAAATAAAAAATAATAATCAGGGCTATTAGCCAAACGCCAGACCAGTTAAAGAGATATCCTTTTATATAGCTTAAATTATACGCTGAATCTCTCTTTAGAAATTGAATCATTGATTCTGAAAGATATTGTCCAAAAGGCCAATATGCCTTGGTATTAACAGATAAAATTAAGGCACTGATAAGAGCGACAATACCGGAAAAAATATTCTGTCCCCAGGAAGGTAATATTACTAAAAAAAGCCTCAGTGCAGTCCAAAAAAGAAAACTAATAACAAGACTGCAAGTGTAAGCCAGGATGCTGAAAGGCAGTTCTCCGGGACGCAAAAAGGCTAGTGTCGAATCCCATAGTATAAACAGGAAAAAAATAGCATAACCCAAAATCCAAAATCGCCAGACTGCAAAGTCCGACAAGGATTCAGGTTTTGGACTTAAGGAGGTGTTTGTAATAAAGCTTTAGATTTCCGCAGCCCAGGCCGGACGCTCTTCCAGGTGGTAAAGCATCTCGCCGGCCTTCGGCACGTAGAGGATTCCTTCGTCTTCGCGATTCTCGTAATCCTCGATTCGAATGCTTGCCGGATCGCGATAGCCCAG
>JBKEBM010000009.1:0-3002 GCA_047973165.1 Chthoniobacterales bacterium
CTGTATCGGGAAGAGGTGAGTCCGCGTATTGATATACTTTTTGATTGCAGTGACTCGATGTCTTTTGATTCTGCAAAAAGACAAAGAGCTTTTGAGTTATTATATTTCTGTGTCGAGAGCGCATTGCAAATGGGAGCCTCTCTGAATTGTTATACTTTGGATAATGATAGTGTGAATCTGTGGCCCCCGGAGTTTATCGAAGCTGCAAAAGCTCCCAACTTAAAATATCTGAACTGTGGCGACAGCATAAGAAATGTGCCGTGGCGGGCAGATTCCCTGCGTGTCTGGATCAGCGATTTACTTTTTCCTGCTGCACCGGAAAGTATGCTTGCAGAAATAGGACGCGGCAGAGGAAGGGGTGTTTTGTTCGCCATTTACTGCAGTGCTGAAGCTTCTCCCGACTGGGATGGAAATATAGAGTTCGAGGATTGTGAAAGCGGCTTCACACGCTCTCACCATGTTTCTTCGTCGCTTAAAACACGTTATCTGGATGCTTATAAGCGACACTTCTCATTGTGGGAAGAGGAGTCTCACAGGCACGGGATTCGGATGGCCCGGATTGCTGCCGAGATAGATTTTTCACAAGCATTGCAGCAGGAAGCACTTCCCCAGGGTGCTCTGGAGTGGAGAAAATGATATGAGCATTATTTTTTCCAATCCCTGGGGCTTACTTGCGCTGCTCGGCATTCCGATAATTTTACTAATACATTTACTACAGCGACAATCGCGACGTGTGCTCACAAGCACGCTTTTTCTAATCGAGCATTTGACACCCCTGAGTCTTCAGGGGCGACGTATAGAAAAGCTCAGAAACTCTCTTCCGCTGTGGCTGCAAATCCTCGCCGTTTTGCTTTTGGCGTGGTTGCTGGCCGGCCCGACATGGCTGCGAAAAGACTCTCAGCAAACGATCGTTGTCGTGCTGGACAGTTCTCTCTCAATGCGAGCCTTCGAGGAAAATATTTTCAAGACTTTAAGCTCGCGTCTGCCCGACATCGCCCGCACCTCTGCACATACAAAGTGGATTTTACTGGAAACCGATCCGGCCAAAGAAACCCTTTATTCAGGTGGACGTCTTGAGGAACTTTTGGCTCAACTGAAAACCTGGAAACCGGACCTGGGAACACATGATTTCACCCCGACATTACAAACTGCGCGGAGCCTGGAATATGGAAATAGTTTTGTCGTTTTCATCACAGACCGGGAGACGTCTCTTCCCGAGGGCGTCGAAAGTATTCGGATTGGCGAGGCCATTGAAAACTGCGGCTTCACGGGACTACAGCTTGATGGAAATAACTGGACCGCACTGATAAAAAATTTCGGCTCTGAGGCTCAAACGCGCCAATGGTGGATAGAAAGTGAAAAATCCGAACCGCAGCACCGCGAAGTTACTATTCAGCCAGGGGAGACTTTGCTTTTGAAAGGGCAGTTTCCCGTCGGTGAAGATCGCTGTGAACTTGTTTTAAGCGGAGATGAATTTTCAGTTGATGACAGGTTGCCCATTGTTCGCGAACACCTGAAGACGCTGAATATCTCAAATAAGGCATCTTCTTCGACACAGATTTTTTTCGAGCGTTTTGCCAGCAGCATCAAAGAAGCTTCCCTGGAATCAACTCCTGTTGATCTGACGCTCCAAACTTATGATCCCTTTGCTCCTGGCAGCATGTCTGCTAATGCTATTATATCAGTGGATGGACCTCGTGGTGAAAAAAGTTTTCGTAAGGGAGATATAGTCAAAGAGCGTCACCCACTTATGGAAGACTTAAATTTTCAAAATCTTATTATATATGAAGGCTTTGGAATGCCGTTGAAAGAAGATGATGAGGTTTTGCTTTGGCAGGGGAATTTTCCGGTTCTTTTTTTACGTTCTGTTGATGGAGCAAAGACTCTGTGCATCAATTTTGATATTACTCTTTCAAATGCTGATCGTGTGCCGTCGTTTGTGGTTCTTTTAAATCGCTTTGCTGAATCTGTTCGCGAGTCCAAAATTGCTCCGGAACAGCGAAACTTCGAATCCAATCAACGTATTCAATTAGCTCATGATACCCAGGGCCCACCTCTTAAAGGAGGTCGCTCGGAGATATTACCACGCGCTCCGACGACACCTGCCTTTTTTGAAATTTCTCAGGGCGATAAAAAACTGCTGAGTGGAGCAGCTCATTTTGCCGATGTGCGCGAAGCGGATTTTAAAAATGCGGAAAGTGCTGACTCGCTGGATTTGCGTATCGATGATATATCTAAAAAGAATCGAAGAAGTGATATATTTGCCCCGCTTTGGATTCTGCTCCTGGGAGTGATTTGCATAAGCAACTGGGCAGCACAGGGAAGGAGGAGAGACCAGTGAGATTTCTGTCGCCGGAATGGCTTATTCTGATTCCTGTTTTGATTTTTATCGGCTGGAAGTGGAAGACTCTCGAACTCCACAGACCATTACGCATTTTATTGCTTATTATATTTTTACTGCTACTCATTCAGCCCGAAATACGCCATCTGGGAAAAGGAATGGACCTCTGGGTTTTAGTTGATCGCTCTGCCTCAACAGAAGAAATGATGTCGCAAAACCTGGACGAAATGGAAGGTCTGCTTCAACGCTCCAAACCTTCGGAAAATAATATATTTTTTGTGGACTATGCGGAGTCGTCTGTGCTCCGTGACGAAGGCACTGCAGGAGGTTCCGGAAGTAAAAATATCAGTGATACGGCACAGGCCGTCCGCTATGCACTTTCACAAATGGATTCTGCTCGGGCTTCGCGACTGCTTGTTCTCAGCGATGGCTATCACAGCAATTCAATGACAGGTTTGCTGGAGCGCCTTATCCGTCAGCAGGTGCCGCTGGACTATCGCTTGTTGAATCCACCGGGCATTAAAGATTTTGCTGTTCAGAAGCTAAAAATTCCGTCACGGGCACAACCCGGAGAACCCTTTCTTGTTGAATTAAGAGTATCCGGAAGTGCAGACGGCGATGTGCCGGTTGAAATTCTGCGTGATGGCGAAAAGCGAGGTGA
>JBKEBM010000054.1:0-10243 GCA_047973165.1 Chthoniobacterales bacterium
AGCAGGACCAGCAGGACCAGCAGGACCAGCAGGACCAGCAGGACCAGCAGGACCAGCAGGACCAGCAGGACCAGCAGGACCAGCAGGACCAGCAGGACCAGCAGGACCAGCAGGATCAGCAGGATCAGCAGGATCAGCAGGATCAGCAGGATCAGCAGGATCAACAGGATCAACAGGATCAGCAGGATCAGCAGGATCAGCAGGATCAGCAGGATCAGCAGGATCAGCAGGATCAGCAGGAGGGTGAGAACCCGGAAGAGAAAAAAGAAGGAGAACTAAAAGGTGCCGGAGAAAATGAACCAATGCCTGCACAGCCTGTCGAACCAGAGGAGCAGGAGGGGGTCATGAGTGAAAATCAGGCTCGTGCGCTTTTAAACTCTATGGAAAATGAGGAAGACCGTGTCATGATGTTTGAACAAGGACAGCAGAAAGAGGTTCTAAAGGATTGGTGATATGAAGTATTTGGATCAACCGGATTGTAATAGTTTATTCCAGGGGCGTGTTATGACGACATCGTCGCGTTTTCTTTGTGTCTTTGTGATGTTTGCTTTTGCTCTTTTAAATGTGTCTGCGGAAGTAAATGTGGATGCTTCCTTATCGTCTTCTCAGGCTGCAGTCGGAGAGGCCGTGGAATTACAAATTTCTGTTCAGGGAGCTCAGTCCGCAAGGTTCCCACAGGATATCAATGTTCCTGGCCTGGATATTAAATACCGGGGGCAGTCCACACAGTTCCAGATGACGAATTTTAAAGTTACGACTTCGGTTATTCATAGTTTTGTTGTGGTTCCCAGGCAGGAGGGGAATTTTGAAATTCCTGCTTTGACAATCGAAGTGGGACGAAATTCTTATAAGACCAGAGCGATCAGCCTGAGGGTTTCAGGAGTTGCCAGGACACCTTTACCAGGGAGACCGCAGGCAGCTCCCAGGGGATTTCCCGGTGTGCCGGGAGGCAGAAATGTGCCACCGGTTCCTCAGTCGGTTAGTGTTGAAGATATAGCGCGGGCGGAGCTGATTGTTCCGCAGGACTCGGTCTATGTGGGGCAGATGTTGCCTGTGGAGTTGAGGTTGTATTTTGATCGACGTTTTCGTTTTCAGATTGATCAGGCCCCTGTTTTTTCGGGTGAAGGTTTTACGGCTGAAAAACTCAGTGAACCCGAGGAACGGGAGCAGACGATTGATGGGGTGCCGTTTTCGGTTTTAACTTTTAAGACGGCAATCACACCGGTCAAAATTGGCGAGATGGAAGTTTCGCCTGCAGAGCTGCAATGCGGAGTCGTTGTTCCGGGACAGAGAGGAGCTATTGACGACTTTTTTGGAGATTTTTTTGGTGGAAATTCACCTTTTGGAAATGAGTTAAGAGAGTTGCAGATTCGTAGTAATGCGGTCAGCCTGGAGGTGAAAGCACTGCCTAAGGAAGGGCGTCCTGCAGACTTTTCGGGGGCAATTGGAAGTTTTACTTTGTCGGGGGGAGTTTCGCCGCAGCAGGCGAAAGTCGGAGAACCCCTTACGCTTTCCTATACGGTTGAGGGATATGGAAATTTTTCAAATATCGGAGCACCTAAACTTATGGATGCAGAGAACTGGAAAGTATATCCCGGGAAGTCGGAATTTACTTCGAAGGATGTGATCGGATTTCATGGTGAGAAACACTTTGATATGACGCTGGTTTCGCGGACCGACCAAACAGCTACTCCAAAAGCCCGGTTTAACTTTTTTGATCCCTCAACCGAAAAATATGAAACCGTGGAGGCCGAGCCGTTTCCGGTTGTGATCACGGGAGGTGCGGCTAATTCACCTGCTTCCGTGGTGGCAGACACGACCGATCTGTCGGATAAAAAAGAGTCTTCTGAGGCTGCTGCTGATTCGCCGGACAGCGAGCTTACAGCAGTGCCGATGAGTAAATTTACTCCCGGAAGTTTTCGCTCCGTTTTTAAAAGTAAAGCATTTCTGCTGGTGAATGCCGTGGCAGGAGTGGCCTACCTGATTTTGCTGGGCTTTGCAGGCGTGGGAGTTTGGAGACGCAGTGATGCGGGTGCTCGCTCACGAGAACGCAAAGCTCGTGGGCGTGTGATTCGCCGGATGCAGGCGTCGTCAATTGAGCAAAAGGATTTTTATCAAATGGCTTACGAGTTGTTTCAGACGATAGAGAAGACATCGTCTTCCGACCTGGAAGAAGCGAGAGCTTTAGCCCAAATGCGACGGGATGAAAATGTATTCGGAAAGGTTTCTCATATTCCGAAGAGTGTTTTTGATGAGGAAAAAGCGACTATCCTGTCTGCTTTGAAAAAGGAGAGAGTATTATGAAACAATTTTTCAGTAGCAGTGTTGCAGTCGTTTTTTTATCCATCATTTCGATGATGTCGGGACGGGGAGCTACAGCAGCGGAAGAGGGGAATACTTTTTTTGCAAAAGGAGATTTTGAGCGTGCAGCGAGATCGTATGAGTTGCATTTATCAAAGGAAGGTGAGTCGCCAGCTATCTATTATAACCTGGCGCTGGCTAAGGAAAACCTTGGAAAAGTCGCCGATGCCTCAACGGACTTTCTCAGAGCTTATGCTTTGGACCCGGCGGATAAACAGATTCAGACGGCGATGCAAAAATTTGCCCTGGCAAATGATTTGAGTCTTCCCGAACCAACATGGGCCACTCACATGGTGGAGTTATTTGGAAACTCACGTTTGTGGGTCCTCGGTGCAGGGTTGGCATGGTTTGGTGCGGTGACTGCTTTGGGAGGCATTTTTTTCCGACAAAATCGAAACTGGTTTATCGGTGTCGGAGTTTTTCTTTTTCTCGCCGGAAAAGGATTTTTAATAGTTGCATATACGGGTGATCCGTTGCTGACCCTGGAGGGAGTAGCTGTGATACAAGGTGAGGAGGCTGTCGAAATGAAAGCAAATCCACTCGACCAGGCAAAAGGGCTGGCACGACTGAAGGCTGGTTCTGCGGTGGAGCAACTTAATACACGTGGCCGCTGGGCTTACTGCGCTTTAGCTGATGGACGAACAGGATGGATTCCCTCAAACAAATTAACTCTTATTATACCCGTCGAAGGATCGGTGGATTCACAAAAAGAATCCGCAAAGCCCGGGGCCTGACAGTCCTTTTGCTTTTGCTCGCATCCCTGTGGGGGCGCAGTAATGACTGGACGGAAAAACTGACCGACCCTATGCCCGGGCCGGTAGCTGTGCCACGGGATTTTGAAGCGAAATATAAATTTGGCTGGTCGGGAATTGTCGGTGGCAAAGCGACTTTTCGATTTAAAAACAATCTTAAAAAAGACCTGTATGAGGTCGAGGCGAGCGGCGGCACGGTTGGTATGGCGCGTATGCTGTGGCGGATCGATGCGAAGTATGAATGTCGGGGAAGACGTGCGAGTCTGCTGCCTGTGGATTTTTATCAGACTGAAAAATACGGTAAATACTCCCTGTTTACCAAAGCAAAATTTACACCTGAATTCGCCGAGCGCAAAATCTATCGCAGCACTCAAAAGGAACCCGAAAAATGGAAAAAATTTCGCTTTCCGCTACTCCGGGATTTGGTTGCTTCGATGTTGTTTGTGAGAAGTAAGACTTTGAAACATGGCGAAAAGATAGCCTTTCTTTCGTTCCCCGGGGGTGATCCGTTTTTAGTCGAGATGGAGGTCGAGGGGAGGGAGGAAATTGTTTGTCAGGGGCGACGGCAGAGAGCCATTCGCCTGAGTCAGAAAATTCGTCGTATCGAAACAAAGGGGCCACAGGCGGGAAGCCTGAAAAAACACAGCAAATATCAGAGCGGGACGGTCTGGATCAGCGACGACAAACTTCGTATTCCTCTGCGCACGGAGGTGGATATTTTTATCGGTTATGTTTACGGAGAAATGACCGATTTGCGCTGGCTGAAAAAATAAATCACTGCAACCCGAGAGCTTTGGCCGTTTGCGAGTCGATGCGCCCGGTTTGCTGGAGTTTATTTGCCTTTTGCCAGTTTCTCAGAGCCTTTCTGAATGCCGAATTGGGCAGGTCAGAAATATTCTCATCATTTAAGTAGCCAGCCTTTTGAAACACAGTCTGCACAGTAAAATAAACTTCCCGTTGTGTTCTCAGAGGCTGATTGACAAACGGCCCACCGGAAAAAATTTCTGCAAAAGCGATTGCCGTGGCACTAGCTGAATCGGAGGTATGAATCTGGGGGTGAATACCGAGTGCCAGCAGAGTCTGACGGTTGAGCTTACCCGTAACTTTTAATTGTTTCGCGAGTTGAAAACGCCGGACCGCTGCCGCCGTCTGACTCCTCGAAACACCATCAATCGGACCCTGATAGAATCCCTGGGTTTTTAACTCCTTTTGGGCGAGTTGCATCACATCGGGTTCGACCTCACCAGCCGGAAGAGCCGACAGGCTCAGGACGAAAGCAAGAACGACAAGACAAAAAAACGGAAGCTTCATTTTTGAGAGAGGGTATTTTTTAACAGCAGAAATTCTTTGCCGCTGCTTTACGAAACATTGAAACGAAATTCCATCACATCACCATCTTTTACGACATATTCTTTTCCTTCGATTCGCAGCTTGCCCGCTTCGCGAGCTTTGGCATGGGAGCCGAGTTCGAGCAGAGTGTCACAGGCGATAGTCTCTGCTGCGATAAAGCCGCGTTCGAAATCGGAGTGGATGACTCCGGCAGCAGCGGGTGCTTTATCGCCATCCCGAATGGTCCATGCACGGGCTTCTTTTGGTCCAACGGTAAAGTAAGTGCGCAGACCCAGCAGATGATAAACCGCACGGATGAGTTTGCTTACCCCGCTGTCTTTTACTCCGAGTCCTGAGAGAAAATCCTTTGCCTCTTCGGGATTTAATTCGGAGAGTTCACTCTCGATTTGTGCGCTGATTTTGATCACTTCGGCATTGAGTTGTTTGGAGGCAAGTTCCTTCACCGCCTGCACAAAAGAATTGTCCGAATCCTCAGCGAGATCGTCCTCGCTGACATTGCAGGCAAAGATAAGTGGCTTAGCGCTGAGAAGAAAAAATTCCCGCATCAGGATTCGTTCGTCATCATTGAGGTCTGCGGTTGCGGCCGTGCGTCCGGCATCCAGGTGGGGGATGAGTTTTTCCGCAAGTGAGAGCTCAGTTTTTGCCTGTTTGTCACCGCCGCGTGCCAGTTTTTGCAGACGATCCTGCCGCTTGTTCAAGGAGTTTAAGTCGGCCAGAATAAGCTCGGTGTTGATGACTTCGATGTCGCGCACCGGATCGACTGAGCCGGAAACGTGGTGCACATCATCGTCTTCAAAACAACGAACAACCTGTAAAATCGCATCAACTTCACGAATATGACTCAGGAATTGATTTCCCAGTCCTTCACCCTCACTTGCTCCCTGGACGAGGCCGGCGATATCGACAAACTCAATCGCTGCCGGAATAGTTTTTTCCGAGTTTGAGAACTCTGCCAGAGCGTCCAGACGCGTATCGGGAACACTCACAATGCCGACATTTGGCTCGATAGTGCAAAACGGAAAATTCGCAGCCTGTGCTTTGCGCGTGCGGGTGACTGCGTTGAAGAGAGTTGATTTCCCGACATTGGGAAGGCCGACGATTCCTGTTTTTAACATGATCGCGAAAAACTAGCGGATTCATTTCCTGGGACCAGATAAAACGGCCATCCTCAGCCTGTTATTTGTAAAAAAATATATGCCTAAGCTTGCCAGCACCCTGCTTTCTTCAGTTAGCTTGTGGCTCTTACAAATAAATTATGAGTCTAAATTCAGAAGCCCTTACTACAGCCGCGCGCGATGCCCGCGGATTAGCGATTGATGCCGTTGCCGCCTGCAAATCCGGTCACCTCGGACTTCCCCTGGGAACAGCCGAAATAGGATCCGTTCTTTTTGGAAAATCTCTTTCTTACAATCCCGACGCACCGCGCTGGCTAAATCGTGATCGTTTTATTTTGAGCGCGGGCCACGGCAGCATGTTTCTTTACAGTTGGTTGCATCTTGCAGGCTACGCCGTTTCCCGGGATGACGTAAAAAACTTCCGCGTCCTTCACAGCATCACTCCGGGACATCCCGAGTTTGGCGAGACACCGGGAGTGGAATCAACCACCGGTCCGCTGGGACAGGGAGTCTCAAATGCCGTGGGCTACGCGATGTCTGCCAAAATGTGCGAAGCAAAGTTCAATACACCCGAGCACAAAATCTTCGATCATCACGTTGTCTGCCTCGCCGGTGACGGGTGCCTGCAGGAGGGAATTGCATCGGAAGCATCGGCCCTGGCTGGCCACCTGCGCCTGGACAACCTCATTCTTATTTATGATTCCAATAGCGTAACTCTCGACGCCCTGGCCAATGTGACCCAGAGCGAAGATACTGCCGAGCGCTACCGCGCCTACGGCTGGGAAGTGCATCAGGTCGATGGAAATAATATCGAAGCCGTTGCTGCCGTTGTCGAAAAAGCAAAAAACTCCGGTTCAGGGAAACCGCAGTTCATCGTAGCCAAAACACTCATCGGAAAAGGCATCCCCGAGGTTTCGGGCACCAGCAAGGCGCATGGCGAAGGCGGTATAAAATTCGCGGATGAATCCCGTGCTGGTCTCGGTCTTCCCGAGGAAAAATTTTACGTCGATCCTGTTACGGAGGCTTACTTTACCGATCATAAAAAAGAACTTCTGAAAGCTTATCAGACCTGGGAAAAAGTTTATGCCGAGTGGCGCGAAGCAAACCGTGACCTTGCGACAGTGCTGGATCAGGCCCTGAGTGGCGAGGTGCCTTGCCCGCTGGATTCGATTCCTGAATTTCCCGCTGATTATGCGCTTGCAACGCGCAAGGCCGGCAGCATCGCTCTGCAGGGAGTTTGCAAAGCACTCCCTCTCGTCATCAGTGGCAGTGCCGATCTCCACGGCTCCACGCTCAACTATATCGAAGGTGGTGGGAACTTCACGCCGGAGGATCGCAGCGGACGCAATATTCACTTCGGAATTCGCGAACACGCCATGTGCGGAATTATGAACGGCTTTGCTTACGACGGAATTTTCCACGCAAGCGGAGCGACCTTCCTGACATTCAGCGACTACGGGCGTCCGTCGATTCGTGTGGCGGCTCTTTCGCATTTACCGACCGTTTATATTTTCACGCACGATTCCATCGGTGTCGGAGAAGACGGCCCGACACATCAGCCGGTCGAGACCGTTGCCGCACTGCGGGCCATTCCGAATCTTGATGTGATTCGCCCGGCAGACCCCGAAGAGACAGCGGGTGCTTTTGCCGCAGCCTTTACCCGGACGGACGGCCCGACTCTGCTGTCCTTGTCCCGCCAGGCCGTTCCAACCCTGAACGATATTCCGGTCGCAACACGCCGCGAGGGTGCTCTGCGTGGCGGATACATTGCGAAAAAAGAAACTGCCGATCTGGAATACATTCTTTTGGCAGCAGGAACGGAGCTTCAGCATGCCCTGGCAGCCGCAGAAACTTTAGGCTCGGGAACGCGGGTTGTCTCAGTCCCGTGTTTCGAGCGTTTTCTGCGTCAGGATGCAGCTTACCAGGAAGAAGTTTTGCCGAAAGCCTGTCGCAAACGTGTCTCCATCGAAGCCGGTATTTCCGACCCGTGGTTTCGCTTTGTCGGGCTGGACGGAAAGTCCATCGGCGTCAACCGTTTCGGTCTGAGTGCTCCCGGAGGCCAGGTAATGAAAGAACTCGGCATCACGGCAGAGGCTGTCGTCGAAGCGGCACGTTCACTTTGATTCTGATAGGAAATAAAAATGCCCCGCTTTACCAGGCGGGGCATTTTTTTTATCGAAACGAACGAAATCGTTGCTGGCTTTATACCAAAAGCTCCGCAATCTGAACGGCGTTTAGCGCGGCACCTTTTAAAAGCTGGTCGCCGCTCACCCAGAAAGTGAGGGCATTATCCGAAGCACAATCTTTTCGCAGACGGCCAACCGAGCAGTTGTCTTTGCCATCGCGGATGATTGGCATCGGATAGCTTGCTGATGCAGGATCATCTTCGAGTTCGACACCAGGTGCTTCCGTGATCGCCTTACGAGCCGTTTCCAAATCCACGGGACGCTCAAACTCTGCCGTGATCGCAACCGAATGAGCTCGATAAACGGGAACGCGCACGCAGGTAACTGAAGCTTTTAAATTCGGCAGCCCCATGATTTTTTGTGACTCAAACTGCAGTTTCATCTCTTCGCGCGTGTAGCCATTTTCTAAAAAAGAATCGACGTGAGGGATCACATTGAAAGCGATCTGGTGCGGATAAACCTGTTTTTGAATTTCGCGCTGGTTGACAATCGCATCGACCTGCTGTCGCAGCTCTTCAATGGCCTGAGCTCCGGAACCCGAGACGGCCTGGTAGCTCGAAGCAAAGACGCGCTGCAGCCCAAAAGCCTTGTGCAGTGGATAAAGTCCCATGAGGCTGACCGCCGTCGTACAGTTTGGATTTGCAATGATACCTTTGTGAGATTTTGCAGCCTCCGGATTGATTTCCGGAACGATGAGCGGGACGTTTTCGTCCATACGGAAGGCCGAAGAATTATCCACAACCACGGCACCGGCGGCAACGGCTGCAGGCGCAAATTTTTGAGAAGTGCCGCCACCAGCGGAAAAAATCGCAACGTCAATTCCCTCAAAAGAATTTTCGCTGAGCACTTCCACGGGATAGTCCTTATCGCGAAAGCGAAGTTTTTTTCCTGCCGAGCGCGGCGAGGCCAGCAGACGGAGTTGGGATACAGGAAAATTGCGACGTTCGAGCACGCGCAGGATTTCGACGCCGACGGCGCCCGTGGCGCCTGCGATTGCCAGAGAGATTTCTTTACTCATAAATTATTGGTCCGGTTCTTAAATTCTGTTTTGCTTCAGAGCTGCCCTTTAACCAAACTCATTACCGCTTTGCAAACTTTCCGGAAAAAATTTCACCCGTCAGGAGCCGATGATGAGGCTTTGAAGTTAGTGGTTTCCATTCCAAATCAGGAGATGCAGCTTTTTTCAGGCACGCAGTTGCTGCGCTGTTATCCGATTTCCACAAGCCGTTTTGGGATTGGTTTTAAGGAAGGGAGTTTTCAAACACCGACGGGAAATTTTCAAATCTCCGAGAAATTCGGCGACGACTTGCCGGAATTTTCCATTTTAAAAGGACGTGTCCCAACCGGCGAGATCGCCACTGCGGGCGGCGAGGAAGATCATGTTCTGACACGCATTCTCTGGCTTGAAGGACTCGATGAAGAGAACGCAAATACGAAGCAGCGGTATATTTATATCCACGGAACCAATCAGGAAAACGAAATCGGCCACCCCGCCAGCCACGGCTGCGTGCGCATGAGCAACCGCGACATCACGGAGTTATACGAGAGAGTCCCTGCTGGCACAAAAGTCGAGATTACTGCCTGAGGATTCCAGGTCGGATGTCGTTTTAAAGTGAGCAGGAGGGAGGGCGCGGAAATTCCTGTAAAAATTCATTAAGGATTAACTTGTCAGAATCTCTGAATCTGCATAATGGACACACTGCACCAGCACAGAAAGGAGGCGAAATAGTAATAATGAAGGCAATTAAACTTTTAGCGGTTCTCGCAATCGCAGCATCGGCTTTGAGCCTGGGCGCCTGCGCAAGCAAGCCAGCTCCTCAGCCAGCACCTACAAGCGTGGGCTATTCCAAATAAGTAGCTTAGAGCTTCACATTTAATTTATCGGCAAGGCCGGGCATTTTTTAAAAGGATGCCCGGCTTTGTTCTGTAGTCGTAAAATGCGAATGATGAAGGTCAAAGACCGGAGGGGTGGTCGATGAATTGCCAGGGGATTTTAAAATTTTCTTCGAGGTGGGCACAGAGAGCTTTTACGCCAAAGGTTTCGGTTGCGTAATGTCCGGCGTAAAATAAATTGATCCTGAGTTCCTCGGCGGCGGTGAAGGTATCATGCGTGCCTTCGCCGGTGATGAAGGTGTCGATGTTTTGTGCTGCGATTTTGTAAACTTCGCGTCCGGCTCCTCCGGTGATCAAAGCGACACGGCGACAGGTTTCATCTGCTCCGGGCGCAAGGTGGGGAGAGTGACCGGTGATTTTTTCCAGGCGGGTAAAAAGCTCTTCGCGAGGGATGTTCATGTCGGCAACAAGTCCAATGGAGGGGCCTTTGTTTTCGGCGAGTGGAGTTGTCGGGGCCATGCCGAGCTTAGCGGCCAGCACGGCGTTGTTGCCAACTTCGGGGTGCAGGTCGAGGGGGAGATGGGAGCTGAAAATGGCGAGGTCGGCATGAATGGCCGCCGATAGTTTTCGGTAAAGCGGCCCGTTG
>JBKEBM010000086.1:0-24006 GCA_047973165.1 Chthoniobacterales bacterium
GGCGCGATTCGTAAATGATACCAATCACTCCGATGGGTGAGCGAACTTTTTCAATCCGAATGCCGTTGGGCTGTGTCCAGGAGGCGAGTGTTTCCCCCGAGGGGTCGGGGAGATCGGCGACCTCACGGAGTCCGTCGGCCATGGATGCGACGCGTTTTTCGTCGAGGCGCAGACGGTCCAGCATGGCCGGGGAGAGGCCGCTTTTTTCACCGGCATCGAGGTCTTTTTTATTGTCGCTGACGAGTGTGAGAAGGTTTTTTTCCAGTCCGTCGGCGATGCTGCGGAGGATCGCATTTTTAGTATCTGTGTCGCAGCGGGCAAGGCTCCGGGAGGCCTGGCGGGCATGCCGACCAATTTGTAAAATATCGTCTGAAAGGCTCATGGCTAAGTTTTTAAATCTGAAAGGATCTAAACTCTACTAAAAAGAAAGTTCGGAAAATTCGATGTTGTGGGCTGTGGCGACAGCCTGGGATGTCAGCCTGCCGTCGATTACGTTGATTCCCTCGCGGAGTCCTGTCTGGAGGTCGGTGGCTTTTTCGAGTCCATGATCTGCGATGGTGGAGATAAAACGTTCTGTCACATTGGTCAGTGCCTGGGTCGCGGTGCGGGCGTAGGCACCGGGCATGTTGCTGACGCAGTAATGGATAATTCCTTCTTCGTCATAGACGGGGTCGTCGTGTGTCGTGGGGTGAGAGGTTTCGCTGCAGCCTCCCTGGTCGATGGCGATATCGACGAAGACACTGCCTGGACGCATGATCTTCAGCATTTCGCGAGTGACGAGTTTGGGTGCTTTTGAACCGGGAACCAGGACGGCACCGATGAGAAGATCGACGCGAGGCAGTAGTTCGGTGAGCGAGGCCTCGTTTGAAAAAAGCGTGTGCGCTGTGTTCATCGTGATGTCCAGGAAACGCATGCGTTCGAGATCGACTTCGAGAATAGTGACATCCGCTCCGAGGCCGGTTGCCATGCGGGCGGCATTGACACCGCTGGTGCCACCGCCGAGAACGACGACCCGGCCTGGCAGGACGCCGGGGACTCCGCCCAGGAGCACGCCACTGCCGCCCTTGTGTTTTTCCAGAAAATAGGCGCCGACGATGACGGACATGCGCCCAGCGATTTCGCTCATCGGTTCGAGCAGGGGCAGGCGGCGGTTGATTTCCACCGTTTCGTAAGCGATGCAGGTGGCACCGCTTTTTAAAAGGCCTTCGGTCAGAGTTTTGTCAGCAGCCAGGTGGAGGTAGGTAAAAAGTATCTGCCCAGGGCGAAGGAGCGGGATTTCTGAGGGCATGGGTTCTTTGACTTTTACGATCATATCGGCCTGTTCAAAGACTTCTTCGTGAGTCGCTACGATGCGTGCTCCCGCTTTGCTGTAGTGTTCGTCGTGGAAACCAATATCAGCTCCTGCACCTTTTTCGACGAGGACTTCGTGACCTCTTGCGATTAGTGCTGCTGCTGCCGGAGGGAGCAAAGCAACGCGATGCTCCTGGATTTTTATTTCTTTTGGTACACCGATTTTCATTGGCGTGACTGTAAGATTACTTTGTCGAAAAAGTCATTCTGTTTTTAGGAGTTAGCTCACAAAATACTTTCAGTAGTTTTGTTAAATCGGAGGTTCGGGCGAATTTTTGGGTCTGTTTTTTTATGTTTACTGATGCTTTTTTCTGTTCCTTAGTGAGGAAACTTGATTTGTGTGAATGCAGGTTCATTTTTCTTCATGTTCTTCCATTTGTTAAAGCGAGGGTTCTGGTGTGCAGCGTTGCTGGCACTACCGTTGTCGGCTTTTGCCCAGGAGGCGGCACCTGAGGCTTCCGGGGAAAAAAGTGCTGCCGTGGAAGAGGCGAAATCTGCTTTGCCAAATATTCCTGCCGAAGAGACCTATGAGGAAGTTATTATTTCGGATGAGGGAGAAAATTCTGATCCTGAGATCGAAGCCATGCTGGAAAAAAGCTCGGAAGAGCATCGGCGCCAGGAGCTGGGAGTGAATCCGATTACGATTCCATCTATTCGTGAACTTCTGGAGACGCTGGACAAATTTCGTCCGGTTCCGATTGAAAAAATCAACTCCGGCAATCGCGAGGCTGTTTTTTCAAACCGACTGCAGACGAGTGTTTATTTTGGCAGTTTGATTGCTGACGGTTTTATGTTGGCGATCGCTGAGCGTTCCGCCGATGTGGAAAATATCGGGAAGGCTCTGATTCGGCAGTCTCACAATCTGGGAATCGGAGAGCGGCTGACGAGTCGGAGTAAAAGCATTTTGGATAAAAGTCAGCTTGGTGACTGGATCGGTCTTCGCGAGGAACTCATTCAGACCCAGGCCGAGGTGGAGCAGAGTATGATGGACCTGCGTGATGAAGAAATGGTTCACATGATTAGTTTTGGCGGTTGGCTGAGAGGGTTTCAGCTCGGGGCGACAGCGATTCGCGATAATTATTTTCAGGAGCGTGCGACTGTGTTGATCCAGCCGGAGGTTGTGGAGTATTTTATTGATCGGCTGGACACGCTGCATCCGCGTCTGCGGAAGACGCAGATGGTCAATCAGACTATCGAGCAGATGCAGGCTCTCTATGAGTTCATGAACTCTCGCAGTGGCAAAGCTCCGAGCAAAGAGGATGTTTCGAAACTGCTGGATATGGGTAACAAAATCTACGAGACAGTTCTCTCTCGCGTAAATGAAAAGGGAGAAATTATCGGGCCGCCGCAGCCGTAGTTTTAGAATAATACCAGGAAAAAAATAGGGGATTAGTCTGAGTCATCTGCCGCCTGGGGTACGGTGCTTTCCATGTAGGTAATCGTAATGTTGTCCTTTATTTCGGAATTGTTTTGTTTGCTTGCAACCAGCGAGGCCAGGCCCCAGGAGGCTAAAAAAATGAGCGAGCAAATCCAAAAAATGGTGGAGGAGTTCATTTTAAATTTTCTGGCTGTCCTGGTCGTCGGCGGGCAATGAAAGTGCGGCGATATTTTTCATTACGACATCACTGAGGTGCTGATAAGCCTCGCGTGACTTATCGGAGAGTTCATCTTCTGAAAAGGTAAAGGGTTTTCCAATCACAGCACGTATGGGGACCATTTTAAAAGAGTCGCCGCTTTTAGGTAAAGCGGCGTGAGCACCAAAAATCCGGATGGGCAAAACAGGCGCACGGGTTTTTGCGATGACCATGCCGATGCCGGGTTGCCCTTTTTGCAAATTACCGTCGATGGAGCGTGTGCCCTCGGGAAAGAGGACTACGCCTTCGCCGGATTTGATTTTTCGAATCACTTCCTTGAGGGCAGACATGTCGGCTCCGCCTCGATCTACGGGAATTACATTCATATCCGGAAAAAGTGGGCCAAAAAAGGGCCACTTGAGCAAAGTTTTCCGAGCGAGATAATGCACGGCCCGGCGGCAGCAGATGCCAGCGAGGGGCGGGTCGAAGAAACTGCTGTGGTTTACAGCGATGACCAGGCCGCCTTCTTCGGGGATGTTTTTACGTCCAAAAACGCGGTAGTCAAAAAGTGCTGTAGCTATCCACCGTGCCAGGGTGTAAAAAAAATAATAGACGAATCCCATACTGGCACGCTGCTTCTTCATGAGTCGATTTTGAGGCCTTTTGATTTTAGGTGTTTGACGATTTCGCTGACTACGCCCTGGATTGTCAGATTGCTGCTGTCAATGATTGTGGCGTCTTTGGCGACGACAAGCGGAGCGGCTTTGCGGCTGGAATCAATCTTGTCGCGGTTTAGTATGGAGTCGGCCTGCCCCTGGGCGGAGCGGCGCTGACTGCGGACTTCCGGTGAAGCGTCGAGGTAAAATTTAAAAGGGGTGTCGGGGAAAACGACGGACCCGATGTCGCGGCCTTCCATGATGATGTTGTGGTTCTCAGCGTAACTCCGGAGAAGCCCGAGAAGAAAATCGCGGACGGCGGGGATGGCGGAGATACGAGAGACATTTGCATTCACTGCATCGCTGTGGAGTTCGCTGTCGAGGGGGCGGTCATTGATCGTTATAACAGAGTTTCCGGCCTGCTTTGTGCAATTCAGGCGGGTTTTTGAGAGGATGGAGAGAAGGTTGGCAGGTTTTTTTTCTGTATTATCGACTAAGTTTTGATCCAGCAAAAACCAGGTGATGGCGCGGTAAAAGGCACCTGAATTTATATGTTCGAAACCGAGGTGAGCAGAGAGCTTTCGGGAAACGCTGCTCTTGCCGGATGCTGCCGGTCCGTCGATGGCGATAACAGATGTTGGCTGAGATGACATGGCGATTTTTTTTACAGCTTGATCGATCCTGGTTTATTTGGGGTGCGAGGCAAAGGGATTTGGAAATTTGGATTTTGATCGGGGGTTTGCGAGCTTTTCCAAAGTATCTGTAAAGCCGGGGTAGGAGGTGCTCACGCATTCGGTGTCTTCGATAACTGTTTCGCCTTTTGCGAAGAGTCCGGCGACGGCAAAGGCCATGGCGATGCGGTGATCTCCGTAGCTTTGCAGTCGTGCTCCGCGCAGGGTGACACCGCCTTCGATGGCCATACCGTCGTCGTATTCTTCGACGGGGACATTCATGCGACGCAGGTTCTCTGCCACTGCTGCGATGCGGTCTGTTTCCTTTACCCGGAGTTCGGAGGCGTCTCGAATCTCGGTGCGTCCGTTGGCAAGTGCAGCGGCGACGGCCAGGATGGGGAGTTCGTCGATGACATTTGGAATTTCGTTTCCCTGGATGATGGTGCCGTGGAGTTGAGTGCCTTTGATGTCGATGAGTCCGCGTGGTTCGGGGCTGTCGCTTTGGCTCAGGACTTCGCGGATGTGGGCACCCATGCGGATGAGCACGTCGATGATACCGGTTCGTGTTTGATTGAGGCCGACGTTTTCGATGTGCAGTTGGGAGCCTTCCTGTGCGGCGGCGGCGACGAGCCAGAAGGCTGCGCTGGAAATGTCTCCCGGGACGTCGAAATCGCGGGATTCCAGAGTCTGGTTGCCGTGGATGGTGATGGCGTTGCCTTCGCGGCGTATCGAGGCGAGGTAGTATTGGAGCATGCGCTCGGTGTGGTCGCGGGAGGGGGTGGGTTCGACGATGGTGGTGCGTCCGTCGGCGTAAAGGCCGGCAAGCAGCACGGCACTTTTGACCTGAGCGCTGGCTACGGGAAGTTCGTAAACGATACCGGTGAGAGAGTGTCCGTGGATGGCGAGGGGGGGCTTTCCTCCGGCTTCTGAGGAAAAGACTCCGCCCATTTCTTTGAGTGGGTCCATCACGCGATTCATCGGGCGCTTTGAGAGAGAGGCGTCGCCGGTGAGGCGGGATTCAAAGGGTTGTCCGGCGAGGAGCCCAGCCAGCAGGCGCATGCTGGTCCCGGAGTTGCCGCAGTAGATATTGTCTTCGGGTGCGGTGAATTTTCCGCGGCAGCCGTGAACGATTACGGTATTTGGTGCGGGCTGCTCGATTTGAACACCCAGGCTGCGCATGGCGGCAATCGTGGCCAGGCAGTCTTCGCCTTCGAGGTAGTTTGTGATTGTGCAGGTGCCGTTTGTCAGGGAGCTGAGCAGGACGGCCCGGTGGGAGATACTTTTATCGCCAGGAACCTGGATGCGTGTTTCAATACGGGCACCGCCGGATACTCGGATTTCATTCATAGTTTTTTATTAGTCTTCCAAAGCGGAAGAATGGGTTTGTGGCAATTTTTGTCGGTTTTTGGCAGCGTTTTCCAGAAAGTTTTTCAGAGTTTCAGAATCGGTGGTTTGCAGGTTTTGAGCGAGGTCTTTTAAGATTTCAATGTATTGACGGAGGGCGAGAGAGATTTCTTTTTGATTGGCCTGAACGATGCCTGCCCACATTTCAGCGGGGCCGGCAGCGATGCGGGTGGAGTCTCGGTAGCCCGATCCGGCGAAGCGATCGCTGTCCTGGTCGTTTTGTGTTGCAGCAGTGACCAGTGCAGCGGCGGCGAGGTGGGGCAGGTGGCTGATCCGTGCGACGACGGCATCGTGTTTTTTGCCGTCGATGGGTATGACCTGTGCTCCGACACGGGTCCATAAATCCTCTGCCACTTTCAGAGCTTCCGGCGAAGTTTTTTCTGTCGGAGTGAGCAGGCAGCGGGCGGACTGAAATAAATCTGCCGAAGCTGCCTGGCAGCCGGATTGCTCACTCCCTGCCATGGGGTGCGCTCCGATAAAGCGTGTTCCGAAGATGGGTTCAAGAGCCTCGATCACCGGAGTTTTGACGCTTCCGGCATCGGTTACGATGGCTGTCTGCGGAAGCAGCGGAAGCAGAGACTTTCCGAGAGCTGACATAGCCTCGACCGGGCAGCAGAGAACAGCGGTGTCGGCCTCCGGAGCAACTTCAGAGAGGTTGGTGGAGGCGCGATCAGCACCGATCAGCGTCGCTGCCTGGCGGAGATTTTTTTCACTCCGCCCCCAGAGATGAATCCGGGTGGCGGATGAGTATTTTTTAAGAGCCAGTCCAAGCGAAGCCCCGATGAGGCCTGGTGCCAGGATGAGGACGGTCTTCAGAATCAGGGGACCAGAAAGGTTTTACTGGTGTAGGGGCAGCGAACTTCCTGACCTGGAGCAAAGCCACGCACATCGACGAGTCCGGCGGTAGGATCATGAGGGCTGGTTACGAAACCTGGGCGACCGGGAACGGGTGTGCCGTAGGGAAGATCTGGTTTGACTGCGGTTGTGGCAGGTGTCGGAGTCGGGGTTGGAGTTGGTGCACCCTCTACAAATTCTGTGTCTTCCTGTGAGTAGGGTTGAGGGGTTGGAGTAGGGGTTGCTGTTGCTCCGTATTGGGTATTGCTGCCGGCTCCGTAGCGATTTCCGGAAGCGTTGCTGTCTGTGGTCTTTGTACTTTCGCAAGCAGCAAAGCCTATAATCAGAGCTAAACTGCAGATGGTTACGTGCGTAGATTTCATAAGTTTGATCTTGCTTGGTAGCATGAACTTAAAGCGTTGGCAACCCTTACAAAAAATTAAAAAAATGAAACTGTGGTGGCATAACGGGTTTCCGGTTTTTTTTGAGTTGAGTTAGAAGCAAAACTGTGGATAAAGCTTCCTGCTCTCAAAATGAACAAGCATTTACATACGATAGAGTCCCGCGTGGCTTATAATCTCAGGATTGCGGGAGTTACTATGGCTATTGGGCTGGCTGCCGGGCTTGTGGCGGTTGCTTTTCGGAGTACGGCAGATTTTTTAACACAGCATTTGATTAGTTCGAGGGAAGGGTTGGGGTGGTTTGAGTTTGCGTTGTGGGTTTTTCCGACCATGGTTTTTGGGAGTTTGATAGCAGGGATAATCATGACGCGGTTTGCGCCAGATGCTGCGGGGAGTGGGATTCCCCAGGTCAAACTGGGGTATTTTCGGGGTAAGAATAATTTTTCGTTGAATCTGATTTGGGTAAAATTTGTGTCGGGTGTGCTGGCGATCGGGACGGGTTCGAGCCTGGGGCGTGAGGGGCCGACGATTCATATCGGGGCGGCACTGGCGAGCTGGTTTGCACGTATTACGAAGGAGCCGGAGGATGCGCGGGCAAATGCCGTCTGTGCCGGCTCTGCGGCCGGTCTGGCAGCTGCGTTTCACTCACCGATTGCGGGGGTCACGCTGGTGCTGGAGGAAATTACCGAGGGGAAGGACGAGGATAAATTCAGCGGGCGGGCACTTTTTGCAGCGGCACTGGCGGTGACGGTTATTTATCTGATGCTGGGGAATACGGCGGCACTGCCGGTGAATTTTGCTATGATGCCGTCTGT
The DNA here is from genome assembly GCA_047973165.1 of Chthoniobacterales bacterium. GTDB lineage: Bacteria > Verrucomicrobiota > Verrucomicrobiia > Chthoniobacterales > JBKEAD01 > JBKEAD01. Next base: position 7,706 of record JBKEBM010000086.1, read on the forward strand.
TCGTTGCTTGTGGCTGGCTATACCGGTTTCTTTGGTTTGCGGGTTGCTTGGTGTTTTTTTTCAGAGTTCGACGCTTTGGATTCGAGGGCTTGCGAAGAAGAGTTCTTTGCCTACGGCAGCGCGTCCGGCAGTTGGCGCAGCACTGGCGGCTATTGTCGGAATCATCGCCTACGCGCTGACGCAAAATACGGGCGTCTTTGGACTGGGCGAAAAGCAACTTTTCGACGGTCTTGAAAATAACATTCTTTGGCAGGCCGCGCTGGTCCTTGCGATTGCTAAACTGCTGGCGACGGCACTGTGTTACGGTTCGGGAGCTTCGGGAGGAATTTTTGCACCGATTTTATTTTTTGGGGCACTTTGCGGGTCCGGGGTTGCCGGGATGCTGCAGCCAATCATGGACCTTACGGATACCGAGCGTACGCTTTTGGCCGTGACGGGGATTTCAGCTGCACTTTCCGCCGTGGTGCGTGCCCCAATCACTTCGATAGTAATTGTTTTGGAAATGACGCGTCTGATCTATGCGGCACCTCTTCTGATGATTGCTGCTGTCGTCGGCTCGTTTCTGAATAGAATTGCTTTCCCGGTGAGCTTTTACGGAGCCGCTCTTCGACAGGACGGGACACCGGTGGAGTGATACCAAATCCAAAAAACAATTGGAGTATCTTCCGGCCTTTTTTTTATTGTCTGACTGTGAGGATGCAGAGAAGAGCTTTTACGATTCCTGAACAATGAATGCGTATTTGATGTTGCTCAGCTCAGGGCGGGCTTTTTTGGCAAAGAAAAGAGCGATATGTCCGGCTTCTCCTTTGGAGTTTGATCCTGAGTGAGGAATGCGGAAGGAGTGATTTGCATCAAAGGCATACCAGGAGCCGGACTCGTGTTGGAGCAGGGCAAAGGCGTGTCCTACCCCGCTCGTGGTGTGAAAGCTTACGATTTTTGCCCGGCGGTTGTATTGGTGCTTGATGGCGTATTGCTTGGCAATGGCACAGGCTACGAGGATGCAGTTGTTGGGAAGGTTGACGACGGGTGAGTTTATAATCGTAGCAGGCGCAAACATTCTTTCAGGAAGCCCGCTTGTCGGGATGCCGTATCCAGGCCTCCCGGCAGGCGTAAAGGCAGTAAAACTGCCTCTGGAGGGAAAGATTTCTGTAAAAGTAACCTCAAATTGCTGTCCCGGTGGGAGATGTGGAATCCTGGTTCTTTTAGCTTTTCCGTAAATTTGAGCTCCCTTACTGGGTTTGTAGCGGACATTTTTACCGCCAAATTCAAAAGTGAAGCCGTGGGCTCCCTCGATATTTCGGGATACGCCAAACTCCGGTGCAGCCGCGTAGGCTCTTTCCATCAATTGCTGTTCTGTGTAGCATCCGCTTAGGGTTGCTACCAGCACCAACGCCAGAGTCAGGCACAGGATTGATTGTGATGCAGGGGGGGCTCCATTTGACTTATGTTTGGGGTGATAGTTCATGGGAGAAATTTGGGCTTGTGGAGTATACTAGCTCCGAAGCCAATTACATTGTGCATACATTTTTCGGGTTAGTCAATAAAATATTCGTTGCTCTTTGTTGTTTTTTTGTTGCGTTGATAATTTCAATAAAAGAAATATAAGGTATTTTAATTCCGCAACTGGTAGAAAGTTTGCCTGCAACACTTTTTTTGAGTGTCGAATATAATAAGGGCAGCTCCGGAACCCCCATTTTCATTACCTGCTTGTTAAAAGTTCTCAGAGCATCCAACAAAAAGCGAGTTTTCAGAGGTGTTCATAATTCATAACTTCAAAAAGGAGGCTCGATTTATTTTTCTTCTTAGTGCCTGATGGGGGCATGCAATTGGATTTTGAGTTTCAGCCAGAGAAATTTTCTTCTCGTGAGCGGGTTGATGAGCCTGTGGAGGAGGAGTTGCCGCCGAGGGGGCCGCATGTTTTTTCGGTTTCGGAGCTTACGAGTGAAGTCAGGTGCCTGATTGAGGATGAACTTGGGGAGTTGTGGGTCGAGGGAGAGATTTCCAACCACCGGCGGCAGAGCTCGGGGCATCATTATTTTACGCTGAAGGATGAGGAGGCGCAGTTGTCCTGTGTGCTTTTTGCCGGGACGGCGAGGCGTTTGCCAAAGCTGGCTTTCGGGGATGGAAAAAAAATTCAGGCTTTCGGGAAGATGACGGTTTATCAGGCGCGGGGGCAGTATCAGATGATCGTCAGTTTGATCCGGGATGCGGGTGAGGGGGAGCTGCAGGCGAGGTTTGAGGCATTGAAGAAGAAACTGGCCGGTGAGGGGTTGTTTGACAGTGAGAGGAAAAAGCAACTGCCAGGCTCGCCGAGGCGGGTGGCGGTGATTACGTCGCCGACGGGTGCTGCACTGAAAGATTTTTTGCATGTGCTGTGGCGACGCAGTCCGGCTACGGAGGTGTTTTTATTTCCTGTGCGCGTGCAGGGAAAGGGGGCGGCGGAGGAGATCGCTCGTGCACTGAAGGCTGTGGAGCGGCTGGAGGAAAATGGGATTGCGGCGGCAGATGTGGTCGTGCTGACGCGAGGGGGAGGGAGCCTGGAGGATTTGTGGGAGTTTAATGATGAGTTGTTGGCACGGGCGATTGCGGGGAGCTCGTTGCCGGTTGTGAGTGCGGTGGGGCATGAGATCGATTTTACGATTTCGGATTTTGTGGCGGATTTTCGTGCTCCGACTCCGAGTGCTGCGGCGGAGGTGATTTCGACAGAGTCGATGGCAGTGAGGGAGAGGCTGAGGGATTCAAAGCGGCGGCTGGCCCAGGCGTTGAGGGCTTTTATTACTCTGAAGCGTTCGCGGATTGAGGGCGTGCAGCGTTCGGCGGCCTGGCGGGAGCCGCTTCGGCGTTTGCAGGAGGCAATGCAGCATGTGGATTCGGCTCGGGAGTCGATGCAGTGGCAGGTGGAGAATCGCTTTGAGATGCAGAAAAAGCGTGTGGATCATGCGAGGGGAATTTTGAGGGCGCGACATCCGGGGAGGCAATTGCGGCAGGCCGTAGAAAATGCGCGGGGTCGGTTGAGGGAGATACGGGGGCTGACAAGGCAGAAGATGTTGTCTTTGCAGCAGGAGGTGCAGAGGCAGGCAGCAATTCTTTCGGCACTGAGTCCGCAGCATACGCTGGATCGCGGTTACTCGATGGTTTTTGATTCCTCGGGTGGCCTGGTTAAATCATCGCTTGTGGCTGAGAAACAAGCTGAGGTGACGATTCGTTTTGCAGACGGGGAGGTCAAAGCGGCTCCGGATTCAAAAAGCAGGACTGAAAAAAATGACAAGGACTGAGATTACGGAAATTTTTGAAGACATTGCCAGGCTGCTGGAGATTAAGGGTGAGAATCCTTTTAAAATTCGTGCTTATACGAATGCAGCACGCACGCTGGATACTTTTGCCGGAAATTTACAGGAAGAAATCGATGCGGGAACCCTGACAAAGATCGACGGGATTGGAAAAGCGATTGCTGAGAAGATCGAAATTCTGGCGAACACGGGGGAGCTGCCCTATTATAATGAGCTGCGGGCTTCGTTTCCGCCGAGTCTGCCGGAGCTTTTCGAGTTGCAGGGTTTGGGGGGTAAGAAAATAAAGGTATTGTGGGATAAACTCGGGGTTGCTTCTGTCGAGGATTTGGAGGTACGCTGCAAAGATGGTCAGGTTGCCGGGCTGGAGGGATTTGGGGCAAAGACAGCGGAAAATTTGCTGAAAGCCGTCGAGCAGCGAAAACAATCTGCGGGTAAATTTCTTTACGGTGATATTGTCGGGCTGGCAGAGAGTGTGTTGGAGGAGCTCAGGGAGCTGCCCTTTGTCGGGCTGGCGGAGATCGCGGGGAGCTACCGACGCAAAAAAGAAATCGTGGGTGACCTGGACTTTATCGTTTCCTCAAAGAAACCGGAAGCAGTCAGCGATTTTTTTGTAAAACACCCTCTCGTTCGGCAGGTGCTCGCACAGGGAAAGACAAAATCCAGTGCGATTTTTGAACCGGGGATTCAATGCGATTTACGCGTTGTCCAGGCGGCGGAATACCCCTTTGCTCTTAACTACTTTACGGGTAGTAAAGAGCATAACATACGGATGCGAAGTCGTGCTCTGGCGCGAGGATGGTCGCTGAATGAATATCGATTCAGCCGCGCTGAAGACGGAAAAACAGAGGATGAGAAACCGCTGCCCGGAAAAATCGAATCCGAAGAAGATATCTATCACGCCCTTGGTCTCGACTACGTGCCGCCGGAGCTGCGTGAAGACCGTGGGGAATTTGATCAGGCTGAAAAACATGCTTTGCCCGAATTGATAGAATGGCAAAATCTGCGGGGTGTTTTTCACAATCACACGACGGCCTCTGACGGCAAAAATTCTCTTAAAGAAATGGCCGAAGCTGCCGCCGAACTCGGGCTTCAGTATATCGGGATAGCCGATCACAGTAAGAGTAGCTTTCAGGCCAATGGACTGGATGCAGAACGCCTGATGAAACAAGTCGAGGAGATCGATGCTTACAACGCGGAACAAAATGATATAAGGGTTTTCAGCGGTGTCGAATGCGATATATTAAAAGACGGGAGTCTGGATTTTCCTGACGAAATTCTTAGTCGTCTGGATTATGTCGTCGCTTCGATTCATTCGTCTTTTACTTTGAGCGAGAAAGAAATGACAAAGCGTATCATTCGAGCCATCAGCAATCCGAATGTAACGATGCTGGGACACCTGACTGGACGTTTGCTTCTGAGCCGGGAAGCTTATGCTGTCGATGTTTCAGCGGTTCTCGATGCGGCTGCGGAAACAGGAACTTTTATCGAACTGAACGCCAGTCGCTACCGTCTCGATATGGATTGGCGCTGGTGGCATCTCGCAAAGAAAAAAGGTGTGAAATGTGTTATAAATCCCGATGCACATTCAACAAACGGGCTGCAGGAAATTCGCCTGGGAGTTAATATAGCACGCAAGGGCGGACTGGGATCAGGAGATGTAATCAATTGTCTTTCACTGGAAAAAATACGCTTACTTTTAAAAAAATAAACTAACTCATGAATCACGAAATATTTTTGCAGGCTGCTATTGAAGAAGCTGAGCTAAGCGAGTCCACCGGTGGTATTCCTATCGGTTCCGTCCTGGTCCATGACGGAAAAATCGTCGGACGCGGACACAATCAGCGCGTGCAGAAAAATGATCCGATCCTGCACGCTGAAATGGATGCGATTCAAAATGCCGGACGCCGGAGTGCTGTTTTTTATTCGAAATGCACTTTGTATTCAACCCTATCGCCTTGTCCGATGTGCAGCGGGACGGTTTTATTATTTAAAATTCCGCGAGTCATAGTCGGCGAAAATATAAGTTTCCAGGGGCCGGAAGAATATATTCGAAGTCAGGGCGTCGAGCTGCTCATTCTTCAAAATGAAAAATGTATCGGGATGATGCAGCGTTTCATGCAGGAAAAGCCTGAGCTTTGGAATGAGGATATAGCGGTTTAGCGATGATCAGGACCTTCTTCGACGCCTCGCTGTGGAGCTGAAGCGCATACCTTTTCCGGTGGCGACGCCTCTGGTATTTCGCAGTGCACTACGGGCTGCTTTTTCGTCGAAAAGCGAGGTGTAGGCGTATTGAAAACCCTCCAGCTTTTCGCGTTTGATTTTTTGTTTAATGAAACGCTCGATGCTGGCTACGTGATCCAGCTCTTCCACGGTCATGATTGTAAAAGCATCCCCTTCAGTCTGAGCGCGACCTGTTCGACCAATTCGATGGACATAATCTTCCGGATGCTGCGGCACGTCGTAGTTTATGACATGGCTTACTCCCGCAATATCGATTCCGCGAGCCGCAATATCTGTTGCAACCATAATTTCGAAACGCCCTGCTTTAAATCCTTCCAGGGCTTCGACGCGCTCTGTTTGATTGCGGTTTGAATGTAATACAGCCACGCTGTGATTGGCCTGTTTGAGCTGGTTGGCAATGCGGTCGGCCCCGTCTTTTGTCCGGGAAAAAATAAGGACACTATGATAGTGGGTTTTTTCGAGAAGTGCCAAAAGGAGGTTGAATTTTTGATCCATAGCGACCGGATAGATCGCATGTGTAACGGTCTCGGCTGGTGAGCGCTGAACGCCTATTTCTATTTTTTCCGGATTTCGAAGGCACCATGTTGCCAGGCGACCAATTTCGTCCGGGACAGTTGCTGAATATAATAATGTTTGGCGTTCCGTTGGGCAGGCCTGGATAATTTGCCGGACTGATGGCAAAAAACCCATGTCCAGCATCCGGTCGACTTCGTCCAAAACCAGAATTTCCAGGCCGGAAAAATCAACTTCTTTTTCTTTAATAAAATCCAGCATGCGCCCAGGAGTGGCTGCCAGAACTTCGTATCCCTCGCTGATTGCTTTTCGTTGTTTGGTATATCCCACGCCTCCGTGAATGAGGCCGACGCGAATATCCGTAAAAGCACCGTAGTCGATAAAGGCACTCTCGACCTGCATGGCAAGTTCTCGCGTCGGTTCCAGAACAAGGCAGCGAACTTTGCCAGGAGGTTTTTTTTCAATACGAGACAGAATGGGCAGAGCAAAAGCTGCGGTCTTTCCGGTTCCGGTCTGTGCAGAAGCAATCAAATCGCGTCCGCTGAGAACTGTCGGAAAGGATTGTATCTGAATTGGAGTTGGGTCCAGGAAGCCCAGTCGCTGGACTCCGTGAACCACATTTTTGGAAAGGCCTGAATTTTGAAATGACATATTGCAGGATGCTAACTGCTCACCAATCAAGTGGCGGCGCAAGCCGGAATTTGCGCCAGGCTGCAACTGTCACCAAAAAACTGGGTGTTAATTTGAGATATTTTAAATGGATTTGCCGCCCCTCATATGAGGCTTGTGAGTAATTTTTGTTCCCTTTACCCCGCTGCACAACACAGGAATCCAGTCCGCCTGAAAGCCCAAGACCGATTAGTTTTAGCGAGGCTTCTTTTGCCGTCCAGTGATGCAGAAATTCTTTTTTTATTTTCGCTTCATCAACTTGTTGCAGGATGTATTCAGATTCTTTTTTTGAAAAATAGCGCTTCGCCAGGCTAGCAGCTCGAACACGCCGATCCAGAGCTTCACAATCAACGCCTATATCTTCCTGAAAGATCGCACAAATGCCAATACCCCTCGTATGTGTAACGTTAAAATCCAGATTTAAATAAGGAGAGAGAAAGGGCTTTCCTTTTGCCTGTCGTTCTATTTTAGCCTTCTCTCCTGTTAATTTATATACGATCTGTAAGACATCACGTCTCCAGAATTCCGGTGAAATTTTGTATAGCTGGCATGTGGGAAGCTCATCGTTTGCCATAGTCATTTGTCTGGTTTTATGAATTTGTGAAATATTTCGCTTGAAATATATGTTAGATATAAGACTTATAAGTCTGCTATGGATATTAAAAATCTTAACACTAAAAAATTAAAAAGTATTCTCTCATTAGTTGCAAAGCGTGATAAGCTTCACGCTGACCTCGAAGCAATAGAGGGGCAGATTAGTAAAACTCTCTCTTCAGCCGGGTCTGCAGTCGCTTCTGTTGCGAAAAAACGCGGTCGTCGTCCTGCTAAGGCAACCAAGGCAGTAAAAACGAAAAGCGGCAAAAAAGCTGTCAAAGGTAAAAAAGCAGTAACTGTCGGAGCTGCTAAAGCAACGAAAAAAGCCTCCGGTCGTCGTGGATCAATTAAAGGGAAAATCATGAATCTTCTGAAAGCTGCAGGCGATAAAGGTGTTACTGCAAAGGAAATTACTTCCAAGCTTGGAATCAAAAATCAGAGTGTGCATGTCTGGTTTGGTAATACCGGAAAAAAAGTCTCTAATATTGTCAAAAAAGGTCCCGGACACTGGGTGCTCAAAAAATAATTTTTAGTTAATCCTGAAAATAACTTCAAAGCGGTCGGATGGAAATTCCGGCCGCTTTTTTTGTATATTTTATTCAAACAATTTGAGTAGAAATTTTCTGCGCAACTTTCTATAAAAACCGGAGTTGATTGAACAATGCCCCGGAGTATAAATACATCTGACTGGAAGCCGGAGTTCGCGGCTCACCTCATTAGACGTACGTCTTTTGCTGCGACAAAAGACGAGATTCAGAAATTTGCCGACATGTCTCCACAGACAGCGGTTGAGCATATTTTGCAGCCGCCAAAAGAGAAGGTGAAAGAAGAGGATACCGGGGTGGATTTTGCTTCTTATTTCCAGGAAAAGGATTATTTTCGCAAATTCAAAAGGAGCGATACAAAGCGCGAGGAGATTAGGCAAAAATTCGTTAAAAACCGAAATCGAATGACTGCCGATTTACGGGGATGGTGGCTGGAGCGCATGCGAAAAGTACGACCTTCAGCTCTGGAGAGTCTCACTCTTTTCTGGCACGGGCATTTTGCGACAAGTATTCGCAAAGTGAAAGACCCTTATTATATGTTTAAGCAAAACCAGACTTTTCGCGAGGGTGCGCTCGGGTCAATGGTGGACCTGGCTAAGGCCGTAGCACAAGACCCTGCGATGATGATTTATCTGGATGTCAACAAAAGCGAGGCAAGTGCTCCGAATGAAAATTTTGCGAGAGAGATTTTTGAACTCTTTCTTTTGGGAGAGGGAAACTATACCGAAAAAGATATAGGTGAGGCAGCCCGCGCCTTTGCCGGTTATCGTATTAACCAAAACGGTAAGGTTATTTTCCGAAAAAAATTTGCTGATCCGGGTCGTAAAACTATTTTTGGAAAGACTCGTCGCTGGGAGGCTGAGGATGTAGTTGATTTGGCCTTTGAGCAGCCGGCCTGTGCTCGTTTTCTGGCAAAGCGTCTCTGGGAATATTATGCCGGTGTGTCAGCTTCTCCGGAGGATTTGGAGAAGATGGCTTCTTCTTTGCGATCAAAAAAATTTAATACCTCTGCCTGGCTGCAGGAAATTTTTCTATCAAAGGGTTTTTATTCTCCGGAGGTAATGGCCAGGCAGATAAAAAGTCCGGTTCAGTGGCTGGTGGGTTCCTGTATTTCATTGGGACGTCCTTTACCGCCAGTCAATCAGGCAAATTTAATGATACGCCAGCAGGGGCAGGAACTTTTTGCGCCACCAAATGTTCGGGGTTGGGTGGGGGGACGAAGCTGGATCAACAGTGCAACTCTGTCCGCACGATACACGGGAAGTCGTAAAATGATATATGGTTTTAATCGTAAAAAAAGAGCGATGAAGCAAGCCGGATCAATGCAAATGGCGGAAGGTAGAAAAGAGAAGGTGGTGAAGTTTGATATGATAGACGGAAGTAGTATTTTTAAAACTCTCGATCAGATATCAAAGCTTTTACTTGCTCAACCTGCGGACGCACGACTGGAGGGTGAACTCTATGAAAAATATGCAAATGCTCCGCTTCCTGTAAGCAATAAAATCAAATGTGAAATAGCACACAGAATAATGGCTGCCCCCGAATATCAACTTATATAAATAATATGAAAGACTCTCATCATTTTTATACACGTCGTCGCTTTTTACGCACTTCGCTGCTTGGTGGAGCACTGGCATGGACGGTTCCGTCGTTTATCGATCAGACTTTTCTGACGATGAACGCGACGGCGCAGAACAGCGTCCTGCAGACAAGCACCGGGCGCGACAATCCCATTTTGGTTATATTACAGCTCGCGGGTGGCAATGACGGACTCAATACGGTGGTCCCTGTTGGAAATGATATTTATTACAAGTCCCGTCCAACACTTGCATTGCCGAAGGCAGATTGTCTTTCGATCAATCAGGAAATTGCACTGCACCCTGCGCTGAAAAATCTGCGGCGGCTATATGATGACGGGCGCATGTCTCTGTTGCAAAATGTGGGCTACCCCAACGCAAATCGCTCTCATTTTCGCTCGATGGAAATCTGGCAAACGGCCTCCGATGCTAATGAAACACTTGGGGATGGCTGGTTGGGAAGATACTTTGATAACGCCTGCTCCGGAGAGGGTGCTACGGTCGGTGTCAGCATGGGAGATCAGTTGCCACAGTCTTTTCAGAGTCACTCCGGAAAAGGAATTGCGGTCTCTTCTCGTGCTGGTGGAAAAAGGAAAGACAGCTTTATGGATGCTGATGATAATGACGGGGGAAGCATTCTGGAGCTGGCGAATCCACAACAGGACCCGAACCAGCCGGGTAACTCTCTCGATTTTTTGCGCAGAATGGATCTGGATACACGAATGAGCCTGGAACAAATAGAGAGGATCATTCGTAAATCGCCGGAACCACAGGGCTACCCCTCCAATAACCTGGGTGCACAGTTTAAAATAATTTCCAGACTTATCACAGGCGGGATGCCTACCCGAATATACTATGCTTCGCAGGGGGGATACGACACACACATCAACCAGGCTGGCACACAGAATCGTCTGCTTTCAGAACTGGATAATACTTTGGGTGCTTTTATTGATGACCTGAAACAACACGGCGTCCTCGATCGAGTAATGATAGTGACTTTCAGCGAATTTGGTCGCCGGGTTGCGGAAAATGCAAACGGCGGAACAGATCACGGTGCCGCAGCACCAATGTTTCTCCTGGGGGGCGGAATCAAACCCGGGGTCTGGGGATCGGCGCCCGATCTGAAAAGGCTTAACCGCGGAGATGTTTCTTTCGAGATCGATTTTCGCTCAGTCTATGCAAGCGTTCTGGATCGATGGCTGAAGACAGATTCGAAGGCTGTACTGGGTCGCCCGTTCGAGCATGCAAAGGGCGTAGCTTAGCGGGTGGCGGCAAAATAATTGCAGCGACAAACATTATAATAAAAGGAATCAGCGGTAGGATCCGTGAGTAAATAATCAAAATTCCCAGGGCGGCTCCTACGTAGAGAATCAGAATCAGCAAAAGCCAGGCCAGCAACCAGGCGGCACGTCGCTGGCGCAGATAACATGCAGCAGCAGCAAAATCAAACGCTGCCAAAAGCCCCAGTAAACCGAGGCTGGTGGGGGCAGTTTTAAATCCATTTATAATAGTAGCGATAGTGGAGAGTTGATATTCACTCAGGTTCAGCTTGTTGTCCGGATCTGACTGAAAGTTTCCGGCGATACTTTCGGGCGCGTCGGCACCCAGAATTAATATATCATTTTTGCCGCCGAGCAAATTTGCCGGCATGTTGCGGGCAAGCTTTTCGGCCTGTAATAAAATATCCTCAAGAGCGAGCTTTGGGATTGTCGAAAAAGCATCCGGCTGCAGCTTAATGACCCCTCCTTCGCGTAGTGGAATTTTACTTCCCCGGATTTTAAGATGCTTATCATCGAGTTTCAGCTCCTGAGGGTCACTCAGAGCAACCAGAGCAAATGAGGGGACAATTTTAGTCCCCAGTATAGCGAGCAGGGCGGCATCAGCGGCATGAAAAGAGGGATTTATAAAACCCGTTCTGGCATTTCCACTTGCGGAAAACGGAGAGGAGGAAGATTCAAAAACGGGTAGGGTCAATTCGGTCTCTCCACCGATTGCTGCAGGCTGGGTCCCGGTATTTGCATCGGGAAGAATCGTCAGGGAGGTCGAAAAAAATACCCGGTCGGGTAGACGTTCGGGGTCCTGGAGGAGGTTGTTAAAAATACCGCCGCCTTCGTTATTTTCGTTCAGGCTCAGGGCCAGGATGCCTGCACTGCCAAATCCCAGGCGTTTTGCTGCTCTCAGAAACAGGGCGCAGTCCAGAGGAGTAAGCTCCTCTCCCTGACCGGAGTAAACGAGTTGGAGTTTGGGAATATCTTTCGATTTTCCGGATACTTTGATGAGGCATTCGGTGAGGACTGTTTCCTGGTTTTTCAGGATGCCATCATAGGTTTCTCTCCAGCAGATAAAGCCAAGTATAGCCAGGATCAGGAGTTTGGTGGTCAGATCAAATCGCATAAAATATCATCTGCCCTGAGTTCCTTTGAGCAGGCTTCGGGCGTGGTCGAGTGCCGATTTTTCTTTTCCTCCAAGCATTCTTGCAAGCTCTTCTTCGCGAGAGCTTCCTTCGACAACCGAGAGGTCGGAGAAGCTGCGTTTGTCCCGCACGACTTTGTTTACGACAAAGTGAGAGCCTGCGGCAGCCGCGACCTGGGGTAAATGCGTGATACAGAAAACCTGATGAGATTCACCCAATTTGCGAAGTTTGGCTCCGATTTTTGTCGCGACTTCTCCGCCGATATTTGCATCTACTTCATCGAAAACGAGAACGGGAATTTCGTCCTGATCGGCCAGGCTGGCTTTGATTGCGAGCATGACTCGTGAAATTTCTCCGCTGGATGCTATTTGTCTCAGCGGACGCGCTGGTTCTCCGGGATTCGGACAAAATAAAAACTCGACTTGCTCGCATCCGTGCGGCGCGAACCCTTCTTCCTCTGTTAACTGAACATTAAATTCACTTTGCAAAAATCCCAGGTCGTGCAGTTGATCGGCAATGGCTTTGGCCAGCTTTGGTGCGTATTGCTTGCGCAGTTTGCTTAGTGCTTTTGCTGCGGATTGTAATTTGTTGTGAGCTTTTTGAATTTCATCATCCAGTGATTTGGATCGGACCTCACGCGCTTTCAGAATCTCAAGCCGCTCTCTGGAGGTTTCTGCAAAGTCGAGAACGTCTTTTAGTTCCGGCCCGTATTTTCTTTTCAGATCGATGAATAAATTGATCCGCTCCTCCAGTTCGGTAATTATGCGGGGGTCGGTTTCGATGTTGTCCATATAGCTTTGCAGGTCGGCCTCCATTTCTCCCAGGGCGGTTGCGGCCTGGGTTTGGAGTTCGGAGACAAACCCGAGAGCCGGGTCCAGTTTTTCCAGGTCTCGTGCCATCCTGGCAATGTCGGAAAGCCTTTCCGAAAGACCCTGCTCTTCCTCTGAGAGCAGTTGCTGCAGGGCGTGCGCGGTTTCCTGAAGACGTTTACTGTTTCCGGCAGTTCGTAGTTTTGCCAGCAGAGGTTCCTCCTCGTCGGGATCGATTGCAGCAGCATCGATTTCCTGGACCTGGTGACTTAGCAGGTCGAGTTCCCGTGCCATGCTTTGGGCATCTTTGTCGTTGGATTCCTGCTCGTGGATAAGCTGACGCCAGCTTGTGCGGCAGTTTTTATAATTTTCGACGGCGGCTTCTGCTTTTGCAAAAGAATCCAGGAGGCGGGTTTGTTCATCCGGATCAAAGAGTGCCTGGTGGTCATGCGGGCCGTGCAGGTCGATTAGTCGATCACCAATTTTTTTTAAAAACTGAAGAGTTACGTGGCTGCCGTTGACGAACTGTTTTGTGGAAGTCGGAGTGATGCTACGCTTGATCAGCAGGGAGGCATCTTCGCAGGGTTCGGCACCGACTTCCTGTAACTGCGAGTTGATTGAGAGCGGATCGGCAAGCTGCAGCACAGCTTCGACGGAGCATTGTTCGGCTCCGGTTCGGATAAGTGATTTGTCGGCGCGTTCGCCGAGGAGGAGCTTCAGAGCACCGAGGATAACGGATTTGCCGGCACCCGTTTCTCCCGAGATCGCGTTGAGTCCAGGCTGTGGTTCCCAGGATAAATCTTCGACGAGAGCGAGGTTGCGTATTCGTATGGAAGTGAGAGTTGCCGACATGGTCAGAGTATGAGAGTGTGCAACGCCTAACAAAGCAATGGGAGACTTTATAATCAACTTTTTAGGAACGGGAACTTCAATGGGAATTCCGGTGATTGGTTGTGAGTGCCCGGTTTGTATCTCGACGGACAGTCGTGACAAGCGTCTGCGTAGTGCGATTTATGTGGAGACGCCGGAGTGTAAATTTGTTGTGGATACACCGCCTGATTTTCGCGAGCAGTGTCTGCGCCTTGGGCTGAGGAGGCTTGATGCGGCCCTTTTTACGCATTCGCACGTGGACCACATCCTGGGCTTCGATGACTTGCGCCGCTTTTGCCAGATGGCTGGTCGGCGCATTCCGATCTATGCCTCTGAAAAAACGATGGCCGATTTGAAGCGCGTTTTTTTCTATGCTTTCAGCGGAAAAAACGTTGTCGAAACCTATGTGCGGGTGGACCCGGTGGAGTTTGAAGGGGCGTTTCAGATTGGTGAAACGACTGTCGTTCCTGTTCTGCTGCCGCATGGTCACTTTGAGACCAACGGATTTGTTTTTCACCGCAATGGTAAAAAGCTCCTGGCCTATTATACGGATTGCAACGGTGTGCCGGAAGAGGCGCTTCAGGCTGCCAAAGGTGCGGAGTTGCTTGTGATCGATGCCCTGCGGTTTGTGGACCATTCGAGTCACCTGACTGTTGAGGAAGCGCTGCACTCTGCTCAGCGTATCGGGGCACGTCAGACTTTACTGATCCACATGGGACATGACCTCGCTCATGCCTCGACAGAAGCCTGTTTGCCTGATAGCGTTCGCCTCGCTTATGATGGACTGCGTGTTGAACTTCCTTAAATCGTTTTATCTGCCAGGACTCCTGGTCGTTTTATTCGGTTTGAGCTTTGGCGATTTACAGGGAAAATCCCGTGCTACTCCGGATCAGGTTGCGGTTGTTTATAATACGGTTTTTCCTGGCTCGGAAGATATTGCCCGCTATTATGCCAAAAGACGTGGAATCCCTGAAGAGAACCTTATTGGGCTGGCTTGTTCAAAAGACGAGCACATCCCGCGTCAGGTGTATATCGATGAAATCGCCGATCCGTTGCGGCGTATTTTTTCTGAACGCCAATTTTGGCGAGGCACCGAAACGACATTAACTTCCAATAAAATTCGGTATATCGTGACTGTTCGCGGCATTCCTCTCTCGATTAAAACCAAGCGTGGTCCTGCGGCAAAAGGTGAAAAACGCGATCCGATTAAAAGCCGGGATGAAGCCTCGCTTGATTCAGAACTGGCACTTTTAGGGGTTACTTCACCGTCGGATGGTTTTGTGGAAAACCCCTATTTTGAACGTTCCGCTCCCTTCTCTGAGACAATCAACCTTCCCGGTATGATGTTGGTTACGCGCCTGGACGGTCCAAGTACGGCTATTGTAAAACGTATTATCGACGAGACGCTGGAGGCCGAACGCGAAGGACTCTGGGGTTGGGCAATGGTCGATTTGCGAGGCATCAAATCGGGTGCTTATAAACTTGGTGACGAATGGCTGCGTGCAGCGGCACTCGAAATGCAGGCCGCCGGGATTCCGGTTATCTTTGACGCAGCGGGAGCTACTTTTCCGGCGGGATTTCCGGTTGAGAATCTGGCCGTTTACTATGGCTGGTATAAGAGCAGTATCAACGGTCCTTTTGCCAGCGGAGATATACGTTTTGCGCCAGGAGCGATTGCCTTACATATCCATTCTTTCAGTGCGACAAGAATTCGGGATACAAAAGCATACTGGGTTGGGCCATTGCTTGCCCGGGGTGCCTCGGCAGTTATTGGCAATGTTTATGAACCCTATCTGAAACTTACGGTGCATCCGCAAATCATGCAAAATCGCCTGATGAGCGGCATGAACTATGCCGACAGTGCTTATGCTGCTACTCCGGTGCTTTCATGGATGACGGTTATAATAGGTGATCCGCTCTACCGGCCTTATGGCAAAACAGTGGATACTTCTCTGAGCATAGAACGACCCAAAAATATCTGGAGTCGCTATCAAATGATTGTTTACGCACACCGCAAAAATATTCTCACTGCAGCCGATGATTTAAAAATTCTGGCGGATGAGTATAAGAGTCCGGTCCCCTTTGAAGGGCTTGCCTGGGTGCAGCTTTGGAATGGAGATACCCAGGGTGCTCTTGCCTCAATCGATGAGGCCTTGAAATATAAAACATCCCGGTCAGAAAATTTTCGTCTGCGCTATGTTCGGGCCAGGATTTTTGTAGCACTTGGAAAAAAAGACGATGCGATCAAAACACTCTCCTCTCTTTTGAAGGGGCGACTCACACCTTCCAGTAAAAAACTCGGAGAGACTTTACTCAGCTCCCTGCAGCAAAAACCGAAACCGAAACCAAAGCCTGAAAAATCTTAGGCTTTCACAATGGCTCCGAAGCTCCCCTCTGCGACTGTTTTCTATGAAAACCTGCTTGGCAGGTATATCGAAGTGACCGGAAATTCCCGGACTCTTCTCCAGGAGTCGAGCGATTTGCAGGCTGGAGCTCCGCTCGGCGAGCTGGAGATACAGGCATTATTTTTCAGCGGTCGGCTGGGTGATGCCTGGAAGACAACAGACGGGCGGACTCTAAAGTTAAAGGACCCCGGCGTCTGGAATCACGAGGCTGGTCCGGATTTTTTGAATGCTGTGATCGAGATCGACGAGCAGGTGCAGCAGGCGATTGATATCGAAATCGATTTAAAAGCCACCGATTGGGAAGCACACGGGCATCGGGATAATCCCGATTTTAATCGTGTCGGTATCCACTTTTTTCAGCACGCTGCAAGTTCC
>JBKEBM010000092.1:0-13215 GCA_047973165.1 Chthoniobacterales bacterium
AAAATGCGGAGAAAATTCGGGCTGTGGTGATTGCCGAGGCAGCAAACGGACCGGTGAGTTTCAGTGCGGAAGAGATTTTGCTCAAGCGGGGCAAATTGCTTATCCCGGATTTATATTTGAATGCGGGTGGCGTGACCGTCTCCTATTTCGAGTGGCTGAAAAATCTCTCTCATGTGAGTTTCGATAGGATGACATCCCGTTACGCAGAGGTCATGAAAACGCGCATGGTCGATATGGTGGAAAAAATGACAGAGCGCCAGCTTGATGATGAAGAGAAGGCTCTGATTACGGAAGCTCCGAACGAGGAGGACTATGTGAATACGGCGCTGGAGGAGACAATGGCCCGGGCCTTTCATTCGATTTACGATCACTGGCGGACGCGCGATCTCGGGGACCTGCGGACGGCGGCATTTAATCTTGCAATTAAACGCCTGGCCAAAAGCTATGAAAATAATGGCATATTTCCCTGAAATGAAAAACTCCCCCTCTTCACTAAAAACTTTTTTGTGGGCACATTCAGAAACCTGCTTTTCAGCAGAGAGGCCGGACAAAATTTTGGAGACAAGACGAAACGATAGCCGCAGGCCCTGTCCCAATGGGTATCTTTTCAACGCCGTCTCCAGGGTTTTGAACAACTCTGTGCTGAAAGTGAGCTTTCGGGGTATGCTCTTGTGCTTCTTCCACAAAGCCGCTCTGCTTCTCCTTCTTTTATCTTTGAACGCCTGCATGATTATGCGCCTCGATGAGGAGGGATACGTGCCGGCAAAAACAGTCAGTGCCGGAACCGCCTACCTGGGCGAAATGATGCCGGAGGGGACCGGTCCTGTAATCTCGGCATCGGCAATGGTGATCGGTGGCGGATCGGCTAAATTATTTGGCCCTTATCGCTTTCGCCTGACGGCTTTTGGAACGAAAGGTGAGCACCTGATGCTGCGCGTGAAGGCACTTCGTTTTAAAACAGTGACCGGCCGCAAGATTGTTTTGGGACCGAACCAACTCTCCGGAGCACCGCTTTTTGTGGACGCTGAATTTCGGGATGAGGTCCAGTCCGTGTATGAGACACGCGGTGTGATCAAGTGGAAACCCGAGGAGCAGGGTGTGGTGCATGCCGAGGCAGATGTCGAAGTGACAACGCCGCGAGGGATTCAGAAAAGTACTGCAAAATTTGTTTTCGATCCGATGGATAAAGTGCGCGTGGATTCGGTAAATGTACCCTGGGAGATCAAGCGAGCGATCTGGAAAGACAGACGCGAACACCCGATCACGGCCTGGGCGGGTGAGCAGTGAGTTGAGACGGATATAAGTCTTTTCAGATGCCGGAACTTGCATCCGGTGTTGGTGTCGCTGAGGAAGCGGGTGTCGGAGCTGGCGACGGTGTCGATACCGGAGTGGAGACAGGTGCTGGCGTTGGGGTGGGGGTTGGCGAAGGCGTCGGAGTTGGCCAGGGTTTTATAATGTTTTCCCAGCTGTGGAGAGCGGGGGTGCTGCCGTCGAGCTCGGCGAGGAGTTCGGAGCAGCGGGCGTGCCAGGCATCGAGGTCGGGAGGGGCGGCTTTTTTTTCGGCTGATCCGGGGAAGACGATATAGGCTACGCGGATGTTGTTTACGGCTCGGCGGATGGCATTCGTCTTTGGTTCGATTTCGCGACAGATGCGCATGGAGGTCTCGCCCATTTTGAAGGAGGGGCCGGCATCACCGAGGATGGCGGGGTAGATTTTATCGTTGTAGATTACGACGGCGTAGTCGCCGATGCGTGGTTTGTAAGGGGAGCTGCCGGAGCGGAGCATGAAGCCGGGGAGCACGATGAAGGGATCGGCGTCGGAGATGAGAAAGCTGAAGTGGGAGAGGTCACCGATGCGGCGTTTGGCATTGGCAATGCCTTCGCGGAGTTCGCGGTTTACCTGGCTGCTGAGGCCGGGTTTGGCGTAGTCGGCTTCGAGTTTTTTCAGACGGTTTTTTTCTTTGGTGAGCATCGGGTTGATGCGTTTGGTTTGCTTTGGCCAGCGGTAGCTTGTCTGGGGAAGGTAATACATGGAGGAGTCGTCCACTGTGTAGTTGCGGTCGCCGTCGGACCCGTCGGTATTCACATCCATGTCGCTGAGGATGAAGAGAGCGCGGCGTTTGGTCTCGGGGTGGCGGAGTTCGAGAATGGTATCGCAGTCGTAGAAGTTGTGGCGGGAGAGGAGGGTATTCAGGCGGCTTGCGTTTCGGCGGGTCCAGTTGACTTTATTTTCGTAGAGTTGCTTCCAGGCGGGGGAGACGGTGGCCGTTTCGAGAAGTTGGGGAAATTGTGGTAAAAGTTTGTCGAGGCCTTTGAAGTTTGCGTTGATTTCTTTGAGGGTTGTGGCGGCTTTGGGGACCTGAACGCGGAGGCGGAGTTCGAGTTTGTAGCTGTTGTTTATATTGCGTTCGGTGGCAGCGGTGAGGTCGCTTTGCTCGGCAAGAAAATCGGTTTCGATCGTAATGCCGTTGTAATAGCGGGAGAGGTCGATGGTTTTGCGTCCGATCGATGGAAGGGGCGGCGGGGTCGGATCGGGGGTTGGTGTAGGAGATGGTGTAGGCGTGGGGAGGGGAGTTGGCGTTGGGGATGGTGTCGGATCCGGAGTGGAAGGCGTGAAAACTTCGGGGGTGGGTTGTGGAGTGGAGGAGTCTTTTTTACCCGGAGAGACAGAGGTGTCTGCGAGGGGATCGCAGGCGGCTAACAGACAGGTGACTGCCGATATAAAAGCGAAAACAAAGATGCGAGTGGACATAGAGGTGAAAAGAAAACTTTCAAAGATTAAACGCCGCTATTTGCAAAAAGTGGAGAACTCTCTTATGCGTAACAAAAATTCTGCGGTAAAGAGTAAAATAGGTGTTAATAAAAGTGTCCCCAAAAAGCCTTATAAGTGTTGATAAATACGGCGGAGGCGAGCGAGTTTCGGAATAAGGTCTTACAGAATGCGCCTTGCAGGGATAGGTGAAGAATGGATTTGGCTGGCCTGGGACGAACGCATGGGCTTGCTTCGAGGCGCCTTGCAAAACTACGCCCACAAGCCGCCCCTACACCAAAAAACAAACATGGTGGTCACTTCATCGAAGTAACCTGCCGGGCTTATACCAAATCGTATGATGCCGCCCCTGGCAGGCTGGAAGCGCAGTTTTTTTTAATCAAGCTGACGCAGTTCCCGAATTCCGAATTTATTTTTAATACTCGCTTCAATACGCGGCTCGGCCTGCTTATCGATAAAGAGCACCCGCGGGTCGGATTCGATCTCGATACGCATGTAGTGGTCTTTGCTGCTTTCAACGGCCTGGATGAGGTCTTCCAGGGATTCTATTTCCTGTCCGTTGACTTTCTGCACAGGCGAACCCAGGGCACTGTTAAGTCCCATCGTTTCGGCGAGAGGTAAAATCTGCCCGATAAAAACCAGCCCTTTTTTGTCCTGGAGTTCTTCTTCCTGCATCTCGTCGTAATAGACCAGCCTGGCCGGGGCGGAGTCTTTCCATTTGTTTCCCCATTCTTTGAGGTAGGGGCGGGAGAGCTCCTGAAAAAGGATTCCGCCGATAATGGTGTAGCGAGGTGCTTTGTCGAAAAGCTGGATGGGGACGGCCATATGTTCCCGGTCGCGACTCGTGAGCGTGAGCGGGATATCCAGCTCTTCTCCGTTGCGGAGGATGTGAAAGTCGAGGGTTTCACCGGTTTTGTATTTTCCGGTTGTCAGGTGGACGATGGGCAGGCGTCCGAAGTCGGGGTCCGGGTAGTTGGCTTCGTTGTCGATATTGTAACCGTTGACGGCGAGGAGGACATCACCGACTTTCAGCCCGGCTTTATCGGCGGGGCTTCCGGGGGAGATTTTATCGATATAGATTCCGTCGCGATCGCCCATTTTAAGGTATTTGCGAAGCTGCGGGTCTCGGAGGGAAGCAATGCCAAAGCCGGCTCGTGGAAAGCCTGCAAAAGTTTCTTCTGCAGCCAGCTCCAGGAAGCGCTCAATGATGGGTGCCGGGATTGCATTGGCACTTTGGTTGCGCCGATCGTAACGTATCACAAGGCCCAGCAGGCTGCCGTTTTGAATCGCCGGGAGTACGAAACTGCCATCACGCTGTTGCAGGTTCAGCGTGAGCTGAAAGAGCAGCATACCTACATCATCTACCGCATACTGTCCGGTGGTGATTTGTGTGAGCTTGCCGGGAGTGGCTATGAGTTCCCCGTTGTTTTCGAGTTGGAGAACTTCCAGCGAGTCGCCCAGGTGTGGGTTTGGGGCGATTTTAAGAGGCATTTTTTTGCTGAGAAACTCGGGGTTGACAGCCTCCAGCAGGGCAAGGTCGCTGTCATAGTCCAGGCAGACAATGCGAGCTTCTGATTTGGTGCCTCCGCTTGGTTCTTCGAGTTCAATGTAGTTGTGGTTTACGATCAGTTGCGCATTGATCAGGACACGATTTTCGCCGACGACGACACCCAATCCGCGGCGTTCGTAGGTTGATTTTTTCGACCAGGGCAGGCGAAAATTATAGTCCTGATTTGTCGAGTGGACCCGGACGACGGAGTTAGCCATTTCATTGGCATCGCGGTCAGCCTGGAATCCGGAGTTGCTGCTGCTTATCTGCGTGCGGGCAGGAGGGGTCGTGCCGGCCTGAGAAAATCCGGTAAGCCCGATGAGGAGAAGAAGGGAGAAAAGAGAGCGAAGTGTCATATTTTAAAAAAATGGAAGAGGATCAGAGGTTCTCTGCAGGTTTGATGGAGTAATTTTCAAGGATGCGGGTGTGTGCTGCACGGGCTGCTTTTGCCTCGATAACGAGTGGGCGTTTTTCGCCGAGGAAACGAATGACATAAAACTCCTCGGCTTTTTCAAAAGCGTCTGCGAGGTCCTGCATTGTTTTAATCGGGGTATCATTCACAGACTCGACAACCTTAAAAATAAAACTCTCCGCGTAGGAATTTACAGGATCGGCGAGAATCTGGCTGAGGGTAATCAGGTCGGGGTGGTCGCGGTAGTAATCGTCATTGAGATAGCGTGCATAGAGATACTTTAAAAGGAAGTTGTCGACATGGTAGGACTGCACAAAGTTCCGATTCACGGGCTGGAAAACGAGTCCGGCAAAAATGAGGTAGCGAGGTTTTTCGTCGTATCTGTTGGCATAGATATGATGCGGAAAACTTTTCAAAGGAAAGTGCACCTGTTTTTTCTCACCGTTTCGCAGGAGGTCGATGGTGACGTTGTCGCCTTTGAATTTTCGTTCGATGATTTCGGCGAGTTCGATATTGTCATTCTCAAAATCGACAGTGCCGTCGCGAGCAATTTTAACCCCGTCAATGGCCAGGAGAACGTCGCCACTCTCGATATGTCCGTCCGCCGAACCGTCTCCGTAAACGGTTCCTACCAGGACTCCGCCATCCTCATCTTTTAGTCCGAGTCCCTGGCGGGTGGCATCGTTGAGCAGAGGAAAATAGGTCAGAGCGATATCTACGTAGTTATTATAGCTGCCGGTGGAGATGTCTTCCAGGAAGTGATTGATTACGGGGGTGGGAATCATGTAGCCGACATTTTGAGCAACATCACCGCTGTAGCCCTGGAATGCAACGCCGACCACTTTGCCATCCTGGAGAACGGGGCCGCCGCTGTTGCCGGGGTTGATTGCGGCGTCGATTTGAATGGTGAGGTGCTGGTCGGCTGCCGAGTGCGAGTAGAGCTGAAAGTCGATACGCGAAACAATTCCGCGGGTCACGCTCAGGCGATCTCCGCCGATAGGGTAGCCGTAAACGGAAACGGTGGATTCGATCTCAGGGACGCCCCCGATTTCGAGGGGGAAGGATTTTTTAAAAAAGGAACTGTCCTCGACTTCGAGCAGAGCCAGGTCACAGTCGTGTGCAATGAAGAGGACTCTTGCGGGCCAGGGGCGCGGGTCATTCTGCCTGGAGACGGTGATGAATCGGGAGTTGCTCACCACATGGGCATTGGTGAGGATACGGTTGCCGCTGATGACAAATCCGCTGCCGCTGCCACCGCTGAACTGTCCCGGCTCCCAGGGCAGGCCGTAATTCGGGAACTGAGAGGCGGACATGATGCGGACGACGCTGTTTCGGATATCAGTTGGCGTGGCCGCTTCAGCTCCGGTGATGAGAAAGGCGAGGAGCGCGACAAGAAAGTAATTTTTCATCGCTCCGAAGCTAACGTGCTTCTCTGAGGAAACAATCCTGTTTTTCTTTCCTTCTCAGCGGCGACGGAGTTCAGCCAGGGTTTCGGGGCGGCTGTGTGCGGAGAGTTCCGGAGCGACGGGGGTGAGTTTTTGGATTTCGAAGTATGGTGAAAATAAGTCGCGGAATTCTTTGAGGGGGGTTGTCCAGGGTGGGCCGTCGTTTTGCTCCTCTTCGCCGAGGAACAGAATACCGATGAATAAGGCGGCGGGCTTCAGTGCCTGGGCAGCGGTTTTTACGTAGTTTGGGCGTTGATCCGGGGAAATAGCGCAAAAGCAGGTGTGCTCGACCAGGGCGTCGAAATTTTGCAGCTCCTGCGAATCGCGTGTTTTTTCACTTAAAAAATCAAGCATGCGGTAGCTGGTGATGGGGGAGGTATTTTTTAGCTGAGCTTGTTCGATGGCTGTTTTTGCTATATCGACGCCGACAACTTCATTAGATTGCGTATCGTCGGGGAGGCTTATATTCCGGAGATATGAGGCGATACCGCGCACGTCGTTTCCACTGCCGCAGCCGGGGACCAGGATGCGGCCCGCGGCGGGTGGGGAAGATTCCTCGAACCAACGAATGATGGCGGGGTGAGGGTGGCCGAGGTCCCAGGGGGAGTCGGAGTTTTTGTATCGTTGGTCCCAGTAGTCGGGATTACTGACTTGTGTGGCGTCGCCAGCGGCTTCCCCAGGCGATGGTGTATTGGAATTTTCGGGCATGTTCACGGATGATGAAGGGGATGTTTTTTTCTTTTTCTAATGTGAAGTGTTCGGAGAGTTTGGAAATAAGGGCTTTTCGACTGGTCGGTGCCGTGGCGTTTTGTGCGCCGATCCAGCCTTCGGTGGGCGTGTATTCTTCGAGCCAGGTGAAGGGGGTGGTGAGCAGGAGTTGGCCTGCAGGACGAATCAAATCCGGAAGATGCTCGATCAGAGCAGACGGGTGGGGGAGGCGACAAAGTAAATTTGCTGCGTGGAGCAGGTCAAAAGTGCCAAGGTCACTGCGCAGGTCGCAGGCATCCCCGACTTCAAAATGGATTGGCGGATCCAGGGGAAGGTCTGCGGGGAGCCTGGCTGTGAAGTTGTCGAAAATATTTCCTTCGGCTCGAATCTGACAGGAAATACTCTGCTCGTTGAGCATTGTTTTTGCAGCGGAAATAAAAGATTTCGAAAAATCAATTCCGATGATTTCGTCAGCCGAAAGGCTTATTTCAAAAGTCGATCTGCCCACCGAGCAACCGAGGTCCAGAGCGCGGGCTGCGTGCGTGCCGGGAGCCAGGAGTTCGCGAACCGTCCGCACGGGAAAATCGAGGGCTTCGACGGGAGCGGGAAATTCTCCGAAAATGTCTTCCTGGGTTCCGTAATGCAGCAGCAGATATTCCGCTAGAAGTTCAGAGTTTTCGTAGGGGTTTTTGGAGCGCATTTGGACTGAGGAATTTCGCCTTTGTTAAAATCCGGTGCTTCCATTGCTGGGCCTGGCTTCTGCCCTCAGGTTGCCAGGAGGCCATTGAGGTAGTTCGATGGCTCGAAGTGTTCGATCAGGATTTCGACTTTTCCGTCGCGAAACATACGGACCTGACGGACATCGGTCTCAGGAGTTTTGTGCGGAGCAAAAAGGATGTCGTCGTGGGTTGCATGCTGGGCTTCGGCGAATTTATCGGGCGTCAGATCGCCTCCGAGATGGTCGCTGCGCCCGGTGGCGACGTGAACTGTTCCGCGGATTTTTTCGTCCTGGATGTCGCGGCCTGAGACGGGGAGGACTTGTGTGCCAAGACCGAGTTCGCCGAGTTCACCGGTGACGGGGTCGCTGATGAGTTTTGCGTTGTGCTCATCGATGGTGCTTTGTTTTCCACGAAGCAGGGAGGCTTTTTGGATACGTCCGTCGGCGACATCCATGAGTCCGATACTTCCGTCCGAGTAGTGCATGGGAAACTGTCCGGAGGCTCCGACGGGAACGAAATAAACCTCACCAGCAGGCAGGTTGGCTACGTCAGGTTCATCTCCGAGACAGAGGCCGTGACTTTTTTGCGCCTCCTGTCCGCCGAGTTCGAGACGCAGAGTGTAAGAATTATCGAGGCAGTCGAAATCGATTTCGACCCAGTCAGATTTGGTGACTCCGAGACGGAGTTTCTCGGCTTCGGCACTGACTTCCTGGTAGTTTACGGCAAGACCGGAGGAGAGGATAACGTCGTTGAGGCCGTGCAGCGTGGCTCCCCGGAAGCCGTATTGTTTTGCAAATGCAGTGAGCGGAGCGGTTGCGGAGTCGGTGGAAATGCAGAGAATGAGATCGTAGTTTGGATAGACATCTTTACCGAGAGAGACTTCTTGTCCGTCGAGTGTGAAGGCTGCATCGGGGAGGTCGAGATTGCTGCCGCCGGTGGCTTTGTAGGCAAAAATTTCGCCGCCGGTGAGATTCATTTCGGTCATGACGGTATCGTGCAGGGGTTTGTAAAAATACTCGATACCGTTTTTCTGGATGCTGTAAGCCGGGTTTGTCAGGAAGGCAAAGTCTTTAAGTTCCGAAGGATTTTCCAAATCGATAAGGATACAAATTTTTTGTCCGGCTTTGGGGGCAAAAGTGGTTGCCAGGAGTTTTTGTAAGTTGAAGGGCGGGAAGGTTCGTGCGGCGGCCTGATCTGCGATTTTCATGATGCTCCGGATAAAAACATAAGTCAGGCAAGCTGTCATCCCAGCATCTGAAAAAAATTACTCACAGTCACTCCCCTGCACATCAAAGCGGAACTCTGGCACAGGAGAGGCAGACGGCCTTGGGTAAAGATCGTTACTCAACCAAGCCGAAGAGCTTTTCAAATGTGCGACTTAGCGAAGGGCAGTCAGTTTATAATTTCCATCTTCTTGATAATGTATATAGCTGGGGAATGTCTGAAAAATTTGTGAAGCGGGTTTTGTCGTTTGGGTTTCTTGTTTTTGTTCTGGCGGCTTGTGCATCCCGGCAGTCCGGGGTGAATCCGGCTCTACTTCAATCCATGCAGGAGGCCGGAGCGACCGGAGATGCTTTGGCGAAGGTGCAGGAAAGTCAGCATCTGAATTACGACGATATTTATCAGTTGGTTTCTGAAAAAGTTCCGACGCACATGATCGAGAGTTACCTCCGGAGCACGGAGGCGAGTTATCGATTCAACAGTTCTCAGATGAGCAGGCTTCGCCGGGCCGGAGCGTCTTCTCAGCTTTTGAGCTATCTTCAGAATTCTGAAGGATTTTATCATCCGCAGGCACTGCGTCAGCACCGTCAGCCGGGGCAGCCCGCCTATATGAATACACCTCTTTCCCAGGACCGGGAGCCTTTTGCTTACAATGCTCCGATGATCGACAGCTTTTATAACTCGTCGTATGAAGAGTCTCTTTATAGCCCCTTCAGCATGAATTAATTTTTTTTATATGAAAAACTCTTCCCCGATTCTAGTTGCACTTCTTTTGGTTTTTGGCGGACCGGGTGTGCGGGCTGCGACTTTGGATGCGGATTCGGAGATTCGCCGGGTAACGGTTTATACGGACCGTGCACGGATCACTCGCGAAGCAACTGTCGATTTACCGGCGGGGGAGGCTTCTGTTCGTTTTACGCGTTTGCCCGCAAATCTTGACGAATCCAGCGTGCAGGCCGCAGGCTCGGGCAGTGCTGCTTTTAAAATCCTGGGCATCGAAATTCACAACAAATTTACTGCGGAACTGATCAATGAGCGCGTGCGCGAACTTCAGGCTCAGCTCGTTGTATTAAATGATGAGGCTAAACTTCTGAACGAGCAAAAGCGCAACATCGGTGAGCGGAAAAATTTTCTCAATAAAATCCGTGATGATCTTTTTGCCCGCCCGCTGCAGGTGCCGGAAGGTACCGAACCGACAGCGGCGTTGAGTGTGGATTCGGTCCGATCGCTCTATGATTTTTACGGCAAAGAGCTGGAGCAACTTGCGCGGCAGGATATTGTCTTTGATGTTGGCATTCGTGACCTGGAGCCACGGCGGAAGGTTATTCAACAGGAGCTTAATCAACTGAGCGGGCAACGTTCGCGTTCCGAAAAAGAAGTTGTCGTGATGATTCAGACACAGGGACCCGTGAAGGCTGATCTGAGCGTGAGTTACAATATGCACGGAGCCTCCTGGCTGCCGAATTACGATGCCCGGGTCGATACTAAAACCGGAGAAATCGAACTTGCGAGCTCGGGCATGATTCGTCAGCAAACCGGAGAGGAATGGAAAAATGTCGAGCTGACTCTTTCGACGGCGCGACCCGGTATCGGAGCGCGGATGCCGGAACTGACTCCGTGGTGGCTCTCGATTCTGCGTCCGGTGGCCAGGAACGAAAAGGCAAAAAATGCTTACTCGGATGAAGCATCGACCCGGGCCAGAGATAATATGCTGCGCGGTCAGGTGCAGCTTGGGGAAGAGCAATTGCAGGTTGCGGCAGCTCCTGTGGATGCGGATGCGGCAAAGGCTGTGGTTGACAACTCCGGCTTCTCTGCGGTTTTTCAGATAAAGCTGCCCACGAGCATCCCCAGCGACGGTGAGGCGCACAAGGTTCCGATCACCACGGAGACCTTCAAAACAGATTTACAGTATGTGGCAACGCCGAAGCTTTCGAAATTTGCCTACCTGAAAGCGCGTCTGAAAAATACCTCCGGCGCACCACTGCTTGGCGGGCAGGTCAATCTTTTCCGGGATGGCGATTTTGTTGGGAAAAGCAGTCTTAATTTTATCGCGGATAATGCGGAGTTTGATTTCTTCCTGGGAATTGATGACAGCGTAAAAATCACGCGTAAAATCCTGCTGAAAAAATCGGGAAAGACCGGCCTCATCAGCAAACAAAACGAATCCATACGCAAATTTGAAACGAAGATAGAGAACTTCAAAACCTCCGAAATAAAAATCACTCTGTATGGTCAGATTCCGATTTCACAAGACGAATCAATTAAAGTCAGCAACATCGAATTCAGCCGGAAACCGAGTAAAGAAAATAAAGAAACGGGCGAGCTCGAATGGGAGTTTGTTCTGAAGCCTGGCACAAAGGCCGAACTCACAGAGTCCTTTCAGGTCACCTGGCCGTTCGATAAATTGATCGACGGACTTTAAGCAGAGCCAGTCATTTTTCCAAAATGACTCCTCATCGAAGCGACCCTACCGGGTTTTTGCCAGGTCAATAATTATTATGTTTATGGGATGCCGGTGCCGCTGCGCTCCACCTCCGGCCTTCTTATCTGCACAGGTATCAGCAAATTATCTTACTAAATCGTATTATACAGATGAGCTTTCCGGATGAAGTGTATTTTTATCGAATCGTTACCGGCACGCCTGGACGGATGAGCGTGTAAAAAGTCGCGGCATCCCAGTTTGCCAGGCGGATGCAGCCGTGGCTGCCGGAGCGCCCGATCGTCTCGGGGGTCCCGGTTCCGTGAATGCCGATGCCCGGTTTATTCAAGCCTGCCCAGAGGATGCCGACGGGGCTGTTTACCCCAGGCGGATACATGTGAAAAGTCTCAGTGCGCACTCCGCGCTTGAGCACACCTTCGTCATAGCGATACCAGGGCCAGGGCACGGCACGCATGATTTTCCAGTTGCCTTTTGGGGCGGGATGTTCACTCGAACCGGGGGTGATCGGAAAGGCCGCGATGAGGCGATCTCCCTCACGGACCTGGAGCATACGAATGTTTGTATCGACCAGCACGCTGCGCGTCGAACTGACCGACTGCGGCGGTGTGCGGTAGTTTGCGGGATAGTTGGCAGGGAAAAACGGACGGCTGACATTAGGAACTCTCACAACGCTCCCCGCAGGCAGAAACTCGACGGGCTGATTTGGATTCAGGTGATAAATAAAAGCGCGGGTCGTATGAAAACGCTCAGCCAGCAGTTCACTCAGGCGCGTGTAGGGCATTTTTTTGAGCTTTGCAATTTCAGCAGGAGCCGCGGGGAGATTACCCAGTGAATTGAGATCGGCCTGCGTGATGATATAGTCGCGATAGGGAGCGATCTGGCTCAAATCGGGTTTAAAGCTTTCCGGCAGTCCCTTCGAGTGGCGGTAAAGAGCCAGTGCTTTGCTGGTAAATTCACCGCGCTGCCCGTCGATGATTCCCGGGCCAAAATTCTGATTATCGAGAAAAATCTGCAGCTTAACCGTGTTGTCCCGGGCAGCGGTACCGCCGGAGGTGGAATCCAGAGTTTCGCAAGCAGAAAAAGTAAACAAAACAAGCGCAAAACAGCAAAGTGTCGTAAGAGATTTAATCAATGACATAGGTTGCGGATGATGAAACTTCGATTTGTGAAAAGCAATCAAATCCGGTTTATCCGTAAAGTTTGAATGTATTAGATAAGAAAAAGAGGTATCTGTTTTAGTGCCGTAACATGGCAGCATCTCAAAGTTAGTTTGGAGTCGTTCCGGTTGTTTTTTTGAACTATACTAAAATGAAAATCTCATTGTACATCCTGTCGAGAGTAAATTCCCTACTCTCCTTGTTAAAAAAAACTTCTTGCAGACATTTCTGATATAAAAACGTCCACTAAAAAAATTCAGAGCAGGACCTTGTCTCCATACATGAACTTTCCTGCTAAACCATAATTCCTCCATCGTGCGAGTTGTCGCTTACATAACGGGTCGAACCTGTCACCAACGTGGCATGCTCGGGATGCAACCGCAACTACAACCGCAACCGCAAACGTAAACGCAAACGCAAACGCAAACGCAAACGTAAACGTAAACGTAAACGTAAACGTAAACCGATGAGCAGGATTCGGGGTTCGGTCCGAAAATTTTTTTTTACAATTGACAAGAAACCTTTTCTCACCGAATTAACAAATACGCACAATAACTCGTAGCCATAAATTTTATAGGTGCAGAAATGCTACTCATTTAAGGTTATGGCCACACGACACCGAGTCGCATAATGAACCGCTTCAATACGACCGAAACACCACAAACACCCTATTATTATGAAAAAGACTATCGTTACTCTATTGTTATTCGCGGCTGCTACCGCAGCCAATGCCCAGACTTTTACAGCAAACTCTATGACCAGTGGAGATACCACCGTCAGTTGGAATGTGGTAG
>JBKEBM010000143.1:0-21812 GCA_047973165.1 Chthoniobacterales bacterium
GCCAAATTTGTCCGAAAAGCCTTCGATCCTTTGAGTGGTAATCACTGAAGAAAATTTATCCGCAGGTTTATACAAATTACCGCAGGTTTTCTTTTGTAAAGTTTGGGTTTAAATATACGTCACGCATCTTTCATCTGCAAAAATCGACCTCATCGGTAGATATTTCCAATATGATTCCTGTTAACGCTGACGCTTTTCGAGGGTTGTGCGATCACGCATTTTGGCACAATGCTGAACCTCAGGAAAATCCATGCTTTCAGAATGGAGATGTGGTTTTTTGTAAAATTGATGAGGTTTGGCGTCTATTTCGTGCATTGCGCCGGACGCGGAAACGGATCATTCTGGTCACCGGCGAAGGCGACAAACCGGTTTCACCTGAGCTTTGGAAACAAAGACCTCCTCACGTCTCAGTATGGTTCGGCATGAATATGTTCGCAATGGGGGATTCAGCATATCCGATTCCGTTGGGGCTGGGTAATGCGAGCGGCACAATAACACCGAATTGGGGGGAAATCCAAACGGCCCTGGATTCGTCGCCCGCTCGCACAAAGCTGCTCTATGCAAATTTTGGCACTCGCAGCAATCCGGCAATTCGGGAACCTCTGCAGGAATGGGTGGGGCGTTCAGATCAAAACTGGATCACTCGACAGCCACACTCAAATGCGGCGGGAAAGGCTGGATATCTTCAGGACCTCTTATCTCACCATTTTATTTTATGCCCGCCCGGCAATGGCGAGGACACACATCGCATGTGGGAGGCTCTTTATTGTGGAGCGGTTCCGGTGGTGAGAAAGTCGCCTGCCATGCGTGACTTTCACGAACTCCCCATTCTTTTTGTGGACGATTTTACAAGTCTGACTCCTGCATTTTTAGAAAATAAAATTGGCTCCTGGGACTCTTTTTCTTGCCAGCAATTAGATTCTAAATTCTGGCAAAATCGTTTTGAGGTTGCCAAAGAACACGCCCTCCGTCTGGGTCGGCTTGAGTTGGGCATATTTTTGCAAGCCTGGGGACAGGAAATTCGACGCGTAATTTTCAAAAAATAATATTTAGCTATGATAAAGTCTCTTTTCCATCGTTTGCTTCGATCGCTGGGTTATGAAATTCATCCGTATTCGCCGCCGAAGCCTACGCGTCTGGAGTGTTTTTTCAGCATCTGGAAAACTGCAATGTCTGCGCCGGATTTCATCATTGATGTCGGTGCAAATCATGGACGCTGGACACGTTCTGCTCTCGACTATTTTCCGAAAACGGAATTTTTAATGGTCGAGCCCCAGGAGAGACTTCGGAAGCATTCTGAAGATTTACTTGCTCAGCCAAATATAAAATGGACGACGGCTGGTATCAGCGACCAGACGGGAAAGCTCAAACTTTCTCTGCCCGAGAGAGATGATGGAGCCAGTTTTTTAAATGCGGATAAAGACCCTGCGATTCCCAGCATAGAAGTTGATGTTCTTACGCTGGACAGCATTGTTACCAAAGAAGAAAAAATTCCCGATATCGTAAAGATCGATGCGGAGGGTTTTGATTTGAAAGCTCTGAAAGGAGCGAGTCAGCTTTTGGGAAAAACGGCTGTTTTTTTTGTGGAGTGTGCAGTCTGCGCTCCGGATTTAGAGAATACACTCACAACAGTCTGTGATTTCATGAGCAAGTACGGCTATCGTGTTTTTGATGTTAGTGATTTAAATTACAGTCCGCAGCATCAAGTGCTTTGGTTGGTAGAAATCATTTTTATCAAAGACGATTCCGACGTGTGGAAAGCCTTTGCAAGTTATTGAAATAAACCGCGGATGGACACAGATATTTTTTTATAAATCCGTTAACGTTGGAAAATATATTCCGGATCTCATCGCAAGCATCGGCAATAACGAGAAGGCCCAAGTGATCAATTACCTGAAGATCACCAAGCTCCGCGTCGGCCTCATCCTCAACTTCAAACATGCCAAACTGGAATATCAACGTATCATCCTATAAAAACCATCTGTGCCCATCCGTGTTCACCTGTGGTTTAAAAAATGACGGATTGATCCTTCGATGAGTAATATTTCTATCATCATTCCGACATATAATAGTGCGGAATATTTGTCTGATACTTTGGAAAGCTGTCTTCGGCAGACGCTTCCGGCTACGGAAATTATCGTGATCGATGATGGCAGCACCGATGATACGAAAGCCGTCTGTAAAAAATATCAGAACGCTGTGGTTTACGAACGTGTGGAAAATGGTGGCGTCTCCCGTGCGCGAAATCTTGGCACCCAACATGCGACCGGATCGGAATATGTTTTTCTGGATGCCGACGACAAACTTTTGCCAACCGCGCTCGATGACCTCTCAAAAACTTTAGCTGATTCGAAGGCCGGCATGGCCTACGGCATGGTGATCGAGCGAGCCGAGCCTCCCAAACATCCGCGATTGAATGGGTTTGATTTTGCAGAAGGTTCACCTCCTGTTCCCGCACAACGCAATTTCTGGCGCGGAGCCGTCATCACTCCCGGGTCTGCGATTGTGCGAGCGGATCTTCATAAAAAAATCGGTGGTTTCGTAACGGGATACGAACCGCTGGAGGATCGTGATTACTGGATCAAAGTGGGCTTACTTGCCCCGGCGGCATTTTGCGATTCGGTCGTTTTGGATAAAACATGGCGACCGTCCTCGCATGGAAGTCAGCATGCCAAGCGCATCTTCCGCGGTCAACGCGCCCAGCGCGATCTGCGTGCCTGGTGTTGCGAAAAAAATGTGGATGACTCCTGGATTCCAACCGACCCCGAAATCCTCCGCCGCGCACTCGACGAAGCACTTTGGCGCCGAGAATTTTCTATTCTTCCCGCCTTGCGTCGTGAGGCTGCACAGGCCGGACTCACGCACTGGAAGTCTGCACTAACCTCCTTTTTCGTTCGCTCCGCTGAGCCCGAATGGATCCACGTGACACCCCGCGTCGAAGCTTCTGCCTGATTTTTTATGAGCGATTCTGATGCTTCATCTCGTGGGCTTGCGAGGAGATTTTACTTTTGCCTCCTGGCTGCGCTGTCGGATTTGTGGAATCATCGCAGTCTGGCCACGGTGATGGCTATTCGGGACACCAAAGCAAAATACCGCAGCTCAATGCTCGGAGTTTTTTGGGCGGTGGCTCCCCCGATTTTGGCAGCGGTCGGCCTGACGGCAGCTCGTAACTCCGGCATGTTGAATCTCGGTCCCACGCCAATTCCTTATCCGGTTTTTGTAATCCTGGGGGTTTCTCTCTGGCAGATTTTCACTTCAGCTCTCACCCAGCCAGGCCATGCGCTCTCAGCAGCACGCGGCTTATTAACCAAGATGAATTTTCCCAGAGAGGTGGTTGTGCTCAGTGAATTGAACAAACTGCTTGCTTCGGTTTGTATTCATTTGATTTTGGTTTCTGTTGTCTTTCTCATTTACCGGGTGCCGATAGTGGCAACGGTTCCGCTTGTGGTATTTCCGCTTGCAAGTCTGATCGTTCTGGGACTGGCATGCGGGCTTTTGCTGGCACCTGCGGCACTTCTGATTGGTGATATTTTAAATGCTCTTCCATTTTTGACAGGTGCCTTTTTGGTTGTAACTCCTGTCGTTTATGTCGTTCCGACCGGAGAAGGCTGGTTCGCTGCCGCTGTCCGTGCAAACCCTCTTACTCCTGTTTTTGAGACGGCTCGTTATTTAATATCTGCCGGAATCCCCCCGCATCCGGAATTTTTTATTTTAGTTTTTTTCTCTTCTTTTATTTTGCTTGCTGTTGCTTTGGTGGTGTTTCGAGCTTCCATGCCGATAGTGGTTGAAAGGTGGAGTTCATGACACCCCTTGATATCAGCCCGGAAGGCAAATTGTTGGAAGCACGCGGAGTCTCTAAACGGTTTTGTCGGAATTACCGGCAGTCTTTGCTCTATGGTGTGCGTGATGTTCTTGGAGAACTGACTGGCCGCCCATTTGATCCTGGGTATTTACGCCGAGGCGAATTCTGGGCTTTGAGGAATGTGGATGTTTCTCTTCAAAAAGGAGAATCCATTGGGATTGTAGGCAGGAACGGCAGCGGTAAGACGACGTTGTTGCGGATTCTCACCGGTCTGATCAATCCCACAAGCGGCACCATCCATCGGCAGTGCAGGATTGCCCCGATGCTGGCACTTGGAGCGGGGTTTAATCCTGTCCTGACCGGACGAGAAAATATTTACATAAACATGGCTATTCTCGGATTAAGCCGGGAAGAGATCGACGAGCAGTTTGAGGATGTGGTTCGTTTTTCGGGGATCGAGGATTCGCTGGATTCCGCCGTCCAAAATTACAGTTCCGGCATGGTAACGCGACTTGGATTTGCCTGTGCGGTTCACACTTCGCCGGATGTGATGCTTATTGATGAAGTGCTGGCGGTCGGGGATTTGTATTTTCGTGAGAAATGCCTGCTCAGAGTGCGCGAGATGCGGGATGCGGGAACGGCCTTCATTATTGTTAATCATGCGCCGCAGTTGATTGTGGAGAGTTGTCAAACCGCACTTTATCTGGCAGACGGTCGCTGCGTTATGCAAGGAACCGCAAAGGATGTGGTGCGCAAATATGAAGAAGACATTTGGAGAGAATGGAGCGGAAAGGGGCTTCAGGATGCAACTGCCACCCAAACGAATGTGTCTGTCGCAAATAAGGAAAAGGTTTCACTCTCCTGTCGATGGCAGAGTGAGCAAAGTGAAGCGTTGCTGGCAGGAAAGTCGGCACGGGCAACTATCTCTGTTCGGGCATGCGAACCTCTCTCGCGGGTGACATTTCTTCTTCGCGTCGAACCCTCCGTGCAGCAACAGCAACTGCCATGGAAAAATGCCCGCAGCGGGGATGCGCAGGCGGCTTCGGTTCTCATTCTCACAAGCTATGAGGACGGGCTGATGATTCAAGATTTGCCCGCTGGGTCGGCTGAAGTCGGGGTAACGCTTGATCCCCTTGGCCTGACTGCCGGGCACTACCGTTGTCTGGTTTGGATGTATTGCCACTCGGAGCATCTCGAATCCGAGCTGGTGGCTTTTTCCACAGGATACTTTGAGGTGACAAGCAAGGACTTGCTGGAGGGAAGCAATTACCATCAACCTCGAAAATGGCATTGGCAGTGCCGGGCGGAGACATCCCGCACGGAGCTTCAGGAGGCTGTTTTGAAATGAAAATGCCCGACGTTTCAACTATTCAAAAGGCGGGTCAGATTTTTTACCATCCACACTATCCGGCCTCCGGAGCAGGTGCGGAGGAAAACATCCCGGCATTAAAATCTGCCCGGCATTTTCTTTTTGGCTGCGACAGCAATATGGCCGAGGCCATGGGAGCGGTTTGGGGGGGGATTTATAAACATCGCAATCGCAATCATCCGCTTGTGTTTCATTGGCGAATGATAGGGGTTTCTCCACGCATGCAGCGTGCTGCCAGGGCATGGTGCCGACGGCGAAAAATCACCTTGCATCTCTACGATCTGACCGAATTTCGCGCCCGAAGCAGCGTTACCAATCCGGACCTTTCCGAGGCAACCACCCTGCGTCTGGTGCCCCTGCAGCAACTTCATGAACCGGGGGAACGTATTCTTTACATCGATTGCGACACACTGATTTTGGACTCGTTGGATGCGCTTTTTGAAATGCCTCTCGAAGCGTATCCCTGTGCGGCAATGGACGATCCTTCCATTGGGCTTTTGGAGAGAAAACTCGGGCTGGGGCTGACTCCCGATGTTGTATATTTCAATGCCGGAGTTCTCGTGATCAACACGGCAGAATGGATGAAACAGGATATTGCCGGGCGTGCGCAGAAATTTCTGTATGAGAATCCGAAACGATGCCCGTATGAGGATCAGGACGGACTCAATGCTACGATTGCGGGAAATTACCTGCCGTTTGATGAACATTACAATCGCTTCTCGCTGCTGGAAAAATCAACCAGGGATTGGAGTTCCCGACGCTGGGCATTGATTCATTTTGCTGCGCGCCCCAAGCCGTGGGAACCGGGGTATTTTCATCCGGCACATCGTGAGTTTACTGTGCAATACTGGCGTGCTGCCCGGCGGGGTTTGCGTCCCTTCAAAGCATGCTGGTGTCATTGCGTTGCCAGGGGACAGCTTTGGATACACCAAATCTCCGAGCGATTGGCCGCCTTTCCAAAGATGCGTGAAAGAATCGTCTGGATGCGCTTTCTGGGTTCCCATCCCTATGTGGTTCTCAATACAATTTTTTTGCTGGCGGCGTGTTTTTTTAAACGTCGGGATATTGCGAAAAAATTCCAAATTGCACCTCCCGCATATTATGAGGATCGCCTGCGACGTATCGGGCTCTATCCGAGCGGAACGCTCTGGATGTTTCTTCTCAAGAAACTGCACGAAGCAAATATTTTAAAACCCTGATTTTTTTGATGCAAAGTCATCTTAGACATTCCAGACCGTGGAGAAGCTATGAAGTCCCCTCCCGTCACACGGTGCCAACTATGCTCTCTCCCGAGGAACTACGCGTGCTACGCTGGGCAACCCATCAGCATTTTTCCGGTAAGGGTGAAGTCATTGACGGTGGTTGCTTTCTCGGAGGATCGAGTATGGCACTGGCGGAGGGACTGAGTCTGAATTCCGAACACTCCGGCGATCACAAGGTGCATTCTCTGGATCGTTTTCAAGTGGCGGAAGGAGAGCTTGCAGCCCCTCACATCACCCCATTTTCTCAAATCAAAAAGGCAGGAAGTTTTCGCAGAGCCTTTGACACCAACACGCGACCGTTACAGAAAATGATTTGCGTCGCGGAGGGCGATGTTGCGAAATATCGTTGGGATGGTCGCCCGATAGAAATTTTGTTCATTGATGTGGCCAAGACTGCGGCTCTTGACGAACATCTTATCAGGGAATTTTATCCTCACCTGATTCCGGGGCAGTCGTTGCTAATCCATCAGGATTTCCTCTGGTGCGAAACACCCTGGCTGATTCTAAGCATGGATCATTTTTCGGAATATTTTGAGGTTCTGGATGATCTGCCTTATGCGACGCGGATTTTTCGTTGTATTAAAAAAATCCCTTCGGAAGTCGCGGCGGCGTGGAGTTTTGAAAAGGTAAGTTTTGAAAAAGGAGAGGAGGCTTTCGCCCGAACCCGTGAGTCCATGATGCCGGACTGGATTCCCAACCTGCTGCTCAATCAAGCCCGGTTTGCACAGCAAAAAGGCCGGGAGGATTGCGTGCTCCCGCTTCTGGTCGAGGCAAAGGCGGCTGATCCGACAGAGGCTGTTATCGGGCGGATCACCGATTATTTTTCGGAGTTTTTGACAGGACCGGATTGGATGATGCTTTCTCCGTCCACTTATGATCCGGCCTTTGGCCTGATTTCTCAAATGTCGTGCTCGGAAGCGCAGCTCCTTTTTTCACTCGTTTACGGATTGACGCCAACCCGTGCGCTGGAGGTTGGCCGGGCTCGCGGAGGATCAACATTTGTGATGGCGTCCGCACTTCGTGGATTGGGAGCGGGGCATCTTGTGTCAGTGGATCCCAATTGTCTCGCAGAGCATCGCATTGCCCCACAACTCAAAGGACGCCTTGCGGATTGGGTGAATTTTATTGATGGCTATGCCCCTTACGTTCTCCCTGAAGCGGAGCAGATTGCGGGTGGAAAATTCGATTTTGTTCTGATCGATGGCGATCATAGTTTTGAGGCGTGCGCACGTGATTTGGCCGGGGTCCTTCCGCATCTTGAGCCGGGTGCCTTTTTGCTTCTTCACGATGCCCATTACGGTGGTGTTCAGGAAGCAGTAGCCAAAGCACTCAATGAGTCTCTGTTGGCAGATCGCGGGTCTTTGATTGCCGCACGCAATGAATCCCTTTCCCACATTCCTTACAAAGGGCATCCCTCCTACTACGGAGGCTTCCGTCTGCTCCAATATATGCCCGCGGGATTTCGGGCCTTTGACTACGAGGCGGAAGATCATTCCCACGCTGCGGAAGTCAAACAGCTCCGGGTGGAAAACGCCCGCCTTCGCCGCGCTCTGGCTCAGAATACCCGTGTCTGGGAGGGATAGTTATCGTATGTCTGATTTACTGCAATCACCACCAGCTCTGCCGAGCAAACAAGCGATCGATCAATGCTTCGCCGACTATGATTTTGAGCGGGTAAACTCTCCGCTCATTGCTCCGCACGATTTTATCGCGTGGGAGGTTCGGCGCCTGGGGCCGCTTTTTGAAAATATTTCTGCTGAATCGGAGACGAATTTGGGCAGCCAGCTTGAAACCTTTTGCGCCCAACTCGAGCATATAGAGCTTCGTCGCTTCGATGCGGGATTGGTGTCGTATGCGGATATCGCTCCTCAGGCGGATATCTTTGGCTGTTTGATTTCACTTTTTCGCATTGAGGGATATTTGCCACCCACACAGAGCCTGGGAGATTTTCTGGAAAGCTGGAGCGATGCGCTTCCGAAGTCCCGTTTATATCTTTACCTTCTGGCAGAGCATCAATTGGAACAGGGCGAACCTGCCGAGGCACTAAAAAGCATCAATGCCGCGCTCAATATCAACAATGTCTGTATCGGCAGCCAGCGCATGTTGGAGAAAATTGCCCGAGCGCATCCGAATTTGGAGCATTTGCCAGCCCACCTGTCGGATACGACCGAGTATCTGAAAGACCGTTTTTGCGGGATGCCGTTTACTTTCCTTTCCACCGGATGGCAGGGGGACTCATTTGCATGTGCCTGTCCGGCCTGGATGCCTTACAAAGTGGGGAATATCGCCACTGCGGAGTCAGATGCCGCACTATGGAATTCCCCGGAGGTGCAGGAACTTCGGACATCGATTTTGGATGGTTCCTTCCGCTATTGCAGCCGGACGCTCTGTGAATATATCAACAGCCGCAAGTTGCCGCTGCGATCAGAAGTTTCCGACCCAACTTTGGCCGAATATATCCGGGAAAACAACCCGGTCGCCAAACCGAAAATTGATCTTCTCGAACTCAATCACGAAAATTCCTGTAATCTCGCATGTCCGTCCTGCCGTCCGGAAATTCGAATATCCAAACCGTCCGAGATTGATCACTATAATAAGGCCATCTCCCGGACCATTCTTCCCCTGCTCAGGAATGTTAGCACCTATACTTATATTTCAGGTGGAGGCGAGGCCTTTGCAAGCCGACACTATCGTGAAATTCTCAAACGCCTTAATAAAAAGGATTTTCCGAATCTGAAAATTTTCCTCATCAGCAATGGGCTGCTGATAAATCAACGACTGTGGGAAGAATTCAAAAACCTTCATGGGATGTTTCGCCTGATAGCCATTTCGATAGATGCTGCCACAAAAGAAACCTACGAGCGTGTTCGTCGGCCAGGGAAATGGGAAAATTTGCTAAAGAGCATGGTCTTTCTCGCAGATCTGCGAGCCAATAATCACATCCCCCAACTTTGGATAAATTTTGTGGTGCAGCAGGAGAATTTTCGTGAAATCCCGGCGTTCATTGAACTCGGCAACCAATGGGGAGTAGATGGTTTCTGGCTGCAACGAATGACGAATTATGGAAGTTTCACCGCAACAGAATTTCAAAATAAGGATGTTTGTCACCCGGATCATCCGGATCATCCGGAATTTCTCGATATGCTCCGTCAACCCTTTTTTCAGGACTCGCGTATCAACGCCGGAATGCTGCAATCCTGTATCCCGGACGTCCGCCTGCCCGACCGGGACATTCATGAGATGCTTTTTAGCACAGGCAAAAGGGAGACCGAATCGTGAAAGATTTTTCCCATGTCGAAAAATCTGCCACGGACCTGATGCTGCATACGGAAAATTTTTCCCATGTCACCTGGCGGGGCCGTCCTGTCTGGCAAAATATTCTGGATCTGTGGTGTTGTCAGGAAATTATCACCCGGGTGCGCCCGCGCTGGATCATCGAAACGGGCTCCCACCAGGGAGGCTCCGCCCTTTTTTACGCCGACCTCTGCGACCTTTTGGGCGAAGGCGAGGTAATCTCTATCGACATTGATCAATCTCACGGAGCAAACCATCCACGCGCCACCTTTGTGCAAGGGAGTTCGGTTGCTACTGACATTGTAAGAAGCGTGCGGGAACGCGTCGGCGGCGCAGAGGGGCCGATATTTGTCACGCTCGACAGCGATCATCGCGAAGACCATGTGCGGGCCGAGCTTGCCGCCTATGCCGATCTCGTCACATCCGGAAGCTATTTGGTTGTGCAGGACACCTGCATCGATACGCTGGAATATCTGGCAGTTCACCGTCCTGGCCCGCTCGGTGCAGTGAGGGAGTTTCTCGCCAGCCACGACGAGTTCGAAGTGTGCGAAGAGTTTGACGGTAAGTATCTTTTTTCCCACCACCCAGGCGGCTACCTTCGCAGGAGGTGAACTTTCATGATTTTCACGACGCTTCCGTTTTTGGTTTTTTTGGCAGCAACGCTGCCGCTTTATTGGGTTTTGCCGAGCGATCGTTGGCGTTTGCCACTTTTGTTTGCAGCTAATTTTATTTTTTACGGTTGGTGGGATTGGCGCTTTACGGTGCTTTTATTTCTTGTGGTAACGATTAGTTACCTGGGAGGTCGATGGATTGTTGGGTGCCGGAATATTCGTTGGAAAAAAATTGTTCTTTGGCTGTGTTGTGGGTCGCAGTTGTTTGTTCTGGGTTATTTTAAATATGCCGATTTTTTTCTTTCGTCTGTTCAGCAAGCTTTGGGTGCTTTTGGGAGCGAAGCGACATGGACGACTCTGAATATCATTTTGCCTGTCGGGATCAGCTTTTATATTTTTCAGGCGATCAGTTATTTGGTGAGTGTTTTTCGAGGCACGGTTGGTTGCGAGCGAAGCTTTCTGCGGCTGGGAGTTTATCTGGGATTTTTTCCTCATCTTGTGGCGGGGCCGATTATTCATGCCTCGACTTTTTTACCGCAGTTGGCGGAGAAGCGGCGTTTCGATACGGCTGTTTTTCTTGAGGGATGGCGGAAGTTTGCCATTGGATTTCTTTATAAAAGTGTCTTTGCCGACAATCTCGCCGGGCCGGTAGATGCTGTTTTTCAAAATCCTGTGGCGGCTTCTTCGCTGGAGGTTTTTGGTGGGTGTCTGGGATTTTCGGCTCAGATTTATTTCGACTTCGCGGGTTATTCACTGATGGCGATTGGTGTGGCAAATATGTTCGGATATTTTCTGCCGGATAATTTTAACTATCCCTACAGAGCCGTTTCGATAATTGATTTTTGGCGTCGCTGGCATATCTCGCTTTCGACGTGGTTACGGGATTATGTTTACATCCCGATGGGGGGGAGCCGGGTCTCTTCGATAAAGCTGTATCGTAATTTATTTATTACGATGTTTCTGGGTGGCCTGTGGCATGGGGCGAGCTGGAATTTTGTTTTGTGGGGTGGGTTGCATGGTCTGGCTTTGTGCGTAAATCACGCCTGGGTTGGAAGCCGTGCGGCGAAAACTTTTACAAATTTCCCGGGTAGCGCGGTTCTGTCGTGGATTTTGACTCAGGGGTTGGTTTTGCTTTGCTGGATTCCTTTTCGGGCGCAGACTTTTGCGGATACCGGAATTATTTTTTCCAAGCTCGGCGCTTTATTTTCGGGGGCTTGGGAAGCAGCACAGCCTTTTCCGTGGCTGTTGGTTTTTCTTCCTTTGCTGGCGGATACCTGGCTGGTTGGTTCACCAGGTCTCAAAGACAGGTTGATGGTGCGTAATAATCTTTTGGCTTGTTGTGTTTTGGCGATGGCTTTGCTGATTGGCTTACTGTTTATGCACGTCGGATTTTCGCCTTTCATTTATTTTCAGTTTTGATGTTTGAAAATTTGGAGATTTTAGTTGTCGTTCCGATATTAGCTTTGCTGGCACTTTCTCTGCTGCGCCTGGAGGATCGTCCGCCTCGATTGAGAGTGGCTTTAGGGGTAGTTACCTTATTTTTTTGTGGATTTCTGGGTCTGCGTGCATTGGCGCCGGATGCGTGGTTTTGGCGAAACTCTGAAGTGGATCGAAAGACTCGCTGGCTGCAAAAACATCTGAAAAAAACTCCCGGCTGGGAGACTCGTCCGGTGGTGATCATGCTTGGCAGCAGTATCACTTATTACGGTATCGATGAGGACTTTCTGGAGCAGGAGCTGCTCCGACTCGGAACTCCTGCTACGGTTTTGTCTTTCTGTATGCCGGGAGACAATCACCACGAACGCCTCTATATGCTGGAGGTTTTTTTGCGTAAAATCGGGTCGAAAAATCGAAAGAAGTTGGCAGAGACTCAAGTTCTTCTGGTGGAGGAAGTTTTTAATGAATACGATCGCAATCCTCTTTTCCGAATGGAAAAAGAATCGGGAACGGAAAGGGCGATTCTTTTTCTTCATCCGCGCAATGCTTTGAAGGCCTGGCAGGCCTACGCTCGGGCGCTGAAGGCGGGCGATGGTGATCTGTCCGGATTCCGCGCGGCATCGCTTTTGACAGAGCATGCCTTGCTCAACCGCTTTGCTGTCGGTACGTTTTCCAGCATGCGTCTACCCGAAAGCCGCGAGCGAATTACTCCATCTTTTTTTGCTCTCGAAGGAAAAAAGGAAAATTTTAGTTTCGAAGATATCGTTGCTTCGCGAAAGGCTGTGTCAAAAAATTCCTCTCTTCAGGAACAACTTCCCTATCCACAGTGGGAAGTTTGGCAGAGGCATTTACATAAACTTATGAGTCCGTATGTGGATGCCTATGGATTCTACAGTGTCCCAACTTTGGAAATCCATCGGGAATATTATCAAAATAATTTTTTTAATAATATCCCTAATGAAGTTTTGAAAATTCCCCATCCGAATGAGAGTGAGATGATGTCGCTTATG
Organism: Chthoniobacterales bacterium; assembly: GCA_047973165.1. Taxonomy (GTDB): domain Bacteria; phylum Verrucomicrobiota; class Verrucomicrobiia; order Chthoniobacterales; family JBKEAD01; genus JBKEAD01. The sequence continues at coordinate 12,786 of JBKEBM010000143.1, forward strand.
AATCCCGATTTTTGGTTCGATGGTGTCCACTTTACCGGCGAAGGTGCCCGAAATGTTACGACATGGATGGCCGTGCCGTTGTCTGCACTTTTGAAAAAAACCAACTCGGCGAATCCCCTTACGGAGCTCACTAAGTAATTCTCTTTGGTCATGTCGCCTTACTTCTCCGTTATTACACCCTCATTTAATCAGGGGGATTTTATTGGGAATTGTTTACGCTCTGTAGTGGAGCAGGGGGATTCGGATTATGAACATTTGGTTTATGATAATTGTTCGACAGATCAGACTGCGGCGGAAGTTGCAAAATTTCCCGGAGTTATTTTTAAGAGTGAAGCGGATTCCGGTCAGTCACAAGCGCTGAACAGAGGCTTTGCTGCAGCCGGAGGTGAAGTTATTTGCTGGCTGAATTCGGATGATGAATATCCGGCAGGTGTTTTTTCCAAACTGCGACAAATTTTTTCCGATCCGGAGGTGATGGTTGTTTTTGGTGATGCACGGCAGATAGCGTATGATGGAAGCAGTGATGAAGTTGCTGTTGGGCGGTTTGAGTCGCGTCTGGATTTTGTTCGTTGGTGGAGCCCTGATGTGAAGTTACATCAACCCGCCGTTTTTTTTCGACGCCAGGTTTTATCTGAGGTCGATTGGCTTAGGGAAGACCTGCACTATACGATGGATTACGAATTTTGGTGGCGACTTTCGGAGAAGTTTTCTTTTGTTTACACGCCTGACGTTTTAGCTGTGCAACATCGACACCTGGATTCCAAAACCATTCGAGCATGGTCCAAAGTTTTGCTTGAGCGGGAGAAAATTTTTTCTCCTTTTTATAATTTAATTGATGGCGGAGATGGCCCCGGGCTTTTGAAAGAAAAAAATATCTGCCTTGCAAATAGCTACCTTCAACAAGCCTACGCTGTGCCGCGTGGGCAGCGGAGCGATATTTTGAGCCTTGCTTTTCGAGCTTTTACAATTCGCCCAAAAACATTTTTTGAACTACGCTGGTTAGGATTGATTCGAAAGTTTCTCTTCTGATAAACACCCCTCTAATCTAAGTATGAACGTCGCTTCTTTTGAGCCTCTTGAAGATATTGTGATTTTAATCAGCACCTGCGAAAAGCGCAGGCACTATGCTGAATTAACTAAGAAGTTAATTGAAAATCTGTGGGAATATCACCCACTGATTTATTTTTCGGGAGCCTCTGTAAATTCAGAAAATCCTGGCGATGCGATCTGTTTACCTCTCCCACAAGGTTCAACTTCGTGGGCCGAAATCAATCGAGAGGCTTTGTTGACTCTTAAAAACTCCGGCTTTCGGCAGGTTTACTTTATATTGGATGATCATCCGCCAATGGGTGAGTGCAATCCGGAATTTTTAAATACGATATTACCGAATATAGCGCGGGAAAGTGATTTGAAACATGTGAATTTATTTGGTTACGGACAGGGATTTTCTTTTAAGGGCAAGTTTTTTAAAAAAGGAATCCTGAAGTTAAAGCAAAGTTCTGAAGAGCAATCTCTCCGATCCACCTTTTATCCGGGACTCTGGGAAATAGATACTTTGATAGAATTATTTTCCAGGCTCTCTGATAAAACGCCTGTAAATTTTGCACAAGCTCCTCCGGTTTCCTTAATTGAAGAAACGTATTATATACATGGAAGCCACCTGGACAAAAACCCTCTCGCTTTTTTCAGGCACTTTGTGCAATATTCTTTTCAGGTATTTTATAATATATTTTTTGCTGTTTTTGCGCGTTTTGTAAAATCAGATAAACTACAGAAAAATCTAAGCTGGATATTTCATTCCTATCGCGGACCCTATCCTGTTTTTCAGGATGGTTTGTTGTTAAATAATCAGCGGAATCCACACCTGATGCAGCATTTGGCTGTTTGGGACGATGCAAATTTAACTTATGAACTCGAATTTCTTGACTGGAGTTTAGAAAATCCGGATGCCTTAAAAAATCGTCTGCCGACTAAGAAAAAAAAGGTATGAGCTTTATTATAAAGTTCATTCGAAAAATAATAGGTATCTGCCTCCGAAATTTTGGTCGATATGTCATAAGTCCGATTGTAATTTTTTTTGCAAAACGTCCGAAATATCCGGAACTACCCATCGCTGTTCATATGCTGGCTTCTTCCAAAAGCTGGAAGATGGCTTTGCTTTCATTTTTTAGTTTTGAGTTTTTTTCCAAAAGTCGCTGGAAACTTGTTTTACATGATGACGGGAGCCTGACGCCGGATATTCTTAAAAAAATAAGAAAAAAACTTCCGGGTATTCGGATTGTGTTACGTCAGGAAGCAGATGCGAAGGCAGAAAGTTTTTTAAAAAATTACCCCGTATTACTTCGTCATCGAAAGACACATAATTTATTTCTTAAATTTTCTGATACCTTGCCTTTTTTAGAGACGGAACGTTTTGTTATTCTCGACTCCGATTTGTTTTTCTTCGACTATCCCGAAGAAATAATGCACTGGGCAAAAAGTCAAAGTGAGGAGTGTTATTATAATAAAGAATCAACGGATGGTTACTGCACCAATCGTCAGATAATTGAAAAAGAAACCAACATCAAACTTTGGGAGCATTTCAATAGCGGCCTTCTTTTAATGAACCCGAAAGCGATTGATTTGGAATTAAGCGAAAAATTTGTAGCCGATTTTGAATCTCGGGCAAATAAGCCACAGTTCTTTGAGCAAACTTTATATGCTCTGAATTTATCGGCTTATAATAAAGGAGGTGCCTTACCTCACAAATACGAGATCAGTTGGAATTTGTGGAGACATCCTGACTCTGTTTGCAGACATTACGTTGGACCTTTCAAGTTCGACAATTTATTTATAGAGGGTCCTTTTACTCTTTTACTTAGAATGACCCTTCCTTCCTTTTTTAGTAATAATTAAAATTTTATGGCATATTTACGACAAACCTTTTTACCAAAACCACATCCGGGATTCTGGATTAAAACTTTCCTACACTTTGTAACGCCCGGGGGATTTGGCTATATTCGTAAACTCCGAAAGCTTCAGGATGAAACATATAACCACGAGCGCGACAAGCACGAGGTTCGCAAAAAACATCATGGTGAAGGCGGGTGGAAAAATGAAAAAGACGGTGATGTATTACGGCGCGATTATGCGAGTTATGAAGAATACGTGACTCATCAAAAACAAAAACTGGATGAGATTCTGAAGCTGAAAGGTGGCTTCAGTAACTGGGATATTGTCGAGTATCGCCTGAAATTTTACTCGCGATTTAAACATTTGTCTGCCTATCTGAGTAAAGATGCTGTCATCGTATGCTGCGGAGCGCGTCAGGGCACAGAGGTAGAAGTCCTGCACGACCTGGGTTTTAAATCGGCATATGGTATCGACCTGAATCCGGGGCCGGACAATCGAATCGTTCGACAGGGAGATTTTATGAAAATGGAAAATGCAGATAACTCTGTCGACCTGTTATATACCAACTGCGTGGACCATGCTTTTGATCTGGATGCGATGCTGAAAGAGCATAGTCGTGTTTTAAAACCAGATGGATTTTTAATATATGATATAGGCGTCAATATGGAGGAAGGAACCGCCGGACCTTTCGAAGCCATCTCCTGGGATCGCACAGAAAATATTGCTGAGAAAATGCTGGCTCGATTTAAAAAATTACTTCGTGCGGAGCGCGATGAGAATTTCGGTGGCCAGTGGCTCTGGATTTTTGTTCAAGGGAAAATCGAAATGCCGACAAAAGAAGCTTAAATATCCCAGGCCTTTATTTGTATCGTGAAAATTGTTGGAATTATGCTTCTTCGAAATGAAGATCGTTTTTTGCAACAAGCCATTCAAAATATAATAGGGTTTTGCGATCATTTAATTCTTCTGGATCATAACTCAACAGACAAAACTCCGGAAATTCTGAGTCAATATATTAAAAACCCAAAATGTCGGGTTGAGCGCATCTTGCACCCAGGGGAATCCCAGAGTTTTTTAAAACCCTATTATAATACATCGACATGGGCTTTCGGTGTCGATGGTGATGAAATCTATGATCCAAAAGGATTAGAACGATTTCGAAAACAAATTCTCGACGGAAAATATTCAGATTTCTGGATGATTCTCAGTAATGTTTTGCATGTCGATTTTTTAGATAATCAAAGTCAAAAAGCTATGGGTTATCTCTCACCGCCAAGCCGTAGTATCACCAAATTTTATAACTTTGCAGCCATTCAGGATTGGTATGGGAATATTCCTGAGCGCCTGCATGGTGGGACTATTAACTTTCACGAGGGTTATGATGCTTCAAAAAAACATCATCTGGAAAATGAAAACTCCTGGGAGCAATCTGATTTACGCTGTTTGCACACCTGTTTTATTCCAAGAAGTAGCCTGGATAAGGAACAAGGAGCCGCAGTCACTACCCGAAAAAATATCATGGAGACCTATGCAGCGAGCCCACGAGATCGATTCAAAAATTGGTTATTTAAGTTTTTTAATCGGAAAGAAAAAGATTCTCAATGGAAGCGCGAGCGTTACCAACGCGGGGAGCGTATCGAGGTAAATATTTCTGAATTTTTCCCTTCACAAGCTTCAAAATAATGTTTCGAAAAAATAAATCTATTGCCACTGTCGCGATAAACCTGAAGCCGCGCCGTGGCTCCTGGGGTGGAGCGAATCAATGGGTTTCGCAGCTTGCACGCTGGCTGGAATACACGGGCTATCGTGTGCGTTTTGATTTACGCGAAACGCCGGATTGTATTGTGATGACACACACAGGCCTGACGGCAGCTACGGAGTTTGGAGCCGATGAGGTGGAAGCTTTTCGAAAAAAAATGCCATCCGCTTCACCGGCCTCCCGGGTGCCTTGCATTCATCGTATCAATGACAATGATATCCGTAAGGAAACCAATGAAATGGATGCTTTTTTGGCAAAAAGTGACAGAGTTTCAGATCATACCGTTTTTGTTTCAGAATGGTTACAAAACTATCATTCAGAAAAATGGATGGAACCGAACAGAAGCAACTCGGTTATTATGCCCGGTGCTGATGGAAGGTTTTTTCATCCTATTGGAAACCGCATCTGGGATTCCAAAGAAAAACTCATTCTTGTAACACATCACTGGTCTGATAACTGGAATAAAGGCTTCGACGTTTATCGAAATATAGATGAACTATTATCCGGACCATTGGGTGAAAAATTTGCTCTGCATATCATAGGGCGCTGGCCAAAAGAAATTGTCTGGAAAAATGCAGTGACTCTGCCGCCAGCCAGTGGAGCCGATCTGGCAAATCATTTGCGCTCCTGCCATGCTTATATAACTGCTTCCCGCTTTGAACCGGGGGCAATGCATGTGGTCGAAGGTTTACAATGCGGACTTCCACTACTCTATCATCCCGATACCGGAGGGACTGTCGAATGGGGGAAACAGGTGGGTATAGAGCTTTCTTCGAATCTGGAAGACTCTCTCGAAAAATTTGCAGATTTATATTATGATCTGCGAAAAAAATTATTAACTGCTCCTCCGTCGGGTGCAGCAATGGCAGCGAGTTATACCAATATAATCCAGTCTTTAATTGTGAAAAACAGAGAAGCCACTGCATGAAAATACCGGTGCATTTTACCCCCGGTGATGGAAGCGGGTGGGCTATCGATGAAGACCTGCGGCAAATTCGTCTTGCCCTCAAGGGTGATATAACTGAAACGACAGTTGCCCGTGCCAAAATTGTTTATTCTCCATTCTGGGCGGGTCTTGCTTTTTATCCCATCGAATTACTTCAGCGGCGCTTTGTTATTTGCCATGCAGATAACCCGCCGTTCTTTTATTTGCGTCAGGGTGCTTTTGGAAAATATCAGAATTTAGTGGATCTGTGGATAGCTCGATCGATGGAGGCTTTTGAGCAATTTAAAACATTACAGCTCCCCGTGCGTTATGTGCCCTATGCGACTGACGCTAATTTATTTAATCCTCTCGATCTCACGGACGACGAACGTGCCGCCAGACGGAAGCAGTATAATATTCCGGAAGACGCTTATGTAATTTCAAATTTCCACCGTGATACCGAAGCGGATTCACACGGTAATTTTACGATTCCAAAGGCACAAAAAAATCCGGAATTACTAATAGAAATTGCCGAACACCTGCGAACTCGCAATCTGAATTTTCATATCCTGCTTGCGGGACCGCGACGGCATTGGCTGCGAAACGAACTCTCAAAAAGAAATCTTCCATTCACTTTCATCGGTGAGGAAATCGAGGGTGATGATTTTGGCAAAAACATTCTCAATCGAAAACAGTTAAATGAGCTTTATGCTCTGAGTGATTTGTATCTCGTTCCGTCGCGCTGGGAGGGTGGGCCACAGTCAATTATGGAAGCGGCGGCGGCTCGCTGTGCTATTTTGAGCACTCGTGTGGGGTTGGCCATGGATATTTTAAATCCAAACTGTCTTTTTGGAACTCCCCGGGAAGCAGCAGACTTAATCGAAAAAGACATACATCAATGGAGCTTAAGAGGTTATATCCGTGAACACTCCGCAAATTTTCATGGTAAACATAATCTCTCCTGCATGACAGAGAAACTGCCTTCGATTTTATCAGAATCTTATGAAGAGGCTAAAAAGAAAGCTCACCTTTTAATCGCCTCCGACCGCCTTCAGGATTTTACGTTTAAAGTGAAGCGACGTATTCCAATCATCCGATTTACTTCGCGATTCCATATTAAACATACATATGGAATTTCCTTATCTTTAGATAATTACGTAAACAGAGTAAAGCGGGTTTTAAAAAAATCCAAATTGCTGACGGAGAAAAATACAGGTATTTTGTTGATTGGACTTCTATCTGAAAATTTTACAGATTTACAAACCGAGTCTTTTAAAAAAATCGCTTTTCTGGGTGTGGGAGATAGTGATATCCAAAAAAATACGAATACACAAAATACTTATCCTGTAGTAGTTCCAAGTGTAGCGGATGCTGTCGAACGACGTAAACGTGGAGATTTAGCACCTTTAGTTTGTCAGCCCTTTTTGGATGAAGAGTTTGTTAAAACAAGCCAAGAGGAATTAAAAGAAGCCCATTTTTCCAAAGAAAATGAAGAAACAAATCTTGCTGCTGAGCGTATTTGGAAATCTCTTAGTGCTTCTCTTCCAATTTCTTATCTTCGTGGATCGGCGCTTCGTGAACAAGTCTTCAATGCCGGACCATCCTTTGAAAATCCGGCAGATACAGCTCAAGCTGAAACGCAATTAGAAGCTGAAGCTGATTCATTTCGAAGACTTATTTGGTTTCCAAGCGCAGCACATTCATTAAAGCAATTTCGGGAATTATTTTCATGAGAAATTTTATTCCATGGCAATTTAAATCCTTTATGGAGCGTATGTTAGATGCTCCTGGTCGATTAGCCTGGATGCGCGAGCGGCAGCAGATAGGCCTACAGCCCGCAAAAGACGAAATTATTCTGGATTTTGGTTTTGAGCCCGGAGGAATGGGCTTTATGCATGGAGGCAAAGTTAAGCTACTTCATTTGCAAAAGGAATTCACCTGTAATCCGCAGAAGGCAAGCTTTATCTATCTTGTAAGCAGTGCTTTACCAAAGGCAGCAGAAGCCTATATTTTTTGGGCAAAGCATCAGGGAGCAAAATTTATCTGGAATCAAAATGGCGTGGCGTATCCGGCCTGGGCAGGGGCTGAGAGTGAGCGTTACAATCATCGTATGCGACGTTTACGAGAGATGGCTGACTACGTAGTCTATCAAACAGAGTTTTGCCAAAATACTGCAAATCATTTTTTAGGCTCTTCCGAAAAGCCCTCTTCGGTATTGATGAATCCTGTTGACTTAGAAAGATTTAAACCTTTTAAAAAAAAGTCGACTTCTCCTCTCTGCTTACTTGCAGCAGGGACGCACGGATACCGTGAGCGCGTAATTTATACTTTAGACTGTCTCGCCACCCTGAAAAAGAAGGGCTTATCTGTAAAATTAACTCTTGCCGGAAAATGCGAATGGCAGGATGCCGAAAACAATATCTACCAAGTTGTGCAAGCTCTTGGTTTACGGGACTCCTTCGAACGACAAATAAGTTTTGATCAATCGGAAGCGCAACATCTTTATCAAAAACATGATATACTTCTCCATCCAAAGTTTATGGATCCCTGCCCGACAGTTGTAGCAGAAGCTTTGGCCTGTGGTTTGCCTATCGTCGGCTCTCGCTCAGGAGGTTTGCCCGAAATGACGACTCCCGCCTGCGCCCGCCTTTCCTCTGTGCCGCCCGAGCACGATAATTTTGATGAGATGTTTACTCCGAGTGGAGAAGTTTTGGCTGAAGGCGTTCTTTCCCTGATGGAAGATTTACCGTCGGCTTCTGCAGCAGCTCGACAATGTGCCGAAGAGCGATTTTCTGAAAAAGCCTGGCTGAATGCTCATCGGATGATTTTTGAAAAGCTTTTGCCTTTCACCAGTGATACTCAAAAACGTTTGTGAATCATTTTTAAGCTTTTATGGATCACAAAAATTCCAGTTTACCACGATGCATCCGGACATTGCTCTACTTGGTACCAATGGTCGAATTATTGGTGCGCAGGATTATGACCTTTGGACTCGCCTGGCGGAAATATTCTCTGCTTCAAGGTGTGATTTTCGCACCACGCTTGGGTGGCTTTGTGCACGATATTTTAACAGCTGAACGGAGCTGGCTCAGAAGATAAATAACGTAAATAACGACTCACTAACATGCTCAAAAACAAAGTGGCAATAGTAACAGGAGGAAGCGATGGCATTGGCTTTGGCATTGCAAAAGCTTACGCTGAAAATGGAGCTGATCTGATTCTCCTGGCACGAGATGAGAAAAAATTGAAGCAAGCCGAAGAAAATTTGTCGAAATTTGGAGGCACTGTTTGCAGTTTTAGTGTGGATCTATCCAAGGAGAGTTCCGTTTCAGATACCGCTCGGGAAATAGTCGAAAGATTTTCCAGGGTTGATGTCCTTGTCAATAATGCAGGGATTGGACGATTTATTCCGTTTTTAGAAACCAGCGTGGAGGATTTGGATATTCATCTG
>JBKEBM010000147.1:0-14726 GCA_047973165.1 Chthoniobacterales bacterium
GCAGGTCATATTTCCACTCCAGAAAAAGATATAAAATCAGGCCAAGCAAGCTGCCAAAACCATAGCTCAGAGCCCAGATTGAGAGCAAAAAATAACCCGGCTCCCGCTCATAAGCATACCCGCAACGCGGACAACCATCCAGCGGAGTCGTCCAGTCATTTATACCCCGGGTTTTGAGCAGGGGCAAAAAAATCGGTGAAACTCCGCAAGTCGGGCACTTCCAAAACAAGGCCCGACGCAAATACAAAATCACCGTCTTAAAATTGCGCTCAAATTTCATCTGATCTGTGCAACTATGCAGCCCGTCCTTCTCGGCGTCAATCGCCATAAAGGCACACCAGAAAATCTGCTTTTCGGCAGAGAGGCCGGACAAAACTTTGGAGACAAGGCGAAAAAGATACCCGCAGGCCTTGTCCCAACAGGTATCTTTTCAACGTCGTCTCCAGGATTTGGAACAACTCTGTGTTGGAAATGAGGTTTCCTGGTGTACCCATAAATTGCTCCGGCTACTCCTCTCCTCACCCGGATTTCCCGGTCGCTCCGGCCGATCTCGCGGACAGACATCACCGCTCTCTCGTCAGCCCCCTGGCTGATTGACAAAAATTTCCCCTTGGCTTTCTTGACAATCTTTTACGAGCAATAAAGCTCAACAGATGCCTACCGACCCACCGGAAATTCCGAATCTAGCAGAGCGCACCCCCTCAAATACCGCGTGGATAGATACTTTAAAAAAAGACGAACCGCGTGATGTCGCAAACCAACTTGTCGATCTCAGCGTTGAGGGGATTCGGGATGTCATTCGCACCCTTCCCGATTCGCAATCTGCCGAGGTCGTTCAGGAGTTTAACCCCTCTTTGCAGGTCGAGCTTTTTGAGCAAATGCAGCTCCACCGCGTCTCGGGAATCGTCGATCAAATGCCTCTCGATGATGCCGCTGACATCCTTGCAGAGGTTCCCGCAGGCAGACTCAATGACATTTTGCGTAAACTCCCGGCAGAGAGTGCGGCCAAGATTATCGAGATTTTAGGTTATCCCGCCGACTCTGCGGGTGGTATTATGAACCCGGATTTTATCGCGGTTCAGGAAGACTTCACCATTCATGAAGCGGTCAACTTTCTCCGCAAGCACGATCAGGCCGGAAAAAAAGGACTATTCTACATCTATGTCACAGACAAGGAAGGACGTTTGCGCGGAGTGCTGCGGGTTCGTGATCTTGTTCTCTCCGCTCCTGATCGCAAAATCAGCGATGTCATGATTTCGCAGGTTCGCAGTGCTTCTGTTCATGCTGACCAGGAAGACATTGCCGCTTTATTTCGGGATCATCACTTTTCAGCACTTCCGGTCGTAGATGATTTTCAAAAACTCTGTGGCGTCATTACCGGCGAGGATGCCATCGAGGTCATCGAAGAAGAAGCCACCGAGGATATGCAGCGAATGATCGGTCTCTCGGGTGAAGAAATGCTCGATACTCCGTGGAAAATTTCTTTAAAAAATCGCCTGCCCTGGCTCTTTGTCAACCTCGGCACCGCCGTCCTCGCCGGCTGGGTTGTTTCTGTTTTTGAACCCACTATTGCCAAGTATGCTGTCCTGGCTGTCTTCCTGCCAATCATCGCAGGCCAGGGGGGCAATGCCGGCACTCAAACTCTCACCATCATGGTTCGCTCCATGGCACTCGGTGGCATCGAAGGACGTCAGAAACGCCGCATTCTCAGCAAAGAGTTACTCGTCGCTCTCTGCACCGGACTGGCAACGGGCCTCACCGTTGGCGTTATCGGATGGCTCTGGGCTGGCGATGCCGTATTAGGAATCATCGCCTGCATTGCACTTTTGTTAAATATGCTTACGGCAGCAGCCTCTGGAGTTCTGATTCCGCTTGGTCTTAAAGCCTTAAAAATCGATCCGGCACTGGCTTCATCCATTATGTTAACCACAGTCACCGACGTTGTTGGATTCTTTATCTTTCTCGGACTTGCTGCAACCGGACTACACTACTTCCCCTTGCAGTAAAAATCCATACAGCAACAAAGAGCAGTGCCGCCACTACAGCCATCGCTCCGGCGGTGGAGCAAAGCAACCAAACCGATAGTATATATCCAAGCAAACTGCTGAGAAAAGCATGCAGACAGGTCAGAAGCAGACGAATCGGCAACTTATCTGATAGTTGCGCTGCAAACATCCCCGGAACAATTAACATTGCCACTGCCAGGATTGCTCCCACTGACTCAAAGGCTGATACAACGACAAGCACTAATAAGAGCATTAAAACATAGTGCCAAAAAGCAGAGCTTATCCCCAAAGTCCGGGCTAAATTTATATCAAAAGATGTAAGTAATAACTCTTTGTAAAATACAGATATTATAATCAATACCCCGGACAACACCACCGCCATACGAAGCACTGACGGGGGAGCTGTCTCAACTCCGAAAAATATAAAAAGTGGTTCAAGCGGAACAAAAGCAATCTCTCCGTAAAGCACACACTCCGCATCGATATGCATCCCTCCACCCTGCTCAGCCAGACTTAATAAAGCAACTCCCAGCGCAAACAGCGTTGTAAAAACAATACAAATCGCCGCGTCGCTTTTCACCCGGGAAAAGCGTTTAATAACTTCCGTAAGAATAACTGTCAGAATTGCTGCAAAGACGGCACCCAAAAACATGAGAGATGTCGAAAGTTCCCGAAAAATTAAAAAAGAAATTACAATTCCAAATAAAATACTATGGCTTACAGCATCTCCGATAAGAGCCATACGCCTCAGCAAAAGAAAATTTCCGACAAGCCCGCAGGCTGCCGTTACGAGAAATCCCATCAAAACAGTCCAAAAGGAAATCTGAAATCCACTCGTCCACGGTGCGACGATAACTCGGTGAAAATCAAAATCGGGCAAAAGTGCTGTCAGTAAATACATAACTATTGCTTACGCATCCATCGACTAATCAGGCCATATCGGGGCCCCAGAAAAAAAGCTGCCAAAAAAACCACAAAAGCAGACAAAACCATAAAGGGCCCTGTCGGAAGGTTACGACCGACAAAAGAAATAAAAGACCCCAGCATCCCTGAGAGCATGCCGAAAACAGCAGACAGCAGAAGCACAAGGCTCATACGATCCGCCAGCAAAACTGCTGCTGCTGCAGGTATCACCAGCATGGCTGATACAAGCACAACTCCTACAGCCTGCAACGACGCCACTATCGCAAAGGCCAGCAAAAGCATCAGAGCATAATGAAAAACTGTTACCGGAAGCCCAAAGGATTTTCCAAAAGCCGGATCGAAGCTTGTCAGCAAAAACTCTTTGTAAAAAACGCCTAAAACAGTAATCACCAGCAAAGTAATACATGCTAATAATATAACATCTCCTCGCCCCATTGCTGCGGCCTGCCCAAACATAAATTTATCCAGCCCGCTTTTATCCCCGCCAGGAATATTCTGAATCATCGTAAGCAAACAAATCCCGGCACCAAAAAAAGAAGCCAGGACGAATCCAAGAGAGGCATCTTCTTTATGCTTCGTTGTTTGAGTGATCAACTGCACGACTCCGGCACCCAAAAGTCCCACCAGGGTTGCTCCGATAAAAACAGCCAGCGGGTCTTTTTCCATATTCCATAAAAAGCCAAGGGCAACTCCCGGCAAGACTGCATGTGAGAGAACATCTCCCATAAGTGCTGATTTTCTAACAACCAAAAAGACACCCATGAGGCCGCAGCAGGCTCCCAAAAGAACAGAACCAATCAAAGAATAACGCAAAGCCGGATCCTGAAAGGAAAAAAAGCGAAGCGTTCTGTCCGTAACACCGCTACCGGAAATCTCACCAATTCGATCAGCAAAAGCCAAATCCGAAAATAACAGAAAAATAACGCCTGAAAATATTATATAAGATAGTCCTTTTCTTTTCACGAAACAGAAGAAGTTTTTTCAGACTCACTCGAAAAAACAGCAAGACGACCACCATAGGTTTTTTGTAACAAACCGGGCACGAATATCTCTTTAGTCTCACCAAAAGCAAAAAGGTGCTTATTAAGTAATACTAACATATCAAAATATTCTCTGGCCGTTACCAGGTCATGGTGAACCACTATAATTGTTTTTCCACGGGATTGCAGTTCCCGCAAAATTTCTACTATTGCCGTTTCGGTTGCAGCATCGACTCCGGTAAAGGGCTCGTCCATAAGATAGAGATCACTTTCCTGAGCGAGAGCGCGTGCTAAAAAAACACGCTGCTGCTGTCCGCCGGAGAGATTTGAAATCTGACGCTTTGCAAACGGAAGCATCTTTACTTTTTCCAGACACTGTTTTGCGATTTCCCGATCCTCTCTTCCCGGACGCCGGGCCAGCCCCAGTTTGCCGTAGCGTCCCATGAGCACGACATCGAAAACACTGACCGGAAAATCCCAGTCCACGGATTCGCGCTGAGGCACGTAGGCAATGCGGCCAATACTATGCTTATATCGTTTTCCAAAAATTTTCACCTCTCCGCTTGCAGCAGGTATCAGCCCCATCACGGTTTTAATAAAAGTGGATTTACCCGCTCCGTTCGGACCGATAATTCCAATAATTTTTCCGGATGGAATTTTTAAATTGATGCCGCAGAGCACTGGCTTTTTATGATAGCTTACCGTCAGGTCGTGCACTTCAAGCGCGGGAACAACAGACTCCGAGGACAGAGACATATTATTTAAGGGCCTCCACAATGCGGGTGATGTTATACTTCACCGCACCTTCATAAGTTCCGACATCGAAACCCAGGCGTTGCTCTCCAGGCTGCCCTATGGCATCTGAAAATAATTCGCCGCCAATCTCACAACCCGAGTCCTGAGCAACTCGTTTCATCGCAGCAGGGTTTACGCTGGATTCCACAAAAATCGCTTTAATTTTTTTCTTCTTTAAAAAATCGACCAGACTCACCATGTCCGACAGTGCCGCTTCAGAAACCGTTGACAACCCCTGCAATCCAACAACCCGAAAGCCGTAAGCTCTGCCAAAGTAATTATAAGCATCGTGGCTGGTCACCAGTATGCGTTTGGACTCATCCAGTTCACCCGCCTTTGCCTTACACCAGGAATCCAGCATCCGGAGCTTTTCGGAAAGGGCTTTTGTATTTTCCCGGTAGTATGCTTCACCTTCCGGATCAGCAGCAACAAAACCTTCCAGAATCACGGGAAGAGTTTCACTCCACATCGCGACGTCAAACCAGACATGCGGATCAAAGTGCTCTGCAAAATCGGGCGGGCTAAGCAATTTTTCTTTCGGAATTGAGCGGGTAAGAGGAAGAATATTTTTCCCGGACTTTTCCAGGCGTTTAAACAACTCCTCCATTCGTCCCTCCAGCCGCAGGCCGGAGTAAAATATCAAATCCGCCTGAGATAAATTCATCGCATCGGCTGAGCTTGCTTTGTAAACATGCGGGTCAACTCCCGGCCCCATCAGAGTTTTTATTTCGGCCCGCTCTCCTCCGACCTGTCGGACCAGGTCAGCAACCATTCCTGTCGTAGCAACGACCTTGAGTTTTTGAGCTGCAGCGGAGCTCTGCAGCGGATCCGACTTATCACAGGCGACAAAAAGCATTAAAAAAAACAGCAGTGTGGCAGCACTTAATTTTTGTAGCTTAATATACATTTAGGAGTTGTATTTACACAGCCTTTACTTGTAAATGTCCATCGCAAAATTATACTTTTCGTATATTACCGACTTTGACATTCCCGATATGGCAAGCTCCAAACCAACGGCAACCAGCAGGCAAAAAACAAAATCTGCCTCCGGCAAACGCAGCAGCTCCTCTTCACGTAAAAAAAGCGGGCTTGAAAATGCTGCAATCCAAAAACAGACACGCCTGGCCCACTCCCAGGAGCGGGCGCAGGACTATGTGGAGCTCATTGCCACCCTCATTGATAAGCATGGGGAAGCCCGGGCCACCGACATTGCAAAGACGCTCGGTGTCACACACGTAACCGTCATTCGCACCGTGCAGCGTCTTCAGCGCGAGGGATTGGTAACGACAAGGCCCTACCGCTCGATTTTTCTGACCCCAAGCGGAGAGAGTATGGCCAAAAAAGCTCATGCCCGACATACAACGGTGGTTGCTTTTCTGGAGGCTCTGGGCATTTCGCCCGATACGGCTCGAATTGATGCGGAGGGCATCGAGCATCACGTCAGCCCGGAGACGCTGGCGGCCTTTGAGGATTTTTTGAAAAAAAAATCGGTATAACTCGCTGTTTTTCATTCCCTGTCTTTTCAACACTCTGTTAGTCTCCGCGACCATGTATCGCTTCGAGTCCGAGCTTAAAGTTTTTTCCGGCACCGCCCACGAATCCCTGGCGCGCGAAATTTGTAATTACCTGGAGATTTCTCTGGGAAATGCCACTGTGAGTTCTTTTCCGGACGGGGAAACGCTGGTCAAAATAAACGAAAATATTCGCGGGCGGGATATTTTTATCATCCAACCGACCTGCCCGCCCACGAATCAGAATCTGATGGAGCTGCTCATCATGGTAGATGCAGCCAGGCGTGCCAGTGCGGCACGCATCACGGCGGTCATACCCTTTTTTGGCTACGCTCGTCAGGATCGTAAGGACCAGCCGCGTGTTCCGATTACGGCCAAGCTCGTTGCGAACCTTCTCGTTGCCGCAGGGGTTAGCCGCGTCATTACGATGGACCTCCACGCTCAGCAGTTGCAGGGATTTTTTGACATACCGGTGGATCATTTATACGCGCTGCCGGTGATGATGGATTACATCCGCAGCATCGACCTGGAAAACCTGGTTGTTGTTTCTCCGGACGTCGGCGGAGTCAAGATGGCCTCGGCCTACGCACAGGCTTTGGAGGCGAGCCTGGCAATTGTTATCAAGCGTCGGCGCAGTGCCACGGAGATTGATCCGCTGCACATTATCGGAGATGTCGATGGAAAAAATGTTTTGCTGGTTGACGATATTACTGAAACTGCGGGCACTCTGACCGGTGCCGCCGAAATGCTCCGGGAGCACGGCGCCCAGGAAATTTATGCAGGAATCTCACATGCAGTGTTGACAAATCTGGCACTTCAGCGATTAAAGGACTCCGAAATTAAGCAGCTGATCACGACTGACAGCGTTCCGCCTCCTAAAGCGGAGTTCGAAAAAATCAGGGTGCTGTCCATTGCCGAATTGCTGGGCGAAGGAATTAAACGCATCCACGAAGACAAGTCAGTCAGTTCACTGTTCGATATTAAAACTTAAAGAATTAAAGCGCACTCATTACACATTTAAGCTATGGCACAATCACTCAAACTCGCCGCCAAACCACGCACCAACACGGGAAGCAACGCCGTTAAAAAACTTCGTGACCAGGATTTGATTCCGGCTGTCATTTACAGCAGTAAACAGGACCCGGAAAATCTGGAACTCTCACGCAAAGACATCGAAACCCTTTTATCCCACGCTGCGGGTGAAAGCCTCCTTGTCGAACTCAACATTGAAGGTAAGGGTGAGCAACTTTCCCTCATCCAGGAAGTCCAGCACCATGTTGTGACACGCAATGTCCTCCATGTTGACTTTCACGCCGTCTCAGCAACCGAAAAAATCGAAGCAGATATTCCGCTCGAACCTGCAGGTGAAGCTCACGGAGTCAAAAACTACGGCGGTATTCTCCAGCAAAACATGCACTCCCTCGGCGTCCGCTGCCTTCCTCAGAATTTACCTCAGGTTATCTCGGTGGATGTTTCGGCACTCGGCCTTGGCGAATCCCTGCACGTCTCACAAATCGCACTGCCAAAAGGTGTCGAAGCCACTGCAGATGGCGAACAAAGTGCCTTTATCGTCACTGAACCCCGAATCAGCGAAGTGCAGAATGCGGCGGCTGACGAAGGTGCCGGCAAAGCTGCTGAGCCTGCGGCTGCCAGCGAGAAAAAAGAAGAGTCGGCAGAAAAGGAATCCAAATAATTTCCTGAATTATCATGGGCGACGACCTGCCGCCGCCACGCCTTTTGGTCGGTCTGGGAAACCCCGGGCCGAAATACGAGAATACCCGGCACAATATGGGCTTCATCGCGATCGACGACGTTGCCCGACGCTTCGATGCTCCCGTGTGGGAAAACAAGTCTGCCTGGGAATCTCTTACCACCAAAACCGACTCGCTCATCCTGCAAAAACCAATCACCTATATGAATCTGAGTGGACGAGCCATTGCGACAGTCGCCCGTTTTTTTAAAATTACTCCACCCGAAATACTGATTCTCTCCGATGATATCGCCCTGCCACCCGGACGCATTCGCCTTCGTCGCCGGGGCAGCGACGGAGGGCACAACGGACTCGCATCCATCATCACCCACCTTGGAACCAATCACTTCCCTCGCCTTCGTATTGGCGTCGGGAGTGCAGCGGAACACCCTTTACCGGATCATGTTCTTGGAAAATTCTCATCCGACGAGACACCCCTTATCGACCAGGCCATCAAAAAGGTGGGGGACTGCCTCATTTTTATTTTGGAAAACGGCTATAATGCCGCTATGAACAAGTTTAACTAACAACGAATAAATCATCACATATTAAATCATGACCAAACGATACGAAGCTCTCATTGCAATCAACATCCAGGGAAAAGAAGATAACTATAAAGACGTCACCGAACGTCTCGAAAAAGACATAAAAGCCGCCGGAGCAACTCTCGAGCAAACCCAGCGCCTTGAAAAACGCGATTTTGCTTACGAGCACAATCACCTCAAATCCGCTTACTATGTGAATTTCATCCTCCAGGCAGAGCCGACACAGATCGAAACACTGCGTGCAAAATTCACCCTCGACTCCGAAGTCGCTCTGCAACAATACACACGCCTTCCAAACGCTGCTGCAGCTTAAACAGAACTTTTTAAAAAACACCCTCACCCCCAAAAAACCCAGGGCGCCCTCGCGCGCCATTCCTCCATCATGGCCAGCGTAAATAAAGTAATACTTATCGGAAACGTCACCCGCGACCCCGAGCTAAAATACACCCCAAAAGGCACAGCCGTCACCGAAGTCGGACTCGCCGTCAATCGTAACTACAATACCGACTCCGGCGACCGCAAAGAAGAAACTACTTTTGTCGATATTACCCTCTGGGGAAAAACCGCTGAAATCGCCTGTCAGTATCTTAAAAAAGGTCGCCCCGTTTACTTCGAAGGACGCCTGCAGCTCGACTCCTGGGAAGACAAACAAAGCGGAGCCAAACGCTCCCGCCTCCGTGTTGTCGGAGAAACCATGCAATTCCTCGGAGGTGGTGGAACCCGCAGTGACAGCGACGGAGGAGGCTACGAAAACCGCCCGTCAAGATCGCAGTCCTCAGGCTACGAAAGTCGGCGGAGTGAACCCTCCGGCAGCCAGAGCGACGACGACGATATTCCTTTCTGAGCCTGCGTTTACTTACAGCTTCATCCCTGTTTATTTTGAATAAGGAAAGCAGGAAAAAGAGTCCGCTGAAGAAAGACTTTTTTGGATTTGGAGTTACAACTCGTATTGGACTTTCAGCAGATTACAAACGGCTTCGCGGATGTCTTCGCGACCAAAGCGTTCCAGCATTTCGTTGAAGAATCCAAACAGGATCAGGCGACAAGCCTGGTCGGACGGGATTCCACGGGCCTGCATGTAAAACAACTCATCGGAATTTAACTGCGCCGAGGTGGCTCCGTGCGAGCAACGCACGTCGTCGGCCAGGATTTCCAGTCCAGGCATGGAGTTTGCCTCGGCTTCGTCCGAGAGCAGGAGATTGCGGACTTTTTGATAGGCATCTGTCTTGTGAGCACCGTCGGCAACTTTCAGCAAACCTGAAAAAGTCGAGCGGGATTTGTCGGACAAGGCGTTGTGATACAGCAGGTCGCTCGTGGCATTTGGTGCGGCATGTTCCTGCAAGGTGCGCTGATCGACTTCACGGGTGCCGCTGAGAGGAGACATTGAGAGCATCACGCTGTGTGCCCCCTCGCCTGTCATGTAGCTGTGATTTTCGGCACGCACGAGGTGAGCACCGAGGTGCACATTCAGAGCGGTGCAACTCGCATTTTTTTCGAGGCTGGTCGCGTTTAAATGAAAGGCTTTTGTTTCTTTTGACCACTCCTGAACGGAGGTGTAGTGCAGCTTTGCAGACTGAGCAACATGCAAGTCATTAACAGCATATGCAAAGGCCGACAAAGCATCCCCGGACTGAAAACGGTCTATAAAAGTAACCTCACTGTTCTCTTCACAAACGATCAGCGTATGCGGGAAAACGGCTGAATTTTCTCCGGTTACCCAGTGGAAGACTTCGATTGGTTTTTCAATAACAACGTTTTTCGGAATGTATAAAAAGAGGCCGCCATTGACCTGGGAGCGATGCAGAGCCGCTGCTTTTTCGGATCCGAGAGCGACGGGCTTACTCATAAAATACCGGCGAAACAAGTCCTCGTTTTCAGTCGCTGCTGCGGGCAGAGTTTTCAAAATAACTCCCTCAGGAAGATCAGCGGGGAGTCGAGTCAGCAACTCATCGTTTGCAAATACGAGTTTATACGTATCGTCAACGAGTGAGCGCGAGCGATGAATCAGCGCATCGGGATTGAGCGGAGCACTGGCATTGCAGGCATCCGTATTTTCATTGATACTCAGGTTGGAGTAGCGCCAGTTTTGATTTTGACGGGTTGGGTTTGCCAGGGATTTAAAATTTTCCCAGGCTTCATTTTGCTCGGTACGAAACCACTCGGGCCAGCGCATGGAGGGTGAGCGATAAAGGGTGGCTTCCTTGCGAATGCTTTCGCCCGCTGAATCGGAATCAATAGTTACAGTATCCATTCTTTGTTAAATTTCTGATGTATTTTTTTGCTTAGCCCACGGAACCTTCCATTTCCAGGTCGATCAGGCGTTTCAGTTCGACCGAGTATTCCATTGGAAATTCCCGGACCAGGTCATTCACAAAGCCGTTGACCGAAAGACTCATTGCCTGGGCCTCCGTCAGACCACGCTGCTGCATGTAAAAAATCTGCTCTTCGCTGATCTGACTCACCGAGGCTTCATGTTGGCAGGCATTCCCCTGCCCGCGCACGGAAATGGCGGGATAGGTGTCGGTGCGGCTCTTCGAGTTGATCAAAAGCGCATCGCACTCTGTGTTGTTTTTACAATTTTTCAGGTGACGCGGAATGTGAACCAGGCCGCGATAGGTAGCGCGTCCGGCCCCCAGACTGATTGATTTGGAGACCACGTTGCTGGTTGTTTCTTCTGCAGCGTGGATCATTTTCGCACCTGTGTCCTGGTGTTGCCCATCACCTGCCAGGGCGATGCTGATTACTTCGCCGCGTGCTTTGCGCCCTTTCATCACGACACCGGGATATTTCATGGTCAGCCGTGATCCGATATTACAATCGATCCAGCGAATCTCTGCGTTTTCGTGTGCCAGGCCGCGTTTTGTCACGAGGTTAAAGACATCCGAACTCCAGTTTTGAACCGTGATATACTGAATCTTTGCATCTTTCATTGCGACCAGCTCGACGACCGCGCTGTGCAGGGTGGCTGTCTCAAACTTCGGAGCGGTGCAACCCTCCATATACATGACTTCGCTGCCCTCGTCGGCAATGATCAGCGTGCGTTCGAATTGTCCGAAATTTTGCGCGTTGATCCGAAAGTATGCCTGAAGCGGATGCTTCACTTTTACTCCTGGCGGAATATAAATAAATGAACCGCCACTGAAGACGGCACTGTTGAGTGCGCTGAATTTATTATCGCCTGTGGGTATTACTTTTCCGAACCACTTACGAAAAAGCTCGGGATACTTGTGCAGACCTTCCGTGCTTCCCACAAAAACGACACCCTGCTCGGCAACAGCGGCTTTAATGTTAGAGTAAGCAGCTTCACTGTCGAATTGCGCCTCCACGCCGGCCAGGAATTTCCTTTCCTGCTCGGGAATACCGAGGCGTTCAAAAGTTTCTTTGACTTCGTCCGGTACGTCGTCCCAGGAGCGTTTCGGTTTTTGTCCCTGGGCCAGATAGTAGCGGATGCTGTCGAAGTCGATATTCTCCAGGTCTTTCGTCGCCCAGTGTGTGGGCATGGGTTTTTCCCGGAATTTTTTATAAGCATCGAGACGGAACTGACGAACCCAGTCCGGATCGTTTTTTACGTCTGCTATATAATTGATCGTGTTTTCGTTCAGGCCGATTCCGGCATCGAATTCGTAATCGACTTCGTAACTAAAATCGCCAGCCGAGCGATCTATATCAAAGTCCTCAGTTGCTGTATCCATTGTTTTCATCGAAAATTTTTTCTAAAAAATTAAATCAGGCGGGCACCAGGTTTTCGGATTCCTTAGTTACCCAGTCGTAACCTTCTGCTTCCAACTTCAGTGCAAGTTCTTTATCGCCACTGAGGACGATTTTTCCGTCCACCATGACGTGAACTTTATCCGGAACGATATAGTTTAACAAACGCTGGTAATGTGTAATGACCAGCATACCAACATTCGGACCGCGAAGAGCATTCACACCGTCGGAAACAATTTTTAAGGCGTCGATATCGAGTCCGCTATCGGTTTCATCGAGGACGGCATAGGATGGCTCGAGCATTGCCATTTGCAGAATTTCGCAACGCTTTTTTTCACCCCCGGAAAAACCTTCATTCAAAGCACGCGAGGTGAATTTGCGGTCTATTTTTAAAGCATCCATTTTTGCGTAAAGACGCTCGTAATACTCGACTGCCTCCAGCTCCTCCCCCTCAGCAAGGCGGGCACTCAGCGCAGCACGAATAAAGTTTGCAATCGTAACACCAGGAACCTCCATCGGATACTGGAAGGCTAAAAATAAACCCGCACGCGAACGCTCGTCCGGCTCCATTTCGGCCAGGCTTTTTCCATCCAGAAAAACATCTCCCGAAGTCACTTCGTAGGAGGGGTGCCCGGCCATTACTTTTGCCAGGGTGCTTTTACCGGAACCGTTTTTCCCCATGATCGCATGGACCTCCCCTTTTGGAATCTCAAGGTTCAAACCTTTGAGGATTTCACGGTCAGGAATACGGGCATATAAGTTATCTATTTTTAATGAGTTCATAAAATTCAGTTGTTTTGTACTTTGGATTTAGCCTGGTCGCAGGCCGCACAGCACCCGCGCAAATTGAGTTCCTCCAGATGCAGAGTAAACCCCTGCGGTAATAAAGTGAGTGAACCGAGGCTTTTATCTTCGGCCAGCTCGATATCAAAAATTCGCCCGCATTCCTCACAAACAAAATGGGCATGCTCCTTTACATTCGGACAATAGCGTGTTGGCTCGCGGTCTACATGCACCTGCCGAATCAGCCCGCACTCATACAAAGTCTCCAGGCAGTTATAAACCGTCGCCAGCGAAATAGCGGGCATTTTTTCCTTCACGCGCATAAAAACCTCCGTCGCTGTGGGATGATCGCGCTTGGTCAGCAGACTGTCAAAAACGACACGTCGCTGCGGCGTAAAGCGGAATCCGCTGTCGCTTATGCTGCTTTCGTAACGTCTGATATCCCCTCGGGTGACCTTCATGAAGAACTACTTTAAAGACCAGGTCCTTATCTTTATCAAGAACAATTCTAAATAAAAATTAAATAACTGCTAATTTGAGGTCCTGCGACTCTCAGCCAGCAATTTTACAATAAGCTGACTCATGACGGTTTCCGCTCCCACATTACCGCTAACCAGGGCCAGGTTTGTTTCCCGGCAGGCCAGAAAGCCGCGCTGCAGTTCTTCCAGGGAAAAACGCGGGGCGTTACTCGCTGCAATTCCGAGGGCGTAAGCACTCACCGTCCCATCCTTTTTTTTCGGAAGGTGCTCCAGAGCTTCTTCGGGCAGGCGCTTCAGAGTCCCTGCAAAAAAGTGCGGTGCATCGGGCGAACGCAATTTAAAACGCAGCATCAGGTCTTTCACGACAAGCAGATTTCGAACCGGAGGTACAATCGCCGCAAGCAGAATCCCAATCGCACTCTCCCGCTGACGAAAAAGCTGCTCCAGGCAATCCAAAGCTGTCGGCAGATCGCGTGCTCCAATCGCATTACTTAAATCAAAAATACTCCCCTCTCTTGTTTGCGGAACGAGCTGGCGCAGGAGAGCCATATCCGGCTTTCCATCCTCTCCGCGAGCGAGGTCCAGCTTTTCGAGTTCCACATCGATCTGCCGTGTATCCAGGCCGACATGTGCAGCAAGAAGCGCAGCCGCCTCAGACGAAACCGGCATTCCCCGATCGGATGCGCGTTTGGAAACCCAGCGAACCAGATCAGCCTCCGTCGCCCTGAAACCGAGGTCAGGCGTGTCGTGCAGGTGAGTTTTTCCCAACTTTGAGAGTCGTTTGTAAGCGCTACGCCGTTTGTCGGCTTTGGGGGCACTTATTAAAAAAATAATCCCCTCGGGAAGCCCCGCTTCAGAGACCTGCAACAAGCCCTCCAGGGCACTTTCGACAGCCTCGGAACGGGCACTGACTGAGTCTTCAAAAAAAGCGGCATTCTTCAGCCAAACCAGTTTTTTTCCGAAAAAAGGAAGCGTCAACAGAGCCTGTTTTGTGCTCTCGATACACTGCACAAATTCATCCGCAACATTCAGTGCCCCGTCAACAACCTCGCGGGCAAAGGGATCGTCTCCCGGCATCAATTCATCTGCGAGTTCCCGGGCCACCTTTTTGACTTCGGCCTCATCGCTCCCGGTCACGAAAACCAAAGCATCGGACTTTTTTGCTTTTTTGGGAGTAGCGGATTTTTTAGCAGGCATGGCCTTCCTTCATGACATGCTGACATATAAGTTGCAGCAAAAATTCGA
>JBKEBM010000194.1:0-4409 GCA_047973165.1 Chthoniobacterales bacterium
CACCGAAACATCTTCCAACATCGCCCGAAGGTAAAAAAAAAGCTAAAAATTGCAACCGACAATTAAAGAGAGAAAGAGAGCCGACGGGGGGATTCGAACCCCCGACCTACTAATTACGAATCAGTTGCACTACCCCTGTGCTACGTCGGCAAGCTGGAGTTGCTCTTTGCGGGAAAGGAGCCGCTTTCTATACTCGATTTCTTTTGCTGTCCAGCCGATTCAAAGGATTCTAAAAATTCAGTATCCAAGCAGCACTACCGCACTTCGGCTTTCCAGCGTGATCGACTTTTGATTTTCCAAACGCCACTCCTCACCCGGCTCCGCAATATCACGGGGTGCGGCAAGCCCCGTGTTGACAAAGCAATGCCAGTAAAGCCCGTGCGGCAACAGCGGCAGGGTGAAAGTCAGCGGCTCGTGCCAACTGTTAAAAGCACAATATATATCGTCCGATGTCTGCGTCTTCGTCGAGGCATGCTGACCACATAACATAAACGCAAGGCTGCGACTTCCGGAGGTCCAGTCTGGTTTCCAGGGACGCGTGCCATGCCAACTGATATCCGGAAAACCGCTCTTGATAAGGTCCTTTCCTGTCAACCACTCCGTCGAGCGCAGCGCAGGCTGCGCCTTGCGAAAAGCGATCATGTTTTTGGTAAAACGGAAGAGCTCTTTTTCTTCCTCGGGCTGCTTCCAGTCCATCCAGTTCCATTCGGTATCCTGGCAATACGCGTTATTATTTCCGCGCTGGGTCCGTCCGCATTCGTCGCCCATGTAGATCATCGGAATTCCCTGGCTTACGAAAAGCAGAGTCATCGCATTTTTTTCCTGACGACGACGTATTGCCAGAATCTCCGGATCATCTGTCGGCCCCTCGACTCCACAATTCCAGCTATAGTTATCGTTTGCGCCGTCCCGATTTTCCTCACCATTTTCCTCGTTGTGTTTTTCGTTCCAGGAAAAAAGATCGCGCAGAGTAAAGCCATCGTGGCAGGTGATAAAGTTCACCGAGGCCTGCGGTTTCCGGCCCGTAGCTTTATATAAATCCGGAGAACCCAGTATCCGCTGAACCAGGTCGGCAACCATTCCCTCATCTCCTTTTAAAAAACGTCTCGCCGTATCACGGTAACGCCCGTTCCACTCGCTCCAGCGTCCGTAGTTTGGAAAATTACCTACCTGATAAAGCCCCGCTGCATCCCAGGCCTCGGCGACCAGGGCGCAATCTGCCAACACCGGATCATGCGCGAGCAACTCCAGCAGCGGCGGATTCGGAAGCGGCGCACCGTCCTGTGCACGGCCAAGCACCGATGCCAGATCAAAACGAAACCCGTCGATGTGATACTCCGCCGCCCAGTGTCGCAGGCTCTCCAGCACAAAACTTCTCACGACGGGATGGTTACAGTTCACCGTATTCCCGCAGCCCGTATAATCGACATAAGAGCCATCCGGGCCCAGCATATAATAGGTCGAATTATCGACTCCTTTGAAAGAAATCACCGGGCCTCCCTCACCGCCCTCTGCCGTGTGATTAAAAACCACATCCAGCATCACCGAGATATCCGCAGCATGCAGGGCCTGCACCATTTCCTTCACTTCCGAAACTGCACCCCCCTGCTCCGCACTGGCTGAGTAAGCACTCTTTGGAGCAAAAAAAGCTACCGTGCTGTAGCCCCAGTAATTTGTTAAAGCCTCCCCCGTCTCCGGATGGACACGCGGATTTTCAAGCTCATCAAATTCAAAAACCGGCATCAACTCCACGCAATTAACCCCCAGCTCCTGGAGGTAAGAAATTTTTTCCTGAAGACCGCGATAAGTTCCGGGATACTCACACTTCCCCGAGGGGTGCTGCGTAAACCCACGCACATGCATCTCATAAATCACTAAATCCGAAGCCCGCTGCCGAAGCGGACGATCCGCACCCCATTCAAAATCTTCAAACGGCACTCTCCCTCGCTGCGGCATCAGTGCCGTCTCCGGAGGCACCTGTTTCCAAACCTGACACCCCCCAATCTCGCGAGCGTAAGGATCGAGAACGATTTTTTTCGGATCAAAAATAAGTCCTTTTTGCGGTTCATTCGGCCCGTCAAAACGGTAGCCGTATTCCAAAACCTCGTAATCGAGATTCATCACCGTCATCGCAAAAACCTGCCCCATACGAAACTCCATCGGGAAAGGAATTTCAGCAAACGGTTTCTCCTCTCCCTTCCGAAAAAGCACCAGGATACAAACCTCAGCATGCGCAGAATAAATCGCAAAATTCACCCCGCCCGGCACATGGCTCGCACCAAAAGGCAGGGGATGCCCGTAGCGAAGCTCAAAGCTCTTATAGTAATGCGCCGGAGCCGTATTTTTTTTGGAAACAGACATAAAAAAACTACCGTCGATCCAAACTATATGCACCCGCTCCGATAAAGATCAGGCTGAAAAAAACAATCCCCATCTCGGTGGGATGAGCCCATTCATGAAAGGCTCCACCCGAAGCCGAATATTTCCACAGCGCAGCGACCAGCATCGTAAACGACAGCGCCATACAGGCCGGACGAAACATAAAACCAAGCAGCAGCAAAAGCCCTCCACCCGCCTCTGCAAGCCCTGCCATAAAGCCCCAGAAAACCGGAAAAAAAGTAATTCCCAGCGAACCCATCGCAGCCCCAACTTTTGCCCAGGTCTCCGGACCAGCCGCAAGCTTTGGCCAGCCATGCCAGATAAACATAATCCCCAGTCCAACACGCAACAGTAACAGACCTAAGTCCCGATATTTATTCAACCATGTAAGAATCACGAGCGAAGCTCTAACGAAAAAGCTCCGCCTTGAATAGAAAAAACAGAACGCTTCAACACAACTTCAAGGGCACACCCGAAAAACCTGCTTTTCGGCAGAGAGCCGGACAAAAGTTTGGAGACAAGGCGAACAGATATCCCGCTGGCCTTGTCCCAACGGGCATCCTTCCAACGCTGTCTCCAGGATTTTGGACAACTCTGTGCTCCCGACTAACCTGAATAAATGACCCAGTGATAGGTTGAAGAGTAAAGCCCAGTGTGGCGGCTTGTTTTTCAAGGATTTTGCGACGACGGGATTTGCTTTGGGCACTCATTTTAAAAGCTTCTTTTTCATCATAAAATTTCTGATTTTTCATCATGCCATAAACGATTCGGGCCAGTTTGTGCGCGGTGGAGGTAATGGCTTTCGGCTTTTTCCAACTTACCTTTTAAGCTCCTGAGATAGCCCCTGAGTTCACTTTGCGATCCTTATAGCCCAAAGGCTCCGAAGCGGACGGCTTCGGCTAAATGACTTTTGACTTTGCATGTTTTGGTTTTGAGGATTTTTCATCCGCTGATTCGGTTCTCCGGACAGAGTCCGAGACAGGATGCGAATCTCTCTGCGCTTGAAAAGGCTTTCAGTAGTTGCGCTCGTCTCAAAAGGGAAGGGATTTTCACTCAGTCTCTTCTCTTTTGAAGCTTATGGATGCCGTATTGATCCGGTCTGCCGTGTTACATTTGCTTTTTGAATCCAAGAAATGAAAAATAAGATCAGATTCAAAAATCAAAAAATAAGATCAAAGCCACCCCGCATCCGCCGGGACAGACCCTCCTGACGAAGCGCAGCCAACGAGCATGGCGACCACCGGCAGGTCAGTCGATCTGCTCACAATTAGAAAAGACGGGCCTTATCTCCCTGTGAATGCTTTTAAACTCTCAAGGCAAATCGGAAACAGAAGTGAAAAGGTCGCCGAAGCCGACGGCATCCCGTTCCCGAACTTTCCTGTCCTTCCCGTCCCGCGCCACCAACATATTTGTGCCTGACGCCTATAATGATAATGTTCGCTCACCAACGCCCCAAGCCCCTCGAACCCCTTGCGTATATCGCACGGCTCCAATGCCACAAATACCGGTAAACTTCCCCTTCTCGCGCAAGTTTGTAAGCTCATTGCCCAAGGTCTTGTCCCCAAACTTGCCCGCAGACATGGCATCGACAAGCAAGCCCGCTCCTTTAGCGCATGGAGTCACCTCGTCTCGCTACTCCACGCTCAACTCACCCACGCTATCGGACGGAATGATGTTTGCGATTCCTTGCGTCAGCATGCCCGATGGTTTGGTAGCTGTTCGCGGGGGCACCCCTTCGGCTCGCAACACCCTTTCTCATGTCAACAAAACGCGTGGGAGCGATTTTATGCAGTAACTCTTTTGGAATGTTTTTCATCACCTTGAGAGGGCCAGTTATGGTTTTGGAAGACGTTACAAAGGGCTTCCCTGGCGTTTTAAAAAGACCGTCTCTGCAAGTGATTCTTCGACCACCATACCAAACGAGGACTGCAGATTACTTTTTCAGGCTTATTTTTGCAGGGCCCTGGACTGTCCAGTCATCTGCTGAGTTTCGAGTTGCCTCGGCCCAGGGCAGAGAAGTGATAGTCCCT
>JBKEBM010000210.1:0-2195 GCA_047973165.1 Chthoniobacterales bacterium
CCGTCTCCGGGATTTCGAACAACTCTGTGCTGAAAATGAGGTTTCCGGGTGTGCCCTGGGGCCTGTTAAGGTAACAAAAAAAGAGGATAAAAGATGGATTTTTGAGTCCAAAATGAGGCGATGAGACGAGTTAAAGAGCCGCTTTGGGGCCAAAAAGACACTTTTTGGCCGATTTAGAGCGTTACCTTAACAGGCCCTAAAAGACTTTCCCCGCAGCGCAGATTCCGGCATCATCTTTCGTTCATGAAAAAACAAAGTAAACAATACTGGTTAGTCAAGCAGGAGCCAGCCTCTTACTCCTGGGATACTTTCGTAAAAGACGGAAAAACCGACTGGACCGGAGTCCGAAATTACCAGGCTCGCAATAATCTCCGCACCATGCAGCAGGGAGACTCAGTCCTCTACTACCACAGCGTTACGGGCAAAGCTGTCGTCGGCGAAGCCGAAGTTACAAAAGAAGCCTTCCCCGATCCAACCGCACAAGGAGGCGACTGGTCCTGCGTCGAACTCACTCCGGTCGCTCCACTGACTCACCCCGTCGAGCTCGCTGCGATCAGGCAGGACCCGGCTCTTTCCGAAATCGCACTCATCCGACACTCTCGCCTCAGCGTGATGCCGCTCACGGCAAAGGAATACAAACACATCGTCGCCCTCGGGAAAAAATCGCCAAAGAAATAAAGGATACCTCTGGAAACCTGATTTTTTTGAAGCATGAAAAGAGCTGTTCTGTTCGATCTCGACGGCACCCTGGTAGAATCTCTGCCCGGCATCGCCCAATCTCTCAACGCCGCTCTGAAGGAAATAAAGCATCCACCTTATTCAGAAAATCAGGTCCAAAATTTTATCGGCAACGGCGCACACAGGCTCATCAAAAATGCACTTCCCGGAGCAGATTCCAACACAATTCAAAAAACTCTCACTTACTTTTCCGAACACTACCGTCAGCACTGGCGGCAAGGCACCTGTCTCTTTCCCGGCATCTCAGAACTGCTCTCAGATTTAAAATCCGACCACTGGCATCTCGCCATTTTGTCAAACAAACCCCACGAATTCGTCCAGAAAATTACCCAGGAATTATTCTCACCCGATCTTTTCGACCAGGTGCTCGGCCAGCGTTCCGGGGTCCCACTCAAACCCAACCCCGAGAGTACCCTGCAAATCATCCGACAATTTCAAATTTCCCCCGCAGAATGTTTTTTTGTCGGCGATTCCATCGTCGATATCGAAACTGCAAAAAATGCAAATATTTCCTCCGTCCTGGTAACCTGGGGCTATCAAAACCTGCAAAATCCTGTCACTGCAAACACCCTTGCCCAAACCCCGCAGAAACTGAAAACAATCCTCCTCTCTGCCAGGCGAATTTCCTAAAGTTTTGCTTTTAAACCATGTAATTTGTGTGATTTGCTTTTCAAACTCTGTCATTTCAGCATACAAAGAATAACTATGTTTTCCTTCCGGCGTGTTTTAAAAGTATACCCTCTGGCTTTTGCCCTGACCCTCTCTCCGATTTCGCACCTTACGGTTCATGCCCAAAGCAAACCAACCACAGCTCACAATCTGCTTGCAAACGGCAGCTTCGAAAGCAGTTTTCGTACTGAAAACCTCTGGGATGGAGTCAGTCGTTCCGGCACTCTGACCGGCAATCGCGGTGCTCTTACCGTCCTCACTCAATCTGGTACAGTTGCCAGCAGTTCTATGCCGATCTCCGTATCGGTTGCCGACATGAATGGTGACGGGCTGCTTGATATCGTAACCGCTGATGTCATCGGCTACCTACGTATTTATTTCAATTCCGGCACAAAGACAGAACCCAAATTCACCATAGGCGAACTCGTCCCTGTCTACCTGTCACGCCTTGAGCCAAACAAGCTCACACGCCCCATAAATGACGAACTTTTGTATTCTCGCCAGGGCACCCGCGTTGCAGCAGCCAACCTCACCGGCGGAGTGAATAACGACCTGATTATCGGAAACTACATAGGTGAAGTTCTGCTCCTCAAAAACATGGGTTCTCCTATGGCTCCCAGCTTTGTGCAGCCCACAGATATCAACAAAGTAATTCTCTCGACCAGTAAAGATAATCGCCGCTGGGGCAACGTCTTTGATCCAGCCGTTGCTGACATCAATCAGGACGGCAAACCCGATCTCCTCATTGGCGAAGGCTCATATTCAGCAAACAGTATCCACCTGCTCAC
>JBKEBM010000008.1:0-40924 GCA_047973165.1 Chthoniobacterales bacterium
GGTGGGGTGACCGTTGCGATCATATTACGGTAGAATGTCTTCTGACCCCATTTGAAAATCTGTGGGTTGCTGTTTGTTTACCACTGGATGACGGAGCTGGCCCAGGTGAAACCTCCTCCGAAGACGACGAGTAAAATGTAGTCGCCGACTTCGAAACGGCCTTTGCGGGCGGCTTCGTCCAGGGCGATTGCAACGGCTGCAGCAGAGGTGTTGCCGTATTTGTCGAGATTGATGTGGAAGCGTTCCATGGGGACTTCGAGGCGCTCGGCGATGGCTTCGATGATTCGCAGGTTTGCCTGGTGCGGGATAAAGCAGGAGATGTCGTCTTTGGTGAGACCACTTTTTTCGAGTGCCTGGTGGGAGGCTTCGAGCATCGAATTTACGGCTTTTTTAAAGGTCTCCCGACCTTTCATTTTGATGGTGTTGAGCTTTTGATCAACGTTGTCCTGTGTGATGGGGACGGCGCACCCACCGCCTGGCACGACGAGGGTTTCACCAAAGTTTCCGTCGCTGGCCATGTAGGTTGTAATTACTCCGTGGGAGCCGCCTCGGTGGCGGAGAACGGCTGCTCCGGCTCCGTCGCCGAAGAGGACGCAGGTGTTGCGGTCGCTCCAGTCGAGCAGGGAACTGAGTTTGTCTGCACCGATGACCAGGACGGTTTCGTAGGTGTGATTTGAAATAAATTGCTGAGCTATTTCGATACCGTAAAGAAAACCGCTGCAGGCAGCAGAAATGTCAAAGCAGGCGGCCCGGCTTGCTCCGAGATGTTTCTGAACCCAACATGCGGTTGAGGGGAAAAAAGTATCGGGGGTGACGGTGGCGACGAGGATGAGATCGACTTCATCGGCCTGGATGCCGGCTTGTTCGAGTGCGGCGGCACCGGCTTTTGCGGCCATTGTGCTGGTTGTTTCGTTCTCGTCGGCGATTCGTCGTTCGCTGATCCCTGTGCGCGAGGTGATCCAGTCGTCGGAGGTATCGACGATTTTTTCCAGGTCGGCATTGGTCATCACGCGCTCGGGCAGATAGCTCCCTGTGCCGACAATGGAGACGGTGCGGATGGATCCAGGCTGGCGACTAGTTGGCGACTTTTTCATTGAATTCTCGAATTGCGTCCACGATGTGTGGATTGATTTTTTGTTTAATAAATTCGGTGGCTACGCGCAGGGCGTTTTTGATGGCGAGTGGGCTGCTGGAGCCGTGTGCGATGATCGCGATGCCGTTTACACCGAGAAGCGGGCTGCCGCCATACATCTCGTAGTTGGTTTTGTTTCGGATGGCACGGAAGGCATTGCGTGCGAGCCAGGCACCGCCCATGCGCAGGGGGGATGCCGTCAGCTCAGCTTTCAGCCAGCGAAAAACGGCTGTGGCTGTGGCTTCGGTTGTTTTTAAAACCACGTTGCCGGTGAATCCATCACAGAGTACGACCTCGACAGGGTCCTCGAAGAGGCTGTGCCCCTCGACGTTTCCGCGGAAGTTGACTTTGCTGGCACGCAGGAGCTTGAAGACTTCTTTTGTAAATTCGCTTCCTTTGGCGTCTTCGCCGCCGATGGACATGAGGCCGACGGCAGGCTCGGGAAAACCGAGCACACGTTTGGAAACCACGCTGCCCATGATGGCGTATTGCAGCATGTGCAGGGGTTTGGCGTCGAGGTTTGCGCCTGCGTCGATGAGGACACAGACATTTGTCATAGTTGGCAAATAGGAGGCAATGCCGGGGCGGTCGATGCCCTCAAGTGTACGAAGTTTGATGGTCGTCGCCGCGACCATGGCACCGGTGTGTCCGGCACTGACGACAGCGTCGGCTTCTCCTTTTTTAACCAGATCGACGGCACAGCTCAGCGAAGAATTTTTTTTCCGACGGACCGCATCCACGGCGGTGTCGGACATTTCGACAACCTGCGTGGTGTGAACGATCTCGATGCGGGAGTCGTTACAGGAATTTTTGGTCAGCTCGGCTGAAATTTTAGCCTCATCTCCAGTCAGATAAAGTTTGGAGATGTGTGGAAATTCAGCCAACGCCATGACGGCACCAGCAATCGTATTTGCCGGTGCGTAGTCTCCGCCCATGGCATCCAGAACTATGCGCATAACCGCTGAGAAATCAGGAGATCAACTTGCTTCGACGGTAAGCACCTGTCGCCCGTGGTAGTAACCACAGGAGGGGCAGGCTGTGTGCGAAGGGATTTTCACGGCACACTGCGGGCAGGAAGCCAGTTTGGGTGCACGCCAGCGGTTTGCTGCCTGGCGGGTGCGCTGACGCATTTTTGATACTTTTCTTTTTGGAACGGCCATAAGTTATTTTTTAGGTTCAAAGTTATCCAACGCGGACCAAATCGATCCGTCTTCGGATTCTTTCGGTTTTTCCGAAGGCTTTTTGTTCGTTGAACTCGTCTTCGGCGCAGGAAATTCCACTGCATCGTTTTTGGGATACGGTGGAAGGTTGAGGAAAATATCTTCCCTTACGATCGGGGTCAAGTCAATGCATTCGGCTCCGTTCAATTCGACCTGGGTCGAAAAATCGGGAATTTCCATGTCCCAGGGAAATTTTTGCAGAGTTCGGACGCAGGTCAACTCGACGCAAAAGCTTAATTTTCCGAAGGCCCAGAGTCCGCCACCGGAGAGTCCGACGTCGATATCATAGCGAACCGGTCCGAGCGGACGGGCGTCGGCCTGTTCGAGGCCAAAGTCCGAAGCATCATCTTCACCGGAAAAATGCCTTGTGCCGTGCGGGAGTTGGCGAAGGTGGATTTTCATTTTGAATTATGCTGCAAATTTTTCTTTGAGCGCTTTCACGACGACCTCAGGGACAAATTGCTGCACGTCGCCGCCCAGGCGTGCAACTTCTTTTACCAGGCGAGAACTCAGGAAGGTGACGTCTTCGCTTGGCGTGAGAAAAACCGTTTCCAGGTTGGGCTGCAAACGGCGGTTCATAAGTGCCATTTGAAACTCAAATTCAAAATCGGAAATAGCTCGCAGGCCACGGAGGATCACAGTGGCCTCCCGATCTCGGGCATAATCAATGAGCAGACCGTTAAAGCTCTCGACTCGCACGCCGGGTTGATTTTTTAAAGCTTCTGCCAGCAGACTGCAGCGCTCTTCGGAGGTGAAGAGGGGTTGCTTGTTTTCGTTTTCCGCGACGGCGACGATCACCTCATCGACAAAGCGGGTGGCGCGTTTGGTGACATCGATATGTCCGAAGGTCACGGGGTCAAAGCTGCCTGGATAAATGGCGCGTCGCGTTTTCATTACTCCCACTCGATAGTTGCAGGTGGTTTGCTCGAAATGTCAAGACAGACTCGGTTGACGCCGTCCACCTCATTGATGATCCGCGAGGAAATTTTTGCCAGGAGATCGTAGGGCAGGCGTACCCAGTCGGCGGTCATTCCGTCCTGGCTCTCCACGATGCGCAGTGCGATTGTGTAATCGTAAGTGCGTTCGTCGCCCATCACTCCCACGGAACGCACGGGGAGCAGCACGGCAAAGGACTGCCAGACTTTGTAATACCAGTCAGCGGCCTTCATTTCCTCAAGGACGATTCGGTCCGATGCACGCAGGATTTGCAGTCGAGCCTCGTCCACATTTCCCAGGATTCTCACAGCCAGTCCGGGGCCGGGAAAGGGCTGGCGACCAATGACGGTGCGGGGGAGGCCGAGTTCGGTTCCCACGCGGCGGACTTCGTCTTTGAAGAGCTGACGCAGTGGCTCGACGAGCTCGAACTGCATGCGCTCGGGGAGGCCGCCGACGTTGTGGTGGCTTTTGATGAGTGCAGCGGGGTTTCCCGCGATGGCGACGCTTTCGATCACATCGGGATAAAGCGTGCCCTGGGCCAGGAATTTGTAGCCGTGTGCTCCGGCGACGGATTGTTTTAATTCCTCTGCGGCCTGCTCGAAAATTTTAATAAATTCGCCGCCGATGATTTTGCGTTTTTGTTCGGGGTCGGTGATGTCTGAGAGTTTGGCCAGGAATTGTTTCGAAGCATCGACGATTTTTAAATTGATGTGCAGATTTCCCCCGAGGAGTTTTTCGACCGCATCGCGCTCACCGTGGCGCAGGAGACCATTGTCCACAAAAATACAGGTGAGCTGATCGCCGATTGCCCGGTGTAGCAGAGCTGCTGCGACAGAGGAATCGACGCCTCCGCTGATCCCCAGGATCACACGGTCTTCGCCGACCTGTTTGCGAATGTCTTCGCAAATCGTCTCGATGAAGCCCTGCATCGTCCAGTCGGCACTGCATTTACAGATTTTAAAAAGGAAGTTTTCGATGATTTCTTTTCCGCGTGGCGTGTGAGCGACTTCGGGGTGGAACTGCATACCGTAAATTTGTCGCGAGGTGTCACCGATGACGGCGTGGGGTGAATTTTCCGTCTCCCCAAAAATGCGAAAACCGCTCGGCAGTTCGGTGATCTTGTCACCGTGGCTGTTCCAGACCTCGATGCTTTTCGGCAGGCTGCCCAGGAGCGGCGAATCGCCGGAAGTTGATAAAATTCCCGCACCGTATTCGCGCTGATCCGAACGCTCGACTTTACCGCCGAGGTCCCGGGCCAGAAGCTGCATGCCGTAGCAAATCCCAAGAACGGGCAGGCCTAACTCGTAAATCGCCGGATCCACCTTCGGCGCATTTTCCGCATAGACGCTCGCCGGACCACCGGAAAAAATAATTCCTTTGGCACCGCTGGCCGCAATTTCGGAGGCCTTTGCATCAAAGGGGAGAATTTCAGAATAAACCGAGCATTCCCGCACACGCCGGGCGATCACCTGAGTGTATTGAGAACCAAAATCGAGAATGACGACTCGTGAGTCGCCAGTGAGTGAACCTGACATAGAATCTTATTTTAACAGGTCTTTTTAGCGATATTCGGGCCCGAAGGAGTCGCCTGTTGGGTTATTTTCGACGATGCGTCCGCGTCCCTGCAGACCGTTAGCGACCCGGTCGTCCACATTTTCCAGTCCGTATTCATTGGCGGCACACCCAAAAAGTGAGCAGAGCATTCCGATGCTCAGAAATTTCATGATTGGTTTCACGGGGAAATAGTAATAACAGATTACAGGAAGGCAAGAACGCTCATAAGGATTTTGCCGACTTTCGACCAGCATGAGTTTTTTTCCTACCAGTAATTCGATCCATTTTTAAATGCCTCGTTCACATGAAATATCTGTTGGCATGCAGGACTCCGAACGTTCTGCTGCCGCTTCTGCACACACGCGTGGAAAACTGCTGCACGATTATATTTTTCAGGTCCGGAGTGTGATTTATTTCTGGGGCACGGGTTTTCTTTTTTCAATTTATATCGCTTGCAAATCTCTGTTAAAAGGCGGGTCGAGGAAGGGGGGCGAGGAGCGTTCGATGGTAATCGGGTATTTTATAAAATTTCGTGACTGGGCATTTCGAACGAAGCAGCTTGAGCTTTGCGGAGACGATTTGAATGCTCTTCGGAGTTTGAAGGGAAGCATCGTAATCGCAAATCACCCCTGTCTGCTGGATGCCGTTATCCTCGCCATTTATCTGCCGGAAGCCTGCTGTATTACGAACTCAAAATTATTCCGAAATCCGTTTTTTGGAGGTGCCGTTCGGGCTGCAGGCTTTATCCGAAATGACACGGGGATCGGTCTGGTCAAAGCCTCTCTGGATCATCTGAAAGCCGGAGACAATATGCTGATTTTCCCCGAGGGCACGCGGACCGATCCGGGGCAAATTTTAAACTCCTTTAAAAAAGGTTTTGCGCTGACTGCGGTTCGCTCACATGCTCCGGTGCACTGCGTTTTTATCGACGTCAATTCCAACTACCTGGCCAAGGGCTACTCCATTTTTTCAAAGTGTCCGCTACCCCTCCGTATGCACTTCACATTTGGTCCCGTGCTTTCTGCCGAAGAGGGCGAGAGTGCCAATGCCTTTGCGGAGCGGGTCGAAAATATTTACAGGGACTATTTTGGAGGTGCAAAAGATTCCCGACGGCAGACAGGCAGCGATAAAATTTCGTGAGAGAGAAAAAACTTAGCCGCACTCAAAATCAGAACTTAAAGTTCAGGCCGCCTGAGACGGAGTTGCCGATGTAGTCCTGACGTCCGAAGTCGATGTTCCAAAAGGCGAAAGCATTCCAGCGGTCGCCGAACTGGACGCTCACTCCTGCTCCGGCAAAGACGCTGTCGCGTCCAGGGACGCTTGTTTCGTAGCCAAAACCGGGGCCTGCTCCGCCGTCGAGCGTCGCGGCAATGTTCCGTGAGTTGTTCATAAATTCATGCTGCCAGAACATGCGGACCTCGGGGATGATGCGGATGCTGTCGATACAAAAACTAAAGTGAGAGATTTTCAGTCCTTTAAGAATGGAGCGGATTGAAAGATGATTTACATCAATAAAATTCTGCTGCAAATCGGATAAGCAGCCTGTTTTTTTAAAAGCGCTTTTTAAAAGCGCTAAAAAGCGCAAGAGGTGTTACGTTAATTTTGCTGTATTGTATGTATTGCATGCTAAGGGCTGCGCTGCTCGGCTGGTAATTGATTTTTTATAAAAATTTCGCCTTGCTGTTTGGAGGTAGTGCGGGCATTTGTCGTGGGAGGGGAATTGCTATGGAAGGGCATTTTTTTTGAAATTATCGAATTTATGAAAAAGAACGTTCATCTTGTGGATCATCCTCTTGTAAAGCTGAAGATTTCGGAGCTTAGGGATGTGAGGACGGAGGCACCTGCTTTTCGGCGGCGTTTGCAGGAGATCAGCCTGTTGTTGGCGGCGGAAGCTTTGCGAGACCTGCCGATTGACGAAATGGAAATTGAGACTCCTCTTACGAAGACAATGGGGGCAAAGCTGGCGCGTTCGGTGACGATTGTGCCGATTTTGAGGGCCGGGCTGGGAGTGGCGGAGAGTATTGCGTCGCTGCTTCCGCAGGCGGCGATTGGGCATATCGGGATGTATCGTGATGAGGCTACTTTGGAGCCTAAACCTTATTTTTTTAAGATGCCGCCGAATTTTAAGGAGAGTCTGGTTGTGCTGGTGGACCCGATGCTGGCAACGGGGAACAGTGCGATCGAGGCGGTGACTCAAATGAAGGCGCAGGGGGCGAATGAGATTCGGCTGATTTGTATTTTGTCCTGTCCGGAAGGGATTGAGGCGATGACGTCGGCTCATCCGGATGTTGCTGTGACGGTTGCTGCCGTCGATGAGGGGCTGAATGAAAAGGCTTATATCGTGCCTGGGCTGGGGGATGCGGGAGACCGGTATTTTGGAACCTGAGTATTTTTTGTCTGCGGGGGTGACAGGGGCGGAGAGTTTTGTCAGAGTCCCGGGCGATGAGTGAATCTGATGTTGAAAAAGTCCTGGTTATTTCCCGTGCTCTGTTTGACAGGCTGGGGGCGTTTGATGGTTTTGCTGCCGATGTTTTGGGTTATATGCCGGAGATTTTGAAGCCGGAGAATAATTATTTTTTAGCTCGGCCGGATGCTGAGAATGATCCTTCGCATAAGCAGATTATTCCGTATTGTATTTTTATGTATGAGGGGAAAATTTTGCGTTATATCCGGGGGGGGGATTCGGGGGAGAAGCGGCTTGCGAACAAGGCTTCAATCGGTATCGGGGGGCATGTGAATGATCTGGATAAGGAGCAGGAGCATTTCGATGAGACGGCTTATGAGAATGCTGTTCGTCGGGAAATCACGGAGGAACTGATTTTAAAGTCAGACTTTGTGCATCGGCCTGTGGGGTTGATTAATGATGATTCAAGCGAAGTGGGAGCGGTGCACCTGGGGGTTGTTCATTTGGTCGAGCTGGGGAGTCCGGATGTGGAGTCGGGAGAGAGTGCGATCGCTTCGCCGGAATTTTTATCTTTGGACGAATTGCGAGGGGAGCGTGACAATCTGGAATCGTGGTCTCAGATCGTAGTCGATGCCTGGGAGCGGATTAATACTGAAACGAAAAATCCCTGATACCAAATCTAAGAAATAATAGGACGGTCTCCTTGCTATTCGAATTCGTCAGGGTGAAAGGCGTTTGACTTTCCAGGCAGGGCGATCATTTGCGCCCTGTCGGGTGTAGCGGAAGCGGTCGTGGAGGCGATCGCTGCGGCCCTGCCAGAACTCGATTTGCTCAGGGCAGACACAGAAACCTCCCCAGTGGGGCGGGCAGGGGACATTTTTATTTTCGTAGCGGAGAGTGACTGCTTTGAGTTGCTCTTCGAGGACGTTGCGGTTCTCCAGGGCGTGGCTTTGCTGTGATGTCCAGGCTCCGAGCTGGCTGCCACGGGGGCGGCTGGCGAAGTATTCTTTGTTTTCAGCCACGGGGAGTTTTTCGGCGCATCCGTAAATCAGAATCTGCCTCTCAAGTGCGGGCCAGAAAAAGCTGAGTGCGACCTGCGGGCTGGAGATGATTTGCTGTGCTTTCTCGCTTTGGTAGTTGGTGAAAAAATGGAAGCCACGCTCGTCTTCACCTTTTAATAAAACAACGCGTGCCGTGACCCGGCCAGCGGCATCTGAGGTGGAAAGCGTCATGGCATTCGGTTCCGGAATTTGCTTGCAAGCTCTTGCGTCCTCGAACCACAGGGCAAATTGAGTGCGAGGATTCGGTCGGAGTTTGTCGGCGCGGAGTTCGTTTTTTTGGTAGTTCTGACGAAGGTCCGGTAGCTTATCGAGAGGTGAATTTTCGGAGTTCATGGTATTACTTTGAGGTAAGAGGCCAGAAGATCGGAATGACCAGGGTCACGATAATAAAAAGCATCAGGTTTAAAGGAACTCCTACTTTTAAAAAATCGGAGAATTTGTAGCCGCCCGCACCATAGACAAAGGTGTTTGTCTGGTAGCCGATAGGGGTCGAAAAACTTGCTGAAGCTGCAAACATGATGGCGATTAAAAAGGGCATCGGCTGCAGGTCCAGTGAGTGTGCGGTTTGCAGGGCAATCGGAGTCAGCAGAATCGCAACGGCGTTATTTGAGATCAACTCGGTGAGCAGCATCGCCAGAAAATAAATTGTCGCCAAAACAAAAATCGGGTGA
Organism: Chthoniobacterales bacterium; assembly: GCA_047973165.1. Taxonomy (GTDB): domain Bacteria; phylum Verrucomicrobiota; class Verrucomicrobiia; order Chthoniobacterales; family JBKEAD01; genus JBKEAD01. The sequence goes on from JBKEBM010000008.1 coordinate 8,979, forward strand.
GCATCACGGAAGACTCCCATGGCCTGGTCAACCAGCCAGCTTGCCGCACCGGTATTCTCGACAGCGGCTCCGAGTGAAAGCATCCCGACAATCATGGCTACGATTCTCCAGTCGATCGAATCGTAAACTTCACTCATTCGCAGACAACGTGTGAGGACCATTAAAACAACTCCGGCAAGTGCCAGGATGGAAATCGGATAAACCCCCATGGTGGCCAGGGCGACGACTGCAAGCATGATGCCGATGACGATGGGACGTTTTTCCCGGCGGGCACCTTCGACGGCTGTGTCGGAGAGCAGCAGCAGGTCCGGGGTTTCACGCAGACGGTCAATACCGTCGTTGGAAATGCGCAGTAAAAGAGTATCGCCGAAACGCAAAGTGACCTGCCCTATATTGCGGGTAATGTTTTCTCCGTGGCGGTGAATGGCCAGGACCTGAGCTTCGTAGTCCTCTCGCAGGCGGGAGTCCTGGAGTGTGCGGCGGGCGAAGTGGGAGTTGTTTGTTACGACAGCTTCGACGATGATGCTTTCGTCTTCGCGAATGCGCTTGAGTCCCATGGCAGCTTCGTCGGCGGGCGCCATGCCCTGGACGCTTTCGATCTCTACCATGCCGGAGCGGGTGCCTCCGAAGGTGAGACGGTCGCTGGCCTGGAGGACGATATTTTTTTTGTCTCCCGAGAGGACGGAGCCGTTTCGTGTGATTTCGCGGACCTGTAGGTTGGAGATTTTAAAGAGTTCGCTTTCGGAGAGTTTTTTTCCGACAAGTTCGGAGTCGGGGGTGACGAGCATTTCGGTGGTGTATTCCCGGGTGGCGGTTGCGTTGACCAGGGAGGCCAGGGATTCCCGGTCGGGCAGGAGGTGGCGTCCGATGAGGGTCATGTAAAGAATGCCGACGCCGCAGACGATGATGCCGACGGAGGATATCTCGAACATGCCGATGTCTATATTGTAGCGTGATCTGGCGATGGAGCTGACGACGAGGTTTGTCGAGGTGCCGATCAGTGAGCAGGTCCCGCCAAAGATTGCTGCGTAGGAAAGCGGGATAAGGAGTTTGCTTGCACTGATTTCATAATGTCGTGCGACGCCGAGAACCAGGGGCATCAGTGCGACGACGACCGGGGTGTTATTTACAAAAGCGGAGGTAAAAGCAACCCCGGCCATCAGGACGAGCAGGAGTTTGACTTCGGTGACTTTTGAGAAGCGGCGCATGAGACGGCCTACGTCCTCGATGGCTCCGCAGCGCTGGAGTCCGGCACTGAGAATGAACATGGCTGCGACAGTGATCGGTGCTTCGTTGGCGAAGGACTTCAGTGTCTCGGCCGGGCTGATCCAGCCGAAGAGGGCTACGGCGACCAGGACTCCCAGGGCGACCAGGTCGGGCGGGATAGCCTCTGTGAGGAAGAGAATGAAGACCACGAGGATCAGCAGAAAGACGAGAGCAATGGTCATAAGCCGGAAAGAAAAAACTCAGCCGAAATAAAGAAGGTTTTTGGGAAATTGAAAGCAGTTTTTAATGCAGTGACCAAGAATTTCAGAGTCGGGTTGGAGTTGCAATTTTTAAAGTGATTCTGGCATGCTGTTTGGTTTGATTATGGGAACAATTCGGGCAATGTCGGTAGCGTTTTCTCTGGGGGTGCTTTATTTTATAGCAGCCATTCCGGCGGGTGTTGGTATGGGGTTGTCGGTTGTTCTCTCTGCCTTTTGTGCCTGGCTTGGATACACTTTGAGTGGCTGGTTGATCCTGGTAATGGGGGAGTCCGCACGAAAATGGCTGGAGCGAAAATTTAAATTTTCAGTGAAGCCGGATCCTCAAAAACTGATTTGGCGAATGTGGTCGCGCTGGGGGCTTCCCGGGGTGGGGCTTCTGGCTCCGGTGACCTGTGGGCCGTGCATCGGGGCTTTGCTTGCCTTGTCGCTGGGGGAGCGCTCCTGGCGTATTTTGTTTTGGATTGCTGTCGGGGTGCTGCCGTGGTGTGTGGGGTTCGGAGTTCTGACTGCAACAGGCAGCGAGTTGCTGAAAGGTTAGGAGGATTTTTTTATGAGCTGGATGTACGAGGGAGTGGGGTTAGCGCGAGGTCTTTGTAAACCTGAGCGGCGAGGGTGACCTGGTCGAGGGCGATCCATTCGTCCGTGGTGTGAGCCTGTGCGATATCTCCGGGCCCTAAAACGAAGGTTGGGATTCCGATGTCTGTGAGGTTGGACCCGTCTGTGCCGTAAGCCTCGCCACGGGGTGGGGAGGGGATGTCGTATTTTGAGAGGGGAGTTTTTAAATAAGATTCAAGCAGAGGTTCGGCCAGTGGTTGCATGGGCGGATCGAGGAAGTAATCGTCTTTTAGCTCCGCTTTTATTTCGGGATGGGCCTGGCGGATTTTTTCGAGTTCTTTTTCGAGTTCGTCGATGATGCGTGCATGGTCTTCGCCTGGGACGATGCGGCGGTCCAGGCCGATCTCGCAAAGGTCGGGGATAATGTTGATTTGTTTTCCTCCCTGGATGAGGTTGATGCTGCTGCGGGCTTTGCCGGTGAGGGGGTGCCCGGCGGTGAGTTGCGGGATATAGTTTTGCTCGAAATGATCGATCACTCGCATCATGGAGGAGATGGCGGAGTGTCCGCGCTCGGGGCGTGAGGAGTGTGCGGGCTGTCCGTGGGTGCAGATATTTACACGGGCCACGCCGTTGTGCGCGATGACGGGAGCAAGCAGAGTGGGTTCGCCGACGATGGCAAGATTTGGGCGCCAGGTGTTTTGCTCAATGCCGTGCTCGCAGTAGGAGCGGATACCGCGTTTGGAAATTTCTTCGTCGATGACAAAAAGGAGGGCGCAGTTGTTGGGGCGTTCGGAGGAGTCGGTGAGGAGTTCTTTTAAGGTCTGGAGCATGGCAGCACCGGAGGCTTTGGTGTCGCTGGTGCCGCGTCCGAGCATTTTGCCGTTTTCGATTTTTGCGCAAAACGGATCGAAGTCCATTCCGGCTACGCTTACGACATCCATGTGGCTTTCAAAAAGCAGCCAGGGTTTTTCTTCGGGGCGAGAATCGGAGGGGAGGGTGATGAGGAGATTGAAACTGTCGTCGAGGTCATCGACGGGGAGACGCTGCGTTGTGAGGCCCCAGTTTTTTGCGAGTTTTTCGAGGCTTTCGGCGAGGGGGCGTTCGGCTGCGGGGCGGCCCGAGACGTTTGAGTTGACCGTATCGATTTGGACCATGTGGCCGAGGAGGCCGATGACGGATTGGTTGGGATCGTGGTTGCTCATAAAAGTGCCTCAGAAAGTTGTTTCGGGTGGTGTTTCAGGCTGAGGTTCCGGGGGTTGCGGATCAAATTTTTGCAGGGGAGTGATGAGGGAGACGTTGAGTGGCCGGCGGCGCTCGTGAATGTTTGGGGCGATGCAGGGGGATTTTTCGTAAGTCTCGTTGACCATTTGGAGTCGGGCATCGAGGTTGTCGATGTAGTGGAGAGCGAGGGCTTCGGGGGTTTTTGGTTCGACTGGTGAGCCAAACTGCAGCTCGCCGTGGTGGGAAGCTACGAGGTGCAGAAGGTGGATACGAACCTGTTCGGTGGCGGGTTTGAGATCACTCCAGGTGGGTTTTTCGTCGTCGAGTTTGTTCCAGATTTTGTTGACGAGTTCGACACCGATGCTGATGTGTCCGAGCATTTCTCCGAAGAGCTCCCGGGAGATGGTCAGGTCGTGCTCGCCGGGACAGGTTTCCCAGAGTTTTCCGGAGTCGTGAAAGAGGATGCCGGCTAGCAGGAGGTCCTGGTTGAGCTGGGTATAAACCTGGCAGAGGGCGAGGGCGGAGCGCATCATTTGAGAGCTGTGCTCGCAGAGACCGCCGCGGCGTGCGTGGTGGTAGGTTCGCGCAGCGGCAGCCCGCTTGAAACGCTCTCCGAATTCTTCTAAAAAACACTCACTCAGGCGCTTCAGGCGGGGGTCTTTCATCTCTGAGACCTGCTGACAGATGAAGTTGTAGTTTGCCTCGGTGGCCTGACGGGTTTCTGCGGAGCCGGAGAGAAAATCGAGGCTGCGCTCTTCGTTGACTGCGGTGATCTGCCAGCGTTTTGCGTCGATTCCGTAGATGCCGTTTTGGTAAAAATCTCCTGTGATTTCTACGCAGTTTTTTTCCTTGAGTGTTTCGCAAACGAGAAAGGCGTCTGTGTCGCTCCAGGCTCGCAGGGTGAGGGTGGAGTCGTGGTCGCGGAGTTTGAGTTCCCAATAGGGCTTGCCGTTGCTTGATTCTTTTTTTTGGAGGGACTCGATTTGCGCCAGGAGTTTAGCGGGTTCGCTGCCTTCGCGGGTTGCCTGATTGAGCTGCGAAATGGTGAGGAACCCGGATGAAGCGGTCATGCCTGATACTCTTGACGGATAGCGGGGGAGGGGCAACAAAAAACCGGGCCGAAGATTTTTCGGCCCGGTTTTTTGGAAATAAAATGAAAAGTCTTAGTTGCTGCTGACGACGTTTACCCGGCGTCCGCCACGATCAAACTCGACTTTGCCTTCGGTGAGTGCCCAGATCGTGTAGTCGCGTCCGAGGCCTACATTGCGTCCGGGAAGAAATTTGGTTCCGCGCTGACGGAGGATGATGTTTCCCGGGATGACGTGTTCGCCGCCAAATTTTTTGATGCCGAGGCGTTTGCTTTTGCTGTCGCGTCCGTTTTTGACGCTGCCTTGTCCTTTTTTATGAGCCATGGTTGGAAATGGTTACGATTTGAATTAAGTTTAAAAATTAAGCTGCGACGCCTGTGATTTTGAGGCGTGTGTGCCGCTGGCGATGGCCGACAGTACGGTGGTAGCCTTTGCGACGTTTGAATTTGTAGGCGACGACTTTATCGTCTTTTACCTGGTCGACGACTTCGGCGGTGACTTTTGCACCGGAGACGTGTGGTGTGCCTACGGAGACGGTTTTGCCGTCTGAGACGAGAAGAACCTCATCAAAGGTTGCTTTTTGACCGGCTTCAATCTCGAGTTTTTCAACATCGAGGATGTCACCTTTTTCGACGCGGTATTGTTTACCGCCAGTTTGGAAAATTGCGTATGCCATAAAATCAGAATGAGAAATTCAGAGCCGGAGAGGATTCCACAAGCTCTCGGTGCTGACAAGGGAAAATTTCAGTAATTTTGCGGTTCTCAGCGAATCCAGCCCCAGCGTTTGCTGAAGGGCCAGTAAACGATGGCGCCGCATCCGGCAACGTTTTCTTCCGGGACGGTACCCCAGTTTCGGCTGTCGCTGCTGTTGTAGCTGTTGTCACCGAGAGCGAAGTAACTTTTTGCCGGGACGGTGAAGGTGGCTGTGGGGCTGCCCAGGTATTGGGTGCCGTTTGAATAGCCACGGTAGCCGTCTTTTTTGCTCATAACCAGTTGGAAGGCGGGTTGGGTGGCGATTTTTCCATTTACATAAAGATTTGGCGGATCAATGCGCAGGGTTTGGCCGGGGATGCCGGCGAGGCGTTTGATATAGTGTTGAGATTCCACGCCGAAGGGGAGGGTGCTTTGGATGCGTCGGATTCCGATAGTTTTAAAAACGAAGACGTCCGCTGGCTTCGGACGCACAAAGTGGTAGGAGACTTTATCAACAAAAATCTGGTCGCCTGTCTGTATCCAGCCTCGTGCCATGGTGTCGCCTTTATTAAAGCTGCGTCCCTCGCGGAGATGGAAGTCGTTGACCAGCGGTGCGAGTGGAGAGAAGAGGCGGTATTGTTTTTGTTCGGTTTGGATGTCGGTGAAGGTGAAAAAATTGAGGTAAGTTTTTTCTCGCATTGCGATGACTTTGTCGTGATCGGCTTCGGATTTGAGATCGATAAAATTGCGTCCGAAAACGATGAGTTCAACCGCCCGTTTAAAAAAATTCGGAGTGGGTTCGTCGCTGGGGGTTCCCACGATGCCGTAGAGCGTGGGCTGCATGGAGCCGGTGGGAATTTTAAACGGCTGCAAAAAATAGGCGCGGATACCGGCAGCGATGATAATGGCGATAATGATGACCTCGCAGTTTTCACGCCAGGCTGCGTTTTTTTTCGGCGGGGCAATTTTTTCCACGCACTGGTCCAGGGCCTGCATGGCTTTTTCAATTTCCTCGCGACTTCGGTTTTTGACTCCGCTTTTGAGAGCATCGCTGGCATCCTGGAGTTGCTGTTTTTCTTTATCCGAAAAAATATCCCGGCGGTAGGCGAGAAGCTTTTTTGCTCCGGAAAGGTAATGCTTTGCCTCTTTAAGATAGCGCGGTGTGAAGGGCCACATGGTCGGTGTTTTGCTTTGCCTGTCCGGGTGCGGACAGGGCTGGAATTTCGGGCGGTATGTTAGGTTGAATCGGCAATGAAGCAATCAGTTTATTCCGGATTGTTCGAAAACAAATGCGCAAGGATTTGTCGGCACAGAGCCTTGTCTTCGCTCAGGTCGGTTTTAACTACCTTCATTTTTGGTAGCAGTGCCGACCAGAAATCGGGAGCTTCTTCTTCGAGAAAAACCGTGGCCGGATTTGCGTATAAAATCTGTATCTCCTGAATGCGGGAGTCGATGGCGAGTTCCTGAGACTTTTTGAAAAAGCCGAAGAGTTTTTTGAGGCCCTGGGCTTTTGTTGGGGCTGTCCGGGTATTCGGATCGTGGAGTTCCGGTGCGATGAGTGTGAGCCGGCCAGGCTGGTCCGGGCTTTGCGGCAGGGAGTGGAGCAGGTCAAAGCTTTTCTCTGCTGCTGCACCGACGGCGATGACATGGAGCGGTGCTTCTTTGGCAAAGGCAATGACTTCAGCAGCAAGAGTGCCCGGCAATTCGCTATGCGGGTTGATTTGCGCAAAGCCAAGAGTCATGTCTTTTTCCAGGTCTGCCCTTAGCTCGTCTGTTAAATCTCTTCCGATACCTTCTTCACAAAAAACGAGCAGTGCCCCTTTGGTGGGTTCTTCACCGGGGACTGCCTGCACAATGTCGAGTGTGGAGGAGGGTGTTGGTTTAGCTGAATCGTTGCTGTCGACCTCCGGTTTAGTTGTTGTCGGGGTGTTGGGGGTAGCCCTCTCAGCTTTAACCGGAGGTGGGGTGTCTTCGTGAAGCGGGAGAGTTGCGGTCAGCAAATCGCGCTGCCCTTTTCCGTATTTGTCCCTGGGGAGGCGGGCGATTGTCGCGGCGCGAACATCAAAGTCTGCGTCGCGTTGGAGTACGGATTGACCGTATCTTTTTTTATCTTTGGGCAGCGAGGAATGTGCACCTGCCGGCATGATCCAGCAATCGAGAGTGGGCATACTGGCATCGGTAGCAACATGAAAATAAACTTCAAAAACCGAGGGATGATTTTCAAAGGCTGCACGCAGTCGCGCTGTTTCTTCTCGCGTGAGTTGTTCGCTGGGTTCTACGAGAAAATACGATGCCTGTCGCGTGCCGGCAAAACCTCGTTTTCCGGTTTTAAAACGCCTGGTCTCCGGAGTTCGATCCTGGGGTTTGAAGAGATCGTTCTGTGCTTCGGTGGGTTTAAAAATAGTCGTCTCCAGGCTGAGTTCGCCAGCGAATCCTCGCGGGAGTTCGCGTCCGCGTTCGTCTGCAGCCATGGAGCGAACGGGGGCGTGCGTGCGGCCAGGAGCGATCAGGCCGGGGCGCTCGGAGTCGCTGAAGAGTTCTTCATTGGTTCGTTCAAAACCAAAGGCATTGAGTCGCTGCGGTGCCCAGACGCTGCGCAGGGAGATACGATCTCCGGCAAGCTCCTGCCAGGCTTCCAGTGCTTTTTTGGGCAGATAAAAATCTCCGTCCACCCATACCGAACGCACACAATCCGGGATTTGCTGGTTTAAATCTTTGAGGAAGTGCAGCCACTGCACCCACCAGGAGCCGGGGATGTGCAGGTGAGAGACGCAGCCTGCCTGGAGTGCCTCCTGAAAGGCACTGCGAGTAGCCCAAACATCACCTTCAGGAAAAACAAGCGTACCGCCCGCAAGAAGAGAGGCAGCAATTTTTTCGATCAGCCCGGGACCGGGTGCGGAGGTTATCAGCAGGCGATCTTCTTCCTGGAGCAGTTTTCGCTGGACCAGCGAAGTGGCAGCAGCGGTGAGGGTAGCCTCGTCGAGTTCGATATTTTTATCGGGAGCTTCAAAAATAAACCGGGCAGGGCTTTTGGTGTCCCTGGATTGCAGGGTGCTGTCGGAGAGTTGGGAAATTTTATCCCAGATTTTATCGACCTGCAGGGTTTTGATTTCTGTATTTGCCGGGTCGAAGGAGGCTTCTGTTCCGGCATCGATGAGGACACAGGTGCACTCCGCCGCTCCAAAAAATTGCTTTGCCCGGTCGGGGCTGATCAAATCGTCTGCAACGTAAATCGTGCGCCCACCCTTGATTGCAGCCAGCAACACGACGACAAGGAGGGGGGTGGTCGTGAGACAGATTCCGAGTGCAGCCTCGGGTGTGGCACTTTTTTTGAGATGGCGCAGGAGCTGATTGGAAAGCGCATCGATGTCGGAAAAACTCATGATGTCCTCTCCGTAAACTGCGGCGGGAGAGCTGGCATAGCGGGAAATTGCGTGTTCGAGTGCATCGGAGAGCAGGTCGGGCTTTGCCGCCGGAAAATCTTCCTGAGTTGGAACAAGGTCGATTGTTTTTGCGCCCTCTGAGAGCTGCAGCAGAATGTTTTTGTAAAGACCGAGCAAGTCCAGCATGTCTGTCTCGCGGTAACGTGCAGCATCGTAGTCGATGCTAAGTTCCAGGCCTTTTTTACCAACAGAACGAAGAACGAGCGGGCAGGAATAACTCTCTGAAAGTTGCGCATCTGCATTGATCCAGCGCGGGAGAGCCGTGTGCAAGCGGTCTGTCAGACTCTCCTGGCGATGGATAAAAAGATGGTCCAGGCGGCTCAGGCCACGTTTGCCGGCAGGCAGTTCGGCGAGTTCTTCAGGGTCGGTGAGGATGGCACCTTCGGCGGACCACATGCGATCAACCATACGTGCAATCCAGGCCGGTGCTTCCATAGCTGCAGAGTCCTGCGCAATGACGGGCAGGGCATTTTCAAAAATTCCGCAGACTTCCCGGTGTTTCTCCGGGAGGAGGCGTCGGGCATTTGCCAGCCAGTGGCCGACAGCGATATTTTCGGCGTTGAGACGAGCCAGGAGCAGGGTCCATGCGGCGGAAAGAATTGCGCTTAATTGTGTATCCTGCTCCCTGGCCAGGGCGTTGAGTTTGTCCGCATCGTCTCGCAAAAATTCTTTCCGAACGACTCCCCGGGCGGCTGAGGTATCCTGCGGCTCAGCCAGAAAGCGCAGGGGATTTTTTATCTCGTTGCCATTGGAAAATTGTTTCCAGAAGGCCAGTGGTTCCTCTTCGATTGCGACGGCTTCCAGAGCAGCACTGCAGGCATCGGCAGTTGCTTCGACATCGATTGTGGAGTCAGAGGATTGATAAAACTGAAACCAATCTCGCAGCATCAAAAAGACGGAATCAAAGTCCAGAAGTGCCGTAGAGTAAGAAAAAACAAGGTGATGTGAGCCTCCTGGCAAATGGAAAAGATTCAGTCGCCAGGGCTGGGATGCCTGGAGTTCGATGGGCAGAGAGTGCTCTTTGTTGCTCCATTCAGACCAGTTTTTCCCAAGCTCCTCGGCCGGGAGAGCGGACCAGTCGTGCTCTTCCCACTCAGGATTCAACTCGACATTTTCCTGCAGGGCAAGTGTTCCCGAGGTGGAGTCTGTAAAGCATGAGCGCAGGATGGGATGGCGTTGCTGAACGGCGGTCCAGGCCGCTTTCCAGCGCTCGGGGTCGATGGCTTCGCCGAAGCTTAGTGAAACGACAGAGGGCCGGGAATCACAGAGCCGAAGGGCACTACGCTGGAAGACAGAAAGAGAATGCTCGCGAGACATGGTTAAATGAGTAAGTATCTGTAATCTGACCAGGTAGCTCTGTAAAGAAGCCAGACACTTTACAGAGAGTTATTTTCGGGCTGTTATAAAATTCCTCTCCGGGTAAAATCCCCCCCCGGGCAGGGTCGTTTTGATAAAACGACCGTGTCGTGTGAGGAACGCCACACTACGCGGTCACTTCGTCGAAGTGACCCTACCGGGAGAAGTTTTGATAAAACGCCTGCGGCGCGTGAACAATGCCATACGCCGCAGTCACTACCAGGTATTTTTTAGACTTGGTATTATTTCTTTTTTTTCGAGCGTGTGCCTGATTTTCGGGCTTGCTGTGGCGGATCGATTTTGTCTGTAACCGCTCCCAGGGAGGCCGAGGTCACCTGCTGTGCGTATTTTGCCAGCACTCCGCGAGTGAAGCGCGGGGCGGGATGTTTCCATTTTTTCAGGCGGGCATCGATTTCTGCTTTTGGGACGCCGAGTGTGAGTTTGCGTTTGCGGGCGTCGATGGTGATCGGGTCTCCGTTTTTGACGACAGCGATGACTCCGCCATCAAAGGCCTCCGGCGTAATGTGTCCGACGACAAAGCCGTGTGTTCCACCCGAAAAACGTCCGTCGGTGATGAGGGCGACATCGTTCCCAAGACCACGGCCCATGACGGCACTGGTCGGGGCGAGCATTTCCCGCATGCCGGGGCCACCGCGCGGACCTTCGTAACGGATGACAATGACATCGCCCTTTTTAATTTTATCGCTGAGGATGGCCTCCATGGCTTTTTCCTCCGAGTCGTAAACCTTAGCTTTGCCTTTAAAGCATTCACCTTCTTTTCCGGTGATTTTGGCGACGGAACCCTCGGCTGCAAGATTGCCGTAGAGGACGACCAGGTGGCTGTCTTTTTTGATTGGCTTTGTGACGGGGAAGACGATCTCCTGGCCTTTCGGGTAGGGTTTTACACGGGCGAGATTTTGCGCCAGGGTTTTGCCGCTCACGGTCAGGCAGTCGCCGTGGAGCAGTCCGGCTGCAAGCAACTCTTTCATCATGGGAAGAATGCCGCCGATCTCGACAAGCTGTGACATTAAATACTTACCGCTGGGTTTGAGGTCAGCCAATACCGGGACACGTTTGCCGATTTTCGTGAAGTCGTCGATGGTTAGTTTGATATCAGCTGAGTGTGCGATTGCGAGCAGGTGGAGGATTGCATTGGTCGATCCGCCGAGGGCGATTGCGACTGTGATTGCATTTTCAAAAGCCTCGCGGGTCATGATATCGCGGGGACGGATTCCACGTTTGAGGAGATTTAAAACGGCCTCTCCGGCGCGGCGACAGTCGTCTTTTTTCGCCTGGGAGACGGCAGCCTGGGCCGAGCTGTTTGGCAGACTCATCCCCATGGCTTCGATGGCAGATGCCATGGTGTTGGCCGTATACATTCCACCGCAGGAGCCTGCTCCGGGAATCGCGCAGGATTCGATCTGACGGGCCTCCTGGGCAGAGATACTGCCTGCAGCCTTGGCACCAACGCTTTCGAAAACAGAAACGATGTCCAGGTTTTTTCCATCCAGACAACCAGGTAAAATCGTGCCGCCGTAAACAAAAACCGCCGCACGATTCATCCGTGCGATAGCGATCATGCAGCCCGGCATATTTTTATCGCAGCCGCCAATGGCCACGTATCCGTCGAGCATCTGGCAGCCGACAACGGTCTCGATGGAGTCTGCAATAACGTCTCGCGAAACCAGTGAGTAACGCATCCCCTCCGTCCCCATGCTGATGCCGTCCGAAACGGTGATTGTATTAAAAATTGTCGCTTTGCCACCAGCACGATCGATCCCGGCTGCGGCTTCGTGTGCGAGCAAATCGATGTGCATATTGCAGGGTGTGACCTGGCCCCAGGTCGAGGCGACGCCGATTTGTGGTTTTTTAAAATCCGAACCCGCGAAGCCAAGTGGATAAAGCATCGCGCGGCTGGGAGCGCGATGATCGCCGTCGAGCATTTTGGAGGAGAAGGGTCGTTTATCAGTTTTTGGAGATTTTTTGGAAGGTTGTTTCGACATGTGCTGAACTTAGGTTGACGTGCCGGAAAATGGAATCAATTTTCTTTAAATGAAAGAACCAAATGAAAAAATACCGACTCCGGCGAAAACTGGAATGCCCCTGAAATTTGAGCCAATTGTTATGAGAGATTCGGTTTGTTGTGTTTTTTAGGTCGGCTACGACTTTTTCGAGCTCTCTCAGGCATTTGAGTGCTCCCTTTTCATTCCTCCATATTATACAACTAATCAGATGCTCAAAAGACTTGGCTTTTCGACAAATTTGCGGTGTGTCCGCAGACCCTAATCTTCTGCGGCTGCTTTTCCTCGTGTTTCGTCGATGTATTCGTGGACGGCGCGGCGGATTTCAGATGCGAGACTGGCACGGGATTTTGCAAACCCAGGCTTAAACCAGGGTGAAAGGCCAACCAGATCGTGAAAAACAAGCACTTGTCCGTCACAGTCCGGGCCGCTTCCGATCCCGATGGTCGGAATTTCCAGGCTTTCGGAAATTTCCTTCGCCAGGGGAGGGGAGACCAGTTCCAGCACGATGGCAAAAGCTCCCGCCTCCTCCAAAGCGAGGGCCTGGCGTTTGAGTGCCTCGGCTTCTTTGGCTTCCCGGCCTTTAATGCAATATTTTCCACCTTCCTCTTTGATGTGCTGGGGCAACATTCCGAGATGGCCCATCACGGGAATATTTTCCTTTGTTAATTCCCGGACCTGATCCAAAACTTCGTCTCCACCTTCGAGTTTGACTGCTCCGGCCCCTGCTTCGAGAAGTGCTTTTGAGGAGATTAGAGCCGCTTCCGGGGTTTCGTAAGTTTTGTAAGGCAGGTCCGAAACGATGGGAATTTTACTCGCCCCGCGGGCAACAGCTTTTGTGTGCGAAACTATATCCTGCAGAGTCACTGCAGTTGTGTCAGGGTGTCCCAGCTCTACCATGCCCAGCGAGTCGCCAACCAGAATAAAGTCCAGCAACATTTCATCCAGAATCCGGGCGGTTGGATAGTTGTAAGCGGTTAGGGAAACAAAACGGTGATGCCAGCGTTTACGATCTCGAAAAGAAGAGAATTTCATTTATGTAAAAATAGTAAAAATTAGTGCTATTTATTGTTAATCAAAATATTAAGCAGTTTATTTACGGATATTTCTGAATCAGGTAAAATACGGTTTGGATCGAGACTGGCGAGAGGAGCCAGCACAAATAAACGCTCTTTCATACGGGGGTGTGGCAACTTGAGACGAGGCGAAGAGAGAGTCATATTGTCATAATAAAGCAGATCCAGATCAAGGGTGCGAGGAGTGTTTTTTTCTCGAAATTTTGGGCGTCCAAAGTCGATTTCGATGGCTTGCAAAGCATCCAGAAGTGCGAGCGGAGACAGGTCGGTTTCAAAGATGGAAACTGCGTTTAAAAAAAACGGGGTGCCCTGGGGACAATCTTCGGGCTGGCTTTCGAGAATCTCTGAGACGCGGAAAGGGTAGCTGGTTTCGATGTCTTTTTTGGCGAGGAGACGTAACTGTGTCGTGGCTGCGTCGATCTGTGCCCGGCGGTCGCCCAGATTGGAACCCATTCCTATGCCAACTTCAGCCATGGGCGTATTTTGTGGGTTGGCCGAAAGTTTTCATCTTGAGAGGGGGGGGATATTAAAAAATTAATCTTTTAGCCCCAGAACGTCCTGCATGTCGTAGAGTCCGGGAGGCTGATCGACGGCCCAGAGTGCTGCACGCAGGGCACCTCGGGCAAAGGTGCTTCGTGAACTCGCTTTATGGGTCAGCTCGACCCTTTCTCCGTTTGTTGAGTAGATAACTGTATGGTCTCCAATGACATCGCCTCCGCGAAGCGAATGCACGCCGATTTCGTTTTTGCTGCGTTCGCCGACCATGCCTTCGCGTCCGTGCCGACAGTCTTTTTCGTAATCCAGATTGCGCACTTCAGTCAGAATTTCTGCCAGGCGGCGGGCAGTTCCACTTGGTGCATCTTTTTTGAGGCGGTGATGCATTTCCACGACCTCCAGATCAAAATCCTCACCCAGTGCCTCACAGGCTTTTCGTGTCAGCCAAAAAAGGGTGTTCACTCCAATGCTGAAATTGGGTGCGAAGACGATCGGAATGCTTTTGGCAGCTTCAGTGATTTCCTGGCGAACCGCGGCTTCCTGTCCGGTTGTTCCCATGACGAGAGGCTTTCCTGCCGCCAGCATTGTTTTAACAAGCTGGCTGCTTACTGAGGCGTGTGTAAAGTCGATCAGCACATCCATTGATTCCGTAAAAAGCGTAATATCATCTTTTACATCCACTGCTCCAATGACTTCTAAATTATTAAAATCTTTTGAGTTTTCCAAAAGAGCCTGTCCCATTCGTCCAAGGGCTCCATTGATGATTACTTTGACAGACATGATATTTTATATTGATAAATATTTTTTAAGAAAAATGTATTTCAGGATAACCTGGACAGAATAGCGTCCAGAACAGCCTTGTTTTTTTCTGAAAGTGAGCAGAGTGGCAGACGCACTTCGGGATCGATCCATCCGCGTTTTGCCATGGCATATTTGATTGGAACCGGATTGGGTTCGATGAAGAGGTTTTTGAACAAAGGGTAAAAACGGGTGTGAAGTTCGGCGGAGCGGGTGGGATTGCCTTGCAGGAAGGAATTTACGAGTTCGGAAACTTCTGCCGGAATCAGATTTGAGGCTACGCTGATAATTCCTTTGGCACCAACACTTAAGAATGGGAGCGTAAGCGAGTCGTCGCCTGAGAGAATGGTGACATCGTCGGGAAGCAGGCTTTTTAAGTGGCTTACGCGTTCGACCGAGCCGCCGGCTTCTTTGATGGTGCGGATGTTTGGGCAGGCTTCGACCAGGCGCAGGCAGGTCTCTGCAGCGATTTCGATGACGCAGCGGCCTGGGATATTATAGAGAATAATCGGTATATCTACTTGATCTGCAATAGTTTTGTAATGTCTGAACAGTCCTTCCTGTGAGGGTTTGTTGTAGTAGGGGGCCACGAGCAGGGCGGCGTCGGCTCCGGCTGCCCGGGCTGCTTTGGTCAGAGAGACGGCTTCAGCGGTCGAGTTTGAGCCGGTTCCGGCGATGACTTTGCAGCGTCCGGCGGCTACTTCGATGGCCTGGCAGATGACTTCGTGATGTTCCTCGTGGTTGAGCGTGGGAGATTCTCCGGTGGTTCCGACCGGAACGATTCCGTTGACCCCGCCGATGATCTGGCGTTCGATGAGTTCGGCGAAAGCTTTTTTATCAAATTCTCCGTTACGAAATGGGGTGACTAAAGCTGTGTAAGTTCCTTCAAAAAGCATAGAAGTTTTTTAGTGTTCAGTGTTCAGTTGGTTGGCAGGTGCGCCGTTTTGTTATCAGATTTCTATTTGTCCTTCGAAGACGAAGTCGGCGGGGCCTTGCAGGGTTACGGCGCGGAAAGTGGCGTCTTCGGAGGACTGGAAAGATACGCTGAGGGTGTCGCCGCCCTGCACTTCGACCTGGATGGGCGAGGGGGTGCCTGTTTTTAAATGATGGACCAGGGCGGTGGCGACAACGCCGGTGCCACAGGCCAGGGTTTCTTCTTCGACGCCGCGTTCGTAGGTTCGGAGGGTGAGCCGGCCCGGAGCGAGTTCGGTGTAAAAATTAACATTTGTCCCTTTTGGTGCAAAGTGCGGGTGCCGTCGAATGGCGGATCCGTCTTTTTGAATATCGAGTTCCTGGAGTGTTTCCGGGTTTTTAACAGAGATGACGGCATGTGGGACACCGGTATTCAGCGAGGCGACTTCGAGGGATTTTTCGGTGAGTGTCAGTGTGGTCGGAGGCTGCCAGGAGTGCGGGGTGCTCATTGCCAGTTCGACAGTCTGGTCGGTGTGCAGTTTTGCTCCGATGGGGCCGACCTGGGTTTCAAAGCTCAGTTGGCTGAAAGCCGGGACTCCGGAGTTTCCTGAAGCCAGACGTGAGGCAAATCGGGCAAAGCAGCGGGCACCGTTTCCGCACATTTCAGCTTCGCCACCATCGCTGTTGTAGTAGCGCATGCGAAAGTCGGCGTTGGTGTTTTCGCCGTTTTCGACTAAAAGAAGGCCGTCGGCACCGACTCCGCGGTGGCGGTCACAAAGTCGTGCGATTTGCTCCTGGTTCAGAGACAGGGTGCCGGAGCGATTGTCGAGCATGACAAAATCGTTTCCTGCACCGTTCATTTTGACAAAATTTAAAAGCATCGTAGGAAAAAGGAAATAGAGCGGGATACCAGGCGGAGGTCAAGAAGACTACGCGGAATGAGTGGCTTCGACCAAAGGAGCTGCAAAATCGTAGACTGTTTTTTCGATCTCGGCACCGTTTTTCGCGGCTTCGGCGATCTGGCGAACGATGGCACTCCCGACGACCACGGCATCGGCATGTTTTGCGACTTCGGCAGCCTGGGCGGGGGAGGATATTCCAAAACCCACAGCAATCGGCAGGTTAGTGGATTTTTTAATTTCAGCAACCTGTTCGCCGATACCGGCGGCCAGCGAGGTTTGCTCACCGGTTACGCCTTCGCGTGAGACATAATAGATAAAACCTTCGGCAGATTTACAAACTTCCCCGATACGTTCGGTTGGTGTGGTTGGTGCGATGAGGCGAATTGAGTGGAGGCCAGGCAGGGTGTCCAGCTCGGTATTTAATACGGCCTCATCCGGCGGCAGGTCGAGAACCAGGATACCATCGGCTCCGGCATCGACTGCATCCCGCTGAAATTTCTCAAAACCGTAGGCATAAATCGGATTCAGGTAGGTGAAAAGAACGACCGGGATTTGCGAGTGCTCGCGAAAGCTTCGGAGGTAGTCCAGAACTTTTGGCACAGTTGTTCCGGCATCGAGCGCACGCTGTGAAGCCGCCTGGATAGTAGCTCCGTCGGCCAGCGGATCGGAAAACGGAATTCCAATTTCCAGCAGATCGACTCCGGCATCTGCGAGTGTTTTGGCGACTCTGAGCGAAGTCTCCAGGGAAGGATCGCCTGCAGTGATGTAAGCGATGAAGGATTTACGCTCTTCCTGGCGCAGTTTTGCAAAAGATGTATCGATTCGGTTGCCCATGAGATAAGAAGGGGCAGTAATAGCAGAATCTCAGGAGCGCGTAAACAGCAATACCAAATCTATGAAAAAACCAGACTATCTCTTTGCCTTTTTGCTGCTTGGTATCGCCGGCCTTTTCTCTTATTTATGCGTCCACCTTGCGGCGTTCAATGTGGGCGCCGAGGTCGTTTAGTTTTTCGTCGATGCGCTCGTAACCACGGTCGATGTGATAGACGCGGTTGATCTCGGTCGTTCCCTGGGCGGCGAGGCCTGCTAATACAAGTGCTGCAGAGGCTCGAAGGTCGCTGGCCATCACGGGTGCTGCCTCCAGGGTGCTTACGCCGTTGATGATTGCGGAATTGCCTTCGAGGTCGATGTTTGCACCCATGCGTTTGAGCTCGGCTACGTGCATGAAGCGCTTTGGAAAGACGTTATCGGTGACAATGCTGATGCCTTCGGTTGCGGCGAGGAGGGCGCACATTTGTGCCTGCATGTCGGTTGGAAAACCGGGGAAGGGCTGAGTTTCCAGGTGCAGCGGGCTGTGTTTTTCGGCGGGTTGGATGCGGACAAAATCGCTGCCGATTTCGATGTTGTAGCCTGCTTTTTTGAGGGTGTCGGTGAGGGCGATGAGGTGCTCGGGGTTGGCCCGACAGATTTTTAAATCTTTGCCGATAATGGCTCCGGCGATGAGAAAAGTGCCTGCTTCGATGCGGTCGGGGATGACTTCATGCTCGGCTCCATGGAGTTCACTAACGCCTTCGACGACGATGTTTCGTGTTCCGGCTCCCTCGATTTTTGCTCCCATTTTGATGAGGAAGTTTGCGAGATCAACGACTTCGGGTTCCTCGGCAGCTCCGTCGATGATGGTTGTTCCTTCGGCAAGGACGGCGGCCATCATTGCGTTGTCGGTGCCGAGGACAGTGGAGCCAAATTTACCGCGCATATTGATACGGGCACCACGAAGGGTGGGGGCAAGGACGCGAACATTTCCGGAGCGGACCCGGACGGCGGCTCCGAGAGCTTCCATGCTTTGGAGATGCAGGTCGATGGGGCGGTCGCCGATCACGCAGCCGCCGGGGAGAGAGACGGTGGCGTCTCCCTCGCGACCCAGGAGGGGGCCGAGGAGGCAAATGGAGGCACGCATTTTTCGCACGATGTCGTAGGGGGCGGTCGAGGTGATGTTTTCGGCGCAGATGCGGACGGTGCCGCTTGCTCTCTCGACTTCGCAGCCCAGGCGGGAGAGGATGGTGAGCATGTAATGAATATCGCTCAGATCGGGCACGCGCTGGATCACGCAAGGCTCCCTGGTCAGAAGAGTGGCGGCGAGGATGGGCAGAACGGAATTTTTTGAACCGCTGACGCGGACATTGCCGGAGAGAGGGTTTCCCCCGTGAACTAAGATTTTATCCATGGTTAGTAATTATTTTTTGGCGATCAGGAATCGGACGAAGTCCTGATGATCCTTTTCAAAAAGCGTTGTTGCAAGACCGGATTTTTTACAAATTTCTTCGATGGTTTTTTCCTGTCCGCTTGAAAATTCGAGAGCGAGAAAAGCGTTGGGCGTAAGCCGGGTGGCGGCCTGTTCGATGAGTGGGCGGATGTAGTCGAGTCCGTCTGTGCCGCCGTCGAGAGCCTGGCGGGGTTCGTGGCTGAGTTCGCGTTGGAGCTGTGAGAGTTCTTCGCTTGGGATGTAGGGGAGGTTTGCGAGGATGGCGTGAAAAGTTTCGGGCTGATCGGGGAGGAGGGAGGTTTTTGAAAAGCGAATTTGTCGGGAGCCGGGGTGGCGGTCGGCATTTTTTTTGGCGAGAGCGAGCGCGTCTTCGGAGAGGTCTGTGGCGTGGATTTCTGTTGGGATTTTGTGTTCGGCAAGTTCTTCGGCAAGAGTGATGGCGATGACTCCGGAGCCGGTTCCGACGTCGGCGATCTTCAGTGCGGGCGGCTCCGCAGGGGAGGGATTATTTTTTAAATCTTCGTAAAGGCTGCTGAGGTGGGGGAGGGAAAGCTCGATGAGCTGTTCGGTCTCAGGGCGGGGGATGAGAGCGCGGGGGTCGCAGTGGAAGCTGCGTCCGAAGAAATCCCATTCGCCAAGTAAGTATTGGAGGGGGGTGCCGGTGGCGCGTTCGCGGATGGATTTACGGAGCGGGGCGCGTTCGTCGTCGGAGAGTGGGCGGTCGAATTCGAGATAGAGATCGAGGCGGCGTTTTCCCAGGGCGTGTGCCAGGAGGTGCTCGGCATTTAGTCGTGGATTTTCAACGCCGTTTTTTTCGAGCCAGGAAGTTGCGGATTGAATGACCTCCAGGACGGTCATGTGGCGAGGCGGGCTTCTTCCAGGCGCTGGGCGACGTCGCTGGTGTAGAGGGCGTCGATCATTTCCTGGATTTCGCCGTCGAGGAAGCGGTCGAGGGTGTGGATGCTGCGTTCGATGCGGTGATCGGTTACGCGGTTCTGTGCGAAGTTGTAGGTGCGAATTTTTTCGTTTCGGTTGCCGCTGCCGATGAGGCTTTTTCGGTGGGCGGAGTATTTCTCGTGTTCTTCGCGAATTTTGTCTTCGAGCAGGCGGCTGCGGAGGATTTGCAGGGCGCGTTCTTTGTTTTGTTGCTGGCTGCGTCCGTCCTGACAGCGCACGATGCGTCCGGTCGGTATGTGCATGACCTGGACGGCGGAGTCGGTAGTGTTAACGCCCTGGCCACCGGGGCCGCCGGCGCGGCAGACTTCGATGCGGATTTCGTCGGGTTTGAGTTCGATATCGACTTCTTCGGCTTCGGGGAGGACGGCGACGGTAGCCGTGGAGGTGTGGACGCGTCCCTGGGTCTCGGTGGCGGGGACTCGCTGGACACGGTGGACACCGCTTTCGAAGCGTAGTTTTCGGAAGACGGCGTCGCCGGTCATTTTAAAAATAACATTGCGGAATCCGCCGAGGTCGGAGGGGGTGGCTTCGACGTCTTCGATTTTGAGGTTCGCCAGCTCGGTATATCGGGAATACATGCGGAAGAGGTCGGCAGCGAAGATGGCAGCTTCGGTTCCGCCTGTGCCGGCGCGGATTTCGACGACGGCGTCGCGGTCTTCGCCTGGCTCGGGTGGGAGTAAGGCAATTTGGAGTTCCTGCTCGGCGAGGGGAAGTTCGTGTTCGAGGGTTTGGATTTCGCTTTGGGCGAGTTTGGCAAATTCTTCGTCGTCTGAGTCTGCGAGTTCGCGATTTTCTGTGAGCTCACGTTGGATACGGCAGAAGTTTTCCCAGAGTTCGCCGAGTTTTTTTAGTTGGGAGTGTTCACGCAGGAGAGTTTTTGCGCGGGCGGGTTGGTCGTAGATTTGGCCAGCCGCGATTTCCCGGTCGATTTCTTCAAATCGAGCGAGCTTGCGTTCAACGAGCGTGGCAAAGTCCATAAATAAAAAACGGTGTGGGTCTCCGGTTTAAAGGGAGCCCGCACCGTTTTGAGAAAGTGTTTGGTGAGCTAGATTTTTTTGCGGCGAGGTGCTTTGGCACTACCGTAGCGGCGGGAGAATTTCTCAACACGTCCGGCGGTATCCACAAATTTTTGCTCTCCGGTAAAGAACGGGTGGCAGGCGCCGCAAATCCCGAGTTTAAGGTTTTCGCTGGTCGAGCGTGTGCGATAAACCGCACCACAGGTGCAGGTGACGACCAAGTCTGCGTAGTTTGGATGAATGTCTGTTTTCATGATTTCGGAAAAGCGGGACATCATCGTGTCGGAATGCCTGTGAGGCAAGGATTTTTGTGAAGATTTTTAAAGCAGATGCTTGATATTGATCAATACAGATGAATAGGCTGGAGCTGTGAGTGTGTCTGCCACATGCTTTGCTGAAGAGGAGCTTCAGGTAACTTTTTCATTTTTATGAAGGTGAGTCCGGAAATCCGTAGTGTGGTTGAGCGGATTTTGGCGGCTTATCGTGAGGGGTTTATTTTAGTGCTTCCCCTGACGCTTTTGCTTGCGATGTGGGAGCTGTTGGTGAGTTGGTTTCCGCAATATTTTTCGGATTTTTCGGAGAAGCTGCTTATTCAGGGGATGGCGGCTTTTCCGATTTTGAGCATGGTTTTTATTTGTGCCTGCATGGCGCGTTTGTTTCATGTAAACGGGACTATCAGTATTTTGCTGGCGGTGGGGATTTTTGCCACGATTCAGCCTTTAAAGACGGGCTTTGATGCGATAGAGCTTCTGCATACGGGGCATTTCAGCGGGCTGGCGATTTTGCTTCCGTTGTGGGTTACCTGGCTGTTGTCTTCGATGCGAAGGCTCAGATTCCTTCCGAAGTCATGGGGTATTTTTGTGCCGGAGCGGGTGCTGGATATTTTTGCTCAGACGCCGGTTTTTTTTATTGGGTATGGGATTAGTATTGCTGCCCTTGCTCTGGTTTTTCAATCGGGCGTTATAGGCTGGGGGGTGGCGACGGCGGCTGGTTCTTTTCATCAGCTTCCGGATCAGTTGGTGTTGACGCTGCGTGTTTTTTGTAACCAATTGCTTTGGATGGTCGGGGTGCATGGAGCGAAGACTTTGGAGACGATTTTTCCACCGGCTCTTTATAACGATCCGCTTTTTGGCACTTTGTCGCACCGGGAATTTATGACGGTTTACTCGGTATATGGCGGATCGGGTGCTGCGCTGAGTTTAATTATTGCGGTTTTTATAATTGCCAGAGACAGGCATTCTCGAGCTGTGGCGAAGGCAGCGCTGCCGTTTTCCATTTTCAATATTGGTGAGATCGTGGTGTATGGATTGCCGACGGCTTTTAATCCGTATTTTTTTCTGCCTTTTGTGTTTGCACCTGTCATCAGTACGAATCTGGCGTATGTGCTGCTGGGGGTATTTGAAGTTCACTTTCCGGTTTCCAATATGGCCTGGACGACGCCGGCGATTTTGAATTCCTATCAGCTTTCTGATGGAAACTGGGCTGCGGTGTTGATTCAGGTTCTGGTTATCTCTCTTTCGGTTGTTTTTTATCTTCCTTTTGTGAGGGCATATTCGAAGGCGATGCTGAAGACAAATGCTGAGGGTTACGCTTTGTTCAGGGGAAGTTTTGAAGCTGTTGGGAATGTGGAGTCAACGCTGTCATTTCAACGTTCTCAGTCACATGTGGTTGGTTTGAATCGTCGCCTGAATCGTGTCCTGGAAGCTTTTGAAGATGGTGCTTTCACGCTCCAGTATCAACCGATGATCGACGTGAAATTGTGGCAGGCTACTTGCTATGAAGCTCTGCTGCGTCCGCTGCCCGGGAAGTGCGATATGCAGACCGGAGAAATTATTGAAATTCTGGAGGAGAGTAAAATGGTTTCAATTTTGGATCGTTGGACCTGTAAAAGGGTGGGGGAGGATTTGGAAGCATTAGGGGAAGCCGGGCGTCAGCTTTCATGCAGTGTCAATATCCATCCCCATACTTTGATGCTGAAAGAAGGTCTGGAAATGGTCCGTAACCAACTCGGGGGATTCAATATCAGGATTGAGATGGTCGAGCGTGGTTTTTCGCAGGATAAGGGGGTTTTGAATCAGATTCAAAAGCTTGTGGATTCGGGAATAATTATTTTGATGGATGACTTTGGGGCCGGAGAATCGAACCTGTCTCTTCTTGCGGATATTCCGGCAAGCACTGTGAAGCTGGATCGGAATTTACTGCTGGCCAGCGAGCGCCCGGGTGGACGATTGGTTTTTGAGCAGACCTGCAAGACCTGCTCTCTGCTTGGCAAAGGAATCGTTGCTGAGGGTGTGGAGACGAAGCAGCAACTTATTCGGGTGATGCAGGCGGGAGTACCGTTTGCGCAGGGCTGGTATTTCAGTAAAGCTCTCCCGCTGGATGAGGCGATCCGGTATGAGCCGGATGAGGGCTTGCGTCCGACTGAGGCGGAAATGGAAAAGGGGTGACTGCATCCCCGCAGACACCTGAAATGAGATGCTAAAGACTGATTATACCTTATTTGAAGAGAAGTGTCTGTATGATCGATTCGGTTTAGCGTGTTTGCAAGCTCACCACGAGTAAAGGACGGTGTAGGTGATGCTGCGTTTTTCGTCGGGTTTTAGTTCGACGCGAAACTCGATTTCGTCGGAGCTGAGTTTCAGGAATGGGAGGGATTTTTCGGTGATTTCCCAGGTGTGCCAGCGGAAGAGATGCTCGACGACGAGGATGGTGACGGCTTCTTCTTTACGGTTGGTGAGGGTGATCTCCCAGGATTCTTTGGCCCACTTTTCGGAGGTGTTGAGTTGGAAATCGGTGCGTGTGCGTTTACCGACCAGGTCAAAGGCATCGCCGGTGTGGATGCGGATTTTTTCGTTTTTGGGCGTGTGGTCGATCAGGTTTTCGCCGACGAATTCGATCTGCTCACCGTTGCTGCGGTAGAAGCGGATGTTGCCTTTGGGCAGGGGGATGCCGAGGCCGTTTTCTTTGGTGTTTTCAAATTCGCGGAGGATGGCGACTTTGGTGTTGCTGTCGGTTCCGAATTCTTCATTGGTGCGGCGGCTGGCGGGGTTGTATCCGCGCCATTGGTTCCAGTCGAGATCGATTCCGTCGTAAACGTAGAGGAGTTTGCTTTTGATTCCGGCTGCGCGGACAAACTCGACTTGTTTGGTCTCGCGGTCGCGGAGGGTACTGGGGTTTTCGAGGGTGTAGAGATGGTATTCGTCGAAGGCTTTCTCTGTGACAGCGGGAGGAGTTGCCATTGCCCTGGCAGCTAATCTGCCTCCGACTGCTTCCATGTCCATCCTATGACTCGGATCGATTTTATTTACGTCACCTGCCATGAGTTTGATTTTAGCGTCGGGAAAATCGCGACCGCTTTGGTTGTCGATGGTAACCCAGCCGACGAGATCGAGGTCGTCGCCTTTTTCGGGGGCGATGACATTGTAACTGGCGAGCCAGGACATGCCGCCGGTGATGTAGCTGAGTTCGGCGTCGGTCTGAAGCTCCTTGTCGGATTTAATTTTCCAGTTGAGCTGAGGTTTGAGAATGGCGTCGTCGCCGAGTGAGGGAAAGAGGGGCTGGCCGGGGAGACCGAAGCGGATTTGGCCATCGAATAAAATGATGGGTTCGCTGCTGCCGACGGGGAAATTTACCTGGCGACGCTGCATGGTCGGCTGGATGCTCGGTGTGTAACCCGAACGTATGATTTTTCCTTTGCTGATGACGTCGGGTTTATTTGGATTCCTGATGAGAAAGTCGATTTCTTTACCCTCGAAGATTGAGAGGAGAAGGCCCTGGGAAATGGGATCGTTGCGATAGTTTTGCTCCAGAATTTGAATGGGCGTGCCGGACGGATCGCGGAGGATGACCGAGTCGGGTTCGAGCAGGAGGGTGGCACCATCGAAGCGAACATCATTGACGCCTTGTTTGAGATCAAGGGGCACCGAGTCGCACACGACGGCAAAGTTTTGATTGTAGATGGTGAGGCTGGGAGCGGCCTGAGTGGGATTTGTCTGAAAAACAAAAAAGAGCAACAGCAGAAAAGGAGAGAGATATTTCATAATTGGGATTCTATGGAGACAACGTGCGACTTCGAGTTTTATTAGCGATTTAAAAAAAATCATAAAAAAATTCGTGTGATATCACGATTGACAAGCCGGGGTAGCGGAAGCAGACTGTGCCCTCTTCGGATTCAAATGGTGGCCGTAGTTCAATGGTAGAGCGCCAGATTGTGGTTCTGGTTGTTGCGGGTTCGAGTCCCGTCGGTCACCCCAATTTTTTAAGAGGGTATTTTTATTTTCGGTCAGCGAGTTTTTCTTTCGTAGACCAGAGGCCGGCTGAGGGGGTGCTGATAAAGAAAACTTCTTCTCCGTCGGGCATGGTGTTCCACCCTTCTTTCATGCTTGCCGGGTTGTAGCGTTCGAGTGCTGTATTGAGATCGGCGTATTCATAATGAACACTTTCGATTTCTTCCCTGGAGAGGCTTTTGGTGGCGTAACGGATTGTGAAACGGCCTTCTGAGGTGCCGTGCACGAGGTGTGCGGTGCCGTGGGCGATATCGTGCATATCGGTATTGGCGGGGTCCCGGTAGAGTTGCAGGATTTTTTCTGTATTTTGGTAGCCGTATTTGCGTATGAGGGCATCCACTTCGGGTTGTTCGCCGAAGCGTTCCACACCGGGGGCGATGATGAGTAGTTCACCGCCGTCAGCCATGGCCATACGGGTGCGATAAACCGCTTTATTTGCGACCCAGGTGGCGCGGAATTCGTCGGCCTGCATGATAGCGACTATTTTTTTGACAGGCTTATCGAAAGTGGTGATATTTTGTTCTCTGCTGCGTCGGGCGGCCATGAGATAAGTTTCGAGATCGTCTCCGACATAGACGCCTGAGTGGACGAGCTGGTTGTTGCTGTCGCGCTGCATGACGACCTGGAGGTAGACATCCGGCAAATGTCCCAGAAATTGTTCTTCGGCCTGGTTGTAGCAGGCTCGCAGGGGAGTAATGAGGTTACCAAGGTTATTTTCTATGCCGTAAACACCTGCTGCGATGTGCGAGGCGCAGATCGTTTCTTTGCCGCCCAGGCCGATAAAGTAGTTTTTATTGTGGTTGGCAAAGCCGAGAACTTCGTGCGGAACGACATGACCGATATTGATAATGAGGTCCCAGGGTTCGTCAATCAACATGGAGTTGAGTGCCAGGGGGATTTTCCAGTCAGCTTTGCCCAGGGTGGTTTCAGCGACTTTTGAAGCCGGGATTTCACCGATGTGGGTGACACCGTTTTTCCAGTCGTGAGCGTGGATGCGCTCATTTGGGATGCTTCCAAACATCCATCGATTTTCTTCTTCGGTGTGTGGAACGTGCTGGCCGAGGGTCGGGATGACGTGGATGTCTGCATCCGGCAGGAGCTTATAGAGGGTTTCGGTGATCCATCCGGCTCCACTGTGAGCGCGGGTGAGATCGGGAGGAAGTAAGAGGACCCGTTTGAGATCGGGGTTGATTCACTCGCGGGCCTGTTCGATGAGGCGAGAGCAAAGATTTTCGATTTCAGGACGAGATATGGCGGGAGCTTCGTGATGGAACCAGGGCATAGGGAATTTCCGGAGTCTGAGAGAAGTAGTTGTATAACGCAAGAATTACTCCTGGTCCGGGGCGGTCATTTTCAGGAGATTTTTTGGGGAGATACCTTTATTATGTAATGCTTGCAGAGACAGCGCGTTGTTTCTTTTTGCCAGGCGTTGGCCGTCGAGGTCTCGGAGCAGGGGAGTGTGGTAAAAATCCGGCGGACTTGCTCCCAGGGCTTCGTAAATGAGAAGCTGTCGGCAGGTGGATAGTAATAAATCCTCTCCGCGCACAACCTCGCTGATTTGCATTTCAATGTCGTCTGCCACGACGGCCAGTTCGTAAGCGGGGATGCCATCGCGACGCCAGACGAGAAAGTCGCCGAAGTCTTTTCCGGCTTCCGCTGAAAAAAGGCCAAGGCGTTTGTCGGCGAAGCGAATTTGCTGACCGTCGGGAACACGAAAACGCCAGTTGCTGTCGCCAGGAGTTTGTACTTCCTGACCGGCTCCCTCCGGTGGACGCCAGGTGACAGGAAAAAGTGATTCGGAATTTTTGTGCGGTGCGAGGTCTGCTTCGGCGATGTCTTTGCGTGAGCGTTTGCAGGGATAAATGAAACCTCCGTCGCGAAGTCGTGCCCAGGCTTTCAGAAAAATAGCAGTGCGCTGGCTTTGCACGTAGGGCGCATGCGGGCCGCCGATGTCCGGACCTTCCTGCCAGCTTAGCCCAGCCTGGTGCAGGTCTTCGATTGCCGCCTGGGCAAACTCCGGTTTGCAGCGTTGCGGATCGAGGTCTTCGCTTCGGTAAATGAGTGTTCCCTGTGCTGCTTCGGCTCGCTTTTGAGCAATCCAAAAAGTGCTGAAATGCCCGAGGTGCAGAAGGCCGGTCGGTGTCGGAGCAATGCGACCTCGGTAAGGTAATGGGTTTGCTGAAATCAGGGTTTGCATGTCGTGACAAAACTATTATCTGCCTTCATTTCACTACCCTTTGACTTTAACCACAGACCGACTTATTTTTTGATATATCTTTAATGCCGTGGCCTGTTTTTTAAAAAAAATTTCAGGTAAGTGGTCGTAGCTGAGGGGGTGGGGGGAGTCTGTCGTGCTTGCGAATGCTGATCCGGGCGGCCTGGATTTCGGCGGGCCAGGTTTGATTCCAGTGAGAAATTTTGGTGGAAATTCGGGCGGTCCAGTTGGCGGAACTGATGGAGCCGGGAACGTTAAAACGGTCTTCGGTTCCCAGGAAATCGTTGATTGTGAAGGCGGCGAGCCAGGAGTTTGATGAAAAGAGGGCGTCGAAGAATGCGGTGTGAAGTTCCTGGGACCAGGGCTGGAGAGTGTCCGGCGGGATGTCGAGGAAGCGAGCGAGGTTTTCGTATTCTTCGTGGGGGTTATTTTGCGAGATGAGCTGGTTCCAGGTGCTGCGCAGGGGGGGATGGTCGTGGGTGGAAAAGGTGCAGATGGAGCGGCGGGGATATTGGTCTCCGGGAGTGAGTTTGCCCTCGGGTGTATTTTGCCAGAAAGGGATTTTGAATCCTGAAATTTGCAGTTCGGTGAGGGTGGGCGGGACGTAGTCGGGAACCTCGCCAAGGTCTTCAGCCAGAATGCGGTCGGGGCCCGTTTCCTCAAGGAGAATTTTGAAGAGGGTAAGTCCGTGGAGGCGGTTGCGCTCGCGGTGCTCGTCGGAATCGTCCTCGAAGGGGATAAAGCCAGGGAGGGGCCCTCCGGTCAGAGCAGCAGCTTCATCGTGACTGAGGTTGGTGAATTTTTCATTTTCATGTGGCTGCCAGGGGAAGGAATAAATACGGAAGAAGCCGAGGGCGTGATCGACGCGAAGAATGTCGAAGACGGAGAGCAGAAGGCGCAGTCGCTGACGCCACCACCAAAAATTATCGTGCGACATGGCAAACCAGTCATAGAGCGGGAAGCCCCAGTTCTGCCCCCAGCGTTCGGTGAAGGGATCGCTGCTGAAGACTTTTTCGGGTGGTGCTCCGCTGGATCGCTGAAGGTCGAAGAGATGGGGGGAACTCCAGACATCGCAACTGTAGCGGCTGACACCGACGGGCACGTCGCCGATCAGGAGGATGTTTTTTTGATTAGCGTAGTGACGAATTTCCTGCCACTGCGTGAAGGCGATCCACTGGATGTAGGCGTAAAATTCCTGTTGGTAGCACAGGGATTTTACGGTTTTTTTTTCCTGGGCTTCGAGCCAGTTGCTGGCCTGCTGATACGTGGCAAATTCCTCGGGCCAGTCGGCGAAAACTTCGTTTGTTTTCAGTTTTTGCTGAAGAGCCTTGAAGAGGGTCCAGGGGGTGAGCCAGTCGCTTTGTTTTTTTTGAAATTTCCGGAAGTTGCGTCTGCGTTTGCAGGCCGGGGGGAGTTTTTTAAAATTCTGAAAAGCCGTTTCGAGGAGGGAGAGCTTGAGTGCTTTGACCCTGGCGTAATCGACTCCGAAGCTGGATTCGTCGTTTGTTGTTTCGGGAAAGTCGTTTGGAGTGAGATCGGGCAGGTCTTCGGGTCGGAGGGAGAGCGTGGAGGGTTCGATTGCGACAGAACTGATGGCGTTGTAGGGACTGTGATCGGAGCCGGTTTCGTTGATGGGCAGCATCTGGATGAAGCTGATGCCGATGGGGGCGGCCCAGTCGATGAGCTCGTATAGAGCAGCGATGTCGCCAACGCCGAGATCATGCTCGCTACGGAGGGCAAACAAGGGGGCAAGCAGACCGGCTCGCTTTGTGTCGGGGCTGCTGTCGGGTGTCGGGGCTGAGGCAGCGTGGCTCAAATGAGTTCTGAGAGTTTGGTGGCCTCGGGGCGCAGTGTGATGAGGTCGGAGACTTTTACAGGTTTGCCACTGGCGATGGATTCATTTGCACTGATGCCGATGATTGCAGAGGCGATGCCTTGTTCCCATCCTGCGTTTCGGTGTGCGGTTTCGACGGGCGGATTTTTAGAAAAAATCTGTTCGACAATGAGTGGGTCGCCACCGCCGTGTCCGCCGGAAAGCTCCTGGATGGGGATTTTGTAGCTGGGTTTGAAGTGCGGGAAGATCTGGAGCTGCTTGGACGGATGCTCTGTGGAAGTGCTTTTTTGCTGAGCTGCGAGTTCTTCGTCGGACTGACCGACGATGAGGTGGGCGTTGTGGAGTTCGTAGTATTCGAGACGTCCGCGGTCGCCGGTGATGGAGACGCGAAAGCCCTCGTAGGGGCTGTAGGCGACAAGGCTGTAGTTAAGGGTGCAGTTGCTCCGGTAGCGGGCATTTACGGACATGGTATCGTAGATGTCGATGCCGTCGCGGAAGACATTTTGGTCGCGGATGTAGCCGGAGTCTTTTTCGGCATCGTAGTAGAGTTTTTTGGCCCTTTCGTCAGCGAGGAGGTCGAAGGTGAATGGGTCGTCCTGGGTATCGTTGCCGGTGTAGCGGTCGTATTTTGTGAAGGCTTCGTCGCCGCGGGCAATGGCATTTTGTTTACCATAAAAATTCAGATCGCCGAATGCAAAAATGGTTTCCGGAATGCTGTCGATCCACCAGTTGATGAGGTCGAAGTGATGGGTGGATTTGTGGACGAGGAGTCCGCCGGAATTTTTCAGATTACTGTGCCAGCGGCGGAAGTAGTCTGCGCCGTGGCTCGTGTCGAGGAGGTATTCGAAGTTGACGTGTTTGATGTTGCCGATGCTTCCTTCCTGGAGTGCTTTTCGGACAGCGGTAACGCCTGGAGACCAGCGAAAATTAAAGGTTACGCGGACGTTGCGGTCGCTTTTCCGGGCGGCTTCCTGGATGGCGCGACATTGTTCGGCATTGATGGCGATGGGTTTCTCGACGATAACGTTGCAACCCGCCTGAAGGCTGCGGAGGATGTAATCGGCATGGAGGCTGTCCACGGTGGTGATAAAAACGGTGTCCGGTTTTGTTTCCGCGAGCATTTTTTCAAAGTCTTCCGGTGCATAACAGGCGACTTCATCCTGGAGGCCGAAGTCTTTGCCCAGCACCTCAAGGTGCCTTTTCATCCGAATGTCGCTGAGATCGCAGAGAGCAACCAGTCTGGCAGTATCGGTGTATTCTTTTACCAGTGGATGGAGAAACATGACAGAACGGCCACCGCTACCGACAAGGGCATAGGATTTTCGGGTTTGCATAAGAGTGGGGAGTTTTAAAATGTGGGGGAGAGGTGTCCAGTTTTTTGTGGCTGTGGGGTATATTTTGATATTTGTAGAATCACACAGCGATTCGGTGGGGAGAGGTTTTTTATGAATATACCACCGACACCTTCAGGTGAAGAAGCGAGAAGTAGCTTAAATACAAGGGTTGCAGAGCAGCCGCCGAAAGTCCGGCACCAGCAACAAGGCCGCAAAAAATAACTTTAATACTCAGTAATAGCTTAGTCCTGGCACTCAGCATTACATTAAATGGAGACGACAGAGATTTAACAAATACTCTCACGCACTCTAAGAATAATATAACTCAATTCAAGGACACGGCGAGGCCCCTTCCGGGTCATTCCCGCGTGTGCGGGGAAAGCGCTACTGGTCGGAGGATGATTCAACCGACACCTCCAGAGAGTCATTTCTAAATTTGCAGTCAGATTGGCAAGGCCAAAAGTCTGCCGAGAAACCAAATAAAATATAATCCAAAAAGCACGATACCAACAAGAGTTACAACGCTCGATCCTACGACAAGCACAGAAAAGAGGAGTGTGGAGAGCTGAATTAATTTAATCATGACACTCAGTGTTACATTAAATGGAGACGACAAAATTCTTAAAGGTATTCTAAATCGATCCAAGAATAATATCGCTGGGTTTAAAGACTCTGCGAACATTTCCTTGGGTGGATTAGTAAGCAATCAGATTACGGCTGTAATGAGCGCGGCGTCATCAGGTGCTGGTATATTTGTTGGTGGACTGGCTTTAAAACTGGCTGGATCAGTAACCCGCTCTCTAGCCTCCATCCCTGCCGCCATCAAAGAAGCCGGGGCATCCCCGCGTGTGCGGGGAAAGCCTCACGGAAGTCGGCTCAGAAAGTGCTGGAGCAACAGGCCGGGAGTTTTATTAGCGACGTGGTGAAGCGGACACCGCCGAACTCGAATTTCAAATACCAGAAAAGCGCGGGAAACAAGGCACTCAAGAGGGATGTTTATAAAGTGATGGCTCCGACGTGCCGGCAGATAAAGGTGAATCCGAAGCAGGTGCATCAGCGTTTTCGCGGCCACGGCGGCAGCAATGGGAGCGTGTTAGTCAGATTCGGGGATCGGTCACTGCGAATCCGTATGGCAAACAGGGTGCCCTACGTCGGCAAGATCGATGGAATGGATCGCAGAATGCAAACGGCACTGAATAATCGGGCGAGGACGATGTGGAAGCAGGTGGAGAACTAGGCCTTAAAAAAAGCGATTAAGCGATGGGGATTTTAGCTTTTTTTCAAGACACCCCAAAACGCCCATATCAGTAGCAGAAAGGGGGTGAATACGAAAACCATCCCAGCCAGTACGCCAGCTACTTCATTTGCTCCCACTGCATAAAATAACCTAATAATCTGTATTACAAAATACATGATTAGAAGCAGGGCGAGAAATGTTTTCATTGGTATTCGAGTGTAGTTTCTCCTTGTTTTGAGAGCAAGTTCTTTTGACTTACGGCGTTTTCGAAATGCAGAATTTGGAAGCTCAGATCAACTTACAAATCACGAATTTTCAGGCGAATATTAATCGCGTTCATAAATAATATCACGGCTATTCAGGGGAATTTCACGAAGACAACGCAGACGATTCGACGCTTCTCAATGGGGTTGATTAGTGCAGCGGCAGTGGGAAGAACCGCGCTTGCAGGGAAAGCAATTTATTTCTTTGTTTTTCAACGGTTTGCTACGGGTCATCCCCGCGTGTACGGGGAAAGCACAGGGAGTAAGAATGAAAATATCTCTCCAATTGGGTCATCCCCGCGTGTGCCGGGAAAGCATCAAATCGTAAGCCTAAATCGTATCTTTCATCCTTGATTTTCCTCCCCGGCCGATTTACCATTCTCATCATGGTCTCGTGTCCGTTTCGGACGTTCGGCGAATTGGATCGGTTCCCGATCATCGTGGCGCGCGAGGCCTTCTTTTCTTGCCCAAAAACGGGTCATCCCCGCGTGTGC
>JBKEBM010000093.1:0-9323 GCA_047973165.1 Chthoniobacterales bacterium
ATTTTGCAAAACTGAATTTACCCCTGCCGTCCGGCCTTGTCGCTGCAAGTATCGGACCCGTAACCACTGCGACAATCGAAGAGTTTGAACTACCCATTGCCGTGGAAGCAAAGACCCACGATATCCCCGGACTTTCAGAAGCAATCTGTAAATACTACAGCTAGTCACCTAAACACTCATCCATGAAACTTTCCCTCCTCGCACCCGCACTCAGCATTCTGTTTTTTTCGCAAGCTCTTTTGTCCGCTGCTACACCGGACCAAATTCGTAAACAGCTTGAAGAGTTACTCGCCAATCGTTCCAGGCAAAAAGAACAGGCGCAGCTCCTCGCCATCAAAGAAATCTCCCAGGCCGCTGAAAATTCCGGAATGGCACTGAACATGTATGAGGACTCCATTAAACTAACACAATTTGAAGGGAAGTCCGGGCAACTCCAGGACATGGTTGACTGGAAAAAAAAGAATGTGGACTGGCTGAAAAGCCGTGCCTTCTCAGATGCTCTGAAACTTCACCTGCGCTACCTGGCACTCACCCTGCAGCGTACCGGAAGCGATAAACCGGAAAATTTTATCAAGCCCTCCCAAGCTTACCTGATGAGCCTGCAGGAAGCCAAAGATGGTAATCTTTCAAAGAAAAAAAAACCGCCAACTCAGGCCACAAAATTGCTTGCTGGTTCGATTGTAAACAGTCCCTTTGTGCGTCTTAAACGACTGGAGCCCTTCCTGGTAAACCTCCCAAAAGACTGGGCTCTTAACCCCGGCGATGCGGAAGGAATTCTGGAAAAAAACATCCGGCCCTTCATGCGTAATAAAAAAGATTCGGCTCTGATAAAAACCTGGGACTGGCAAATAAATTATGAGGCAAATGAGGCCGAAGGCAGTGAACTCGACATCACGGTGAAAGAATTTAATACGACGCGCAAACCCGAACTGGAGGCCGCTCGTGCAAAGGACATTCAGTTACTGGGCAATAACGATGCCGCCCTTCAGGAGCTGATGCGTCTTTTAAAAAATTATCCGGCCCACCCAAATTTTGAGGCCTGGATTCAACAGGCACTAAGTTGTCTGCCACCCGATTCGGCAGCTCCCACCGGACAGGAACAGGAAAATACCGAGCAGAGCAACAATCCAAACCAAGCAGACTGACTCCCTCTAACGCCTCTATACGGTTCAGTCATGTGGGAGCCAAGAGGCAAGTGAATACACGAATTTGGATCACTAGATCGTATTATACACATGAACTTTCCGGATGAACCCATTTTTTGCAGATTTGGTATTACTTTTCCTCCCCAGGTAAAATGCGACTCAGAAGGCGCATAAAATCATCCAGAATCGAGTAGAGGCAGGGGATCAGAATCATCGTAATCAGCGAGGCAAAACTGAGTCCGAAAACAATTGCCTGCGCCATGGGAGCCAGAAATTCCTCCTGGCCCGAGCTGGCAAAGGCGAGGCTGCTCAAGCCCGCTACGGTTGTAAGAGTCGTTAAAAAAACGGGGCGGAATCGCGTCCGGGCACTTTCCATAATCGAGCGCCAACGCACAGACCCCGTAAAAAACAGGCTTTGGCGGAGTTGTGTATTTTTTCTTTTACGACGGTATTGGTTGATGAAGTCAACAAAGACGACAGAGTTATTTACCACAATCCCGGCCAGAGCGATGATCCCCATGATCGCCATGAGGCCGATCGGCTCACCCATAAAAAGAAGTCCCATCACGACTCCGACCACACCAAAAGGAATTACTGACATGATGACGACCGGCTGCAAAAAGGAATTTGTGATCACCGACAACAGGCCATAAATGAGTAGCAGTGCCACGACTGCCGAAAAGATCATGCTGTCCAGACTGCGTTCAGTATCTTCATTTTCTCCGGTCAGGCTGATGATACAGTCCGGGTGCTCCGCTACGATTTCGGGTATCCATTTTTGGATTTCCCGATTCACCGCCTGGGAGGTTGTGACTGCCGTTTCGATGTCTGCAAAGGCTGTAATGACGCGCTCCTGATTGACTCTTTTGATCCGCGAGATGCCGCTGGCTTCCTCGACGGTTGCAAAACTCGAGATATCAACCTGCTCTCCATTTTTATTTAAAAAACGAAATCCGTGGAGCATTTCGGGGTCCTGCGCATCTTTCTCAGCCATTTTTACGCGCAGAATGACTTCTTCATTCCCCCAGCGCATCCGGTCCGCCTCCAGTCCAAAAAATCCGGCCTGCAGCGCATTTGCAACGCTGCGAATATCCAGCCCGGCAGCCGCTGCCCGATTTTCATCGATATCAACATGCAGCTCCGTTTTGCCTCGCGGAAAATCATTCCCCACATTGTAAATACCGGGAAGTTTTTTCAAGCGTGACTCAATTTCCTGCGAGGCTGCCAGCAGATCATCGTAGTTTGGACCATTGATCTCAACGTTTACTGCCCGACCAACCGGCGGCCCACCCTCCTGAATTTCGACACTCACTTTTACAAACTCGGGAAACTCCGGAAGCAGCTTGCGCAGGTCGCGAGCAATTCGTGTGGGCCGACGCGCCTCCGGATTTTCCTCGTCGATATCGACACTCATCAGGGAAAGATTTGTGCCATATTCCAGAAACTGATTTGTCGGATCAAAGCGTGCCCCGATGCGAGTGATGATCGCGGAAAGATCACTGCCGGGCAAAGTCTCCGCTACACGCCTTTCGAGCCGTGCCATGACGTCTTCGGTTTGCTCAAGACTGTAATCCGGGGGAAACTCCGCTTTGATAAAAATGACATCGGCAAAGTCCGTCGCGAAAAGCTGAAAGCGCACAAGCCCGCCACCAACAGCAAGCAATGCAGCCAGCAAAATAGCTGTAAAAATCCCCGCAGCAATGTAACGCCAACGCAAAGCCATCGCCAGCAAATGCGTGTAAACATGCACAATACCATCCAGCAGCGCATCCACGGCATCCCGCATGTCCCGATAGGTTACAACAAATGCGCGGGGCAGTTTTGCCAGACCATGCACAGGCGGAAGAGCCGCCAGCTCTGCGGAAGTTTTTCCCCGGCGCACAAAATCTGCGATGTGACTCGGCAGCACAATAAAGGCCTGAACCAGCGAAAACATCAGTGCGGAAATGACAACAACCGGCACAATAAGCAAAAATTTCCCAATGATTCCCTCGGCCCAGATCAGGGGCAGAAAAGCCGCTACGGTCGTGCTCACACTCCCGATCACCGGCCAGATAACCTCCTGGGTTCCCCGAATCGCTGCCTGGCGCGGACTGTATCCCTCCTGCAAATAGCGATAGCAATTCTCGGCAATGACAATGGCATCATCCACAACCATACCCAGAGCCATTATCATCCCAAACAATGAGAGCAGATTGATCGTGTATCCCCCGATGTAGAGAACGAGAAAAGCACCCGCAAAGGAAATCGGAATCCCAATGGCGACAAGAATCGCAAGCCGCCAGTTGAGTGTCAGAAGAAGCAGGATGGTGACCAGGAGAAGTGCCTGACTACCATTTTGCAGCACCGTGCTGATACGTGTTTTAATGAATCGTGTGGAGTCACTAAGCACCCGCGTCTTAATTTCCGGAGGCATACTTTTGACCTCAGAATCAAAAACGCGGCGACATTGTAACGCGGTCAGAATCGCATCAGCCCCCTTTTTTTTGACGATATTAAAAGTAACGCTCGACTGCATATCGGCCCGACCAAAAGTCCGGGGTTCCTCACTCGTATCCTTGAAGTTTGCAAGGTCACGCAGGAGCAGCACGCGCCCATCGGCGGTTTTTATCGGAATGTCGCGCAGGTCCTCCGCGCTGCGCACTTCTTCTTTCAAACGTATGACTCGCTGACCACCCCGTGTATCGATTCGTCCGCTTACGGAGTTGACGCTTTTGCGTCGGACAGCTTCGGTAACCTGCTCCATCGAAACCCCGGCAGCCTCAAGCTGAAAAGGATCCACCTCGACCCACAGCTCCCGCCGATCGTATCCGTCGGCCAAAACATGTGAGACCCCAGGAATGATTTGCAGTTTGCGACGGAGACGCTCCAGGTTCGGGCGCAGCTTCATCGGATCGTAATCCGGCGGATAAGAAATCGTAAAAGTCAGCAGCGGAAACGGAATATCAAACTCCTGGATCACCGGCGGTTCAATTCCTGCAGGCAGCTTGGGACGAGCTTTATCCACAGCCTGCCTAACCTCATTTAAAACCGGATCGATATCAACCACCGAAGAATCCACCTCGATAAAAATCGTGGAAAAATTATCCTCCGAAAATGAGCGTACGCGTGTGATATTTTGTACACTTGCAATTTCCTCCTCGATCGGAATGGTAATCGTGCGCTCGACTTCCTCGGGAACGCTGGCCTCGGGATCGAGAGTCTGAACCTGAATGATATTTGTGGAGACGTCCGGAAAGAGGTCCATCTTCAGACGCGTCGTAGCCGCCAGAATCCCGGCCACCAAAATCAGCAACAGCAGCAAATTGACTGCTACCCGGTTATTGACACTCCATTCCGAAAGACTCATGCGGTTTGTAAAAGATTATGGAGTGAAAAACTGCGAATCATTTTGGCTGCTGGCAATAAAAAAGGTGCTGGTTGAAAATACGGGGATTCCTAAACAGACAGGCTGTTTTTCCAAAGCTCTCCCCCGCATTTTTTCTCAGACGATTTAATGAGAGAAATTAGAGGAAATCCCACAGAGATTTTCATCTCAGCCAGGAAGGGTGAGGGCGCAGCGTATCAGAAGATACGCAAGCCGAGACCGACGTCAGTAGAGTAGAAAAGATCAAGGGAAAACTCCAGTTTATCTCGTTAAATCGTATCAGACCTGGTCTGGAGTGCTCTTGCGACGCAGACGTGCATAAGCATTCTTTCACATACCCTTCTTTATACGCTCACAGGCAACTCAGCACCCTAATTATTATTTGTAAACATGAGTCTTGTTTACATTAAGTCCAGCCAGTCGATTTCTTCCTGCGAGAGTTTCAATTCGCTGCCGCTCAGCGCCGTTCGCGTTTCTTCGATCGTGCGTGGGCCGATAAGTGCAAAAGTTGCGAATGGCTGGTTCAGCACCCATGCCAGTGCAATGTTCAGCGGGCTGACGTTTTTTTTCTTCGCCAGTTCGTGTGCTCTGCGACGACGTTCACGATTATCTTCGCAGTCCCAACAGCGCAGTAATTCGGCGTCACTTACTGTTCCTTCAAGGCGATTTGGCGCAAAGTATCCGCGGGCCTGACTCGACCAGGGCAGCAGTGCCGCATCATTTTTTAAAAACCAATCGCGCCACTCCTCTCCGTGTGAACTAATACAGCCTCCCCACACCGGGTCCACCATGCGAGCCAGGCTCAGGTTGTTGCTTACTACTCGAAATAGCTGGCGTCCGGTCCGCGTGGCGTAAGCATTTGCTTCGTCCAGGCGTTCGCGGGTCCAGTTCGATCCACCGAAGAGCGAGATGCGGCCTGCAGCGTGCAGCGAGTCCAGCACATCCACAAACTCTCCGACCGGCACATCTGTATTATCACGATGCATCAGATAGATATCAGCACAGTCGATTTGCAGACGATCCATGCTTTCCTCAAACTGGTTCAGCACACCCTCAGGTGTGCAGAATGGCGGATGAGCACCCTTCACCGTCACAACCGCTTCGTTCCGAACACCGCGATTTTTCAGCCACTGTCCCAGGAGCTTTTCCTGGAGTCCACGTCCGTAAACCCAGGCTGTATCAAAAGCATTTCCGCCACGCTCGAAAAAATCATCTGCCATCGCCGAGAACTGAGGCATATTTTGCTGGTTATCCACACCCAGGACCACTCGCGACATTGGCGTGTTGAGTCCCGACAATGCTGCACGAGAAATTTCGGCAAAGCGATTCGGACGAAGCGGACGACGCGACACCGGTAGTTTTTGCTCAGGTGCAGAAAAATCCGTCGACTCGTAATGTACCCCGACCGCTTCAAGCCAGCGATCCAGCACACGCATATTCCCCAGCGTATCGGCCCAGGTGACTGCGGGGCATTCCTGGGCAGGCAGGGCGGCAGCCACGGCATCAGCTTCCTGCGCGTATTTATACGGTTTGTCCTTATCGTCGATGATATCGTGCTGGTTTCCCTCGTGCAGATACACATGGATTGGCCCGGGTGGGTTCCAGAAATCGGGCACTTCGATCCGTCCCTTTTCTCCGTAGATGATCGACTCAGACTCCTGATTTAAAACCGTCCCGCACGATATCTGCGCCAGAATTCCGTTGGAAAATTTCAGCGTGGCAGCAGCCAAAGTATCCACTCCGGTTTCGCAAAGCACACCTGCGCCAGTAACCTCCTCCGGTTCCATAAAAATTTGTCCCGCTGCTGCTCCGGCGATCCGACGTGCGATTGATACGGCGTAACACCCCACATCCAGAATCCCGCCGCCACCGAGTGCATTTGAAAAAATACGGCTCTCCGCATTGAACGGCATGGCAAAGCTGAACGAAGCACGAATCAACTGCACTTTCCCAATAGTTCCCTCGCGAATCAACTCAGCAATCCGATCCGTTCGCGGGTGGCAGCGATACATAAAAGCCTCCATCAAAAACACACCATTTCGCTGAGCAGCCTCGATAATTACCATTGCCTCCGCAGCATTCAGGCCCAGCGGTTTTTCACACAAAATATGTTTCCCCGCCTCCGCCGCCGCGATTGCCCACTCCGCATGTTGTGGATGTGGGGTGGAAATATAAACCGCATCCACAGCCGGGTCGGCAAGCAGAGCTTCATAGCCGGCATAAGCTTTTACGCCAGGGAAATCTTTCACAAAACGATCGGCAGATTCCTGAGTTCGGCTTGCCACTGCAAGCAAAGTTCCTGTTTCCGAATGAGGAAGTTCCGAAGCAAAAGTTTTGGCGATCCGCCCCGTACCAATAATTCCCCAGGAAAGTTGTGTTTTCATTGGGGCGGAGCCAAACGAATTTGCAGCCCTAACTCAATCATCAATTTCAGGTCTCGCGAATTTGCATTGCCCAAAAATCCGCTTTGCGTTTGTGTCCTGAGTGATGCCTGCTGCTCTTCCGAAACTCATTGTTGCTGATACGGATTCTTCCGCCGATCTGCTTTATGCCACGCGGTTTTTTGCACCGGACGCTTTTGCTTTTTTACAAAAAGGAAAACAAACCCGTATCCTGCTGAACTCCCTGGAAATCGACCGTGCTCGCAAAGAAGCCAAAGTCGATGCCGTGGATGCACTCAGCGACCTGGAGACAAAAAATAAAAAATCTACTCCGCAAAAATACGAGGAGCTTTTGCTGGGATGGTTAAAAAAACACCGTGTCCCGGCTGTGGAAGTGCCGGATTATTTTCCGCTCGGCCTTGCAGATTATTTACGCGACCAGGGATTACGAATGAAAGTTCGCCCCGGCCTTTTTTTTCCCGAGAGAGAATTTAAAAATGCGGATGAGTTAAAATCCATTCGCCGGGCCATCCGCATCACCGAAGCCGGGATGCAACGAGGCTTTGACATCCTGCGAGAATCAAAAATCCGGCGGGATAAAAAACTGACGTTTCGAGGCAGTCCGCTGACCGCAGAAATTCTGCGTGCAGAAATCGACACAACTCTACTTCGCCTCGGCGGCATACCCAAAGACACAATCGTCGCCTGCGGAAACCAGGCCTGCGATCCGCACGAACGCGGATCGGGAATCCTCAAAGCAAATGAGTTGATCATCCTCGACATATTCCCCCGCGATACACGCTCAGGTTACTACGGCGACCTCACACGCACGGTCCTGCGCGGACGCGCCTCCGACGCGCAAAGAAAACTTTGGGAAACCTGCCTGGCCGGACAAAAAAAAGCCCTCGCCGAAATGAAACCCGGTCGTCCCGGCAAAAGCATCCACGAAGGCCTCGTCACCTTTTTTAAAGAAGAGGGATACCCCACCGAAATACGTAAAGGCCGCTGGCAGGGATTCTTTCACGGAACCGGACACGGACTCGGACTGGACCTGCACGAATCCCCACGCTTCGCAGCCACGAATTTTAAAGAAGGCCAGGTCATGACCG
Organism: Chthoniobacterales bacterium; assembly: GCA_047973165.1. Taxonomy (GTDB): domain Bacteria; phylum Verrucomicrobiota; class Verrucomicrobiia; order Chthoniobacterales; family JBKEAD01; genus JBKEAD01. The sequence continues at coordinate 8,003 of JBKEBM010000093.1, forward strand.
TAGAACCGGGAATTTACATACCTGGACTTGGCGGAGTAAGACACGAAGACGACGTGCTCATAACAAAAACCGGCATTCGGGTATTAAGTAAAATCGGCAAACCCTTTGAGTTATAAAAACCACGGAATACACGGACAGCACAGAACAAATCAGAATTTTTAAACTTCGTGTCTTCGGGATAGATGAGGGTTTGGTTGGCGGGATCGACGCTGGTCCGGGTTCCTTTGACGTTTTTGCTGAGAAGATTGCCACGGTTCTCGAAGCCGGGCCGAAGTATTCGATGAGAAGTTTATAGTAAATTTCGAAGGGGTCAGATCGTCGCGGAGATAAGAATTTTGGGTGACAGCTTTGACTTCTTTGGGGAGGACGGAAACTCCCTCGCTCCAGAGCTTTTCGAAACTCAGAGAGAGAGCGTCCGGCATCCACAAGCAGAAGCTGACCTTTGCTCTGAAAAATCTGCTGGCCCGTTTAAACAAGGAACGCTAAAAACAAAAAATTCTCATGGATATTATAAATTTACTGCCCATGGCCGCAGCTGCTGTCGCATCGAATCCTAGTGGATTGTTTGAGCTTTCAATAGCTTTTCTTACTCTCACTATTCTGGAAATCGTATTGGGAATAGATAATATTATTTTTATATCTATCCTCGCCGGAAAATTACCAAAGGACCAACAGGCACGTGCTCGTTTTTTGGGGTTGGCTCTGGCGATGGGGTTGCGTGTTTTGTTGCTATTATCTATTTCCTGGATGGCTCGTTTGGTGGATCCGCTTTTTGAGATTTTTTCGCATGGAGTCAGTGGTCGTGATCTTATTCTGATAACCGGCGGGGTCTTTCTTGTTTGGAAAAGCACGCATGAAATTCATAACAAGCTTGAGGGAGCTGAAGAGGCTCACCAGGGAAAAAAGGCTGCTGTTTCCTTTGGTTCCGTTTTAGTTCAAATCGCTTTACTGGACATCGTTTTCTCTCTCGACTCCGTCATCACAGCGGTCGGGATGGTTAATAATATATCTATTATGATAGCGGCGGTCGTAATCGCGGTTATCTTTATGATGTTTTTTTCCGGTCCTATCAGTAGTTTCGTAGAGAAACATCCGACGGTTAAAATGTTAGCCTTGAGCTTTTTGCTTTTGATAGGAGTTACATTGATAGCGGATGGTTGCGGACAGCATATTCCGAAGGGTTACATCTATTTTGCAATGGGATTTTCAGTCTTTGTCGAGGTGCTAAACATCCGTATGAAGAAAAGCCCTGCCAGTCCGGTCGAACTACATCAGCAAAAGCCCTAATAAAATTCTATATTTTCAATAATTTTCCCTGTTA
>JBKEBM010000099.1:0-6372 GCA_047973165.1 Chthoniobacterales bacterium
GAGGAAGTGCTGATGCTCTCTGCGTCTGTGAAATTGAGCCGAGATGGAGAATCATATTTTTTGTCGGCTGCAAGTTATTTTCAGCACACATTCTTGGCACACCCACCCGTGGAGTGGTGCAGCTGTAGGGACTCGAACCCCAAACCTTCTGATCCGTAGTCAGACGCTCTATCCAATTGAGCTACAGCTGCAAATTTGACGGGTCCGCACTATCTTTGATCCCGCGCCTTTCGTCAAGAGCGGGATTGATGAATTTTTTGAGGTTTTTATCTCCTCTGCTAATAACCCTTTAAGGAAAAGCTTTTTGCAGCCCGGCCTGCTGCAGCGGGCCTGTGCGAGTGGAGGGATGTATCCCGGGTGTTACGCGCAAGGTTTGCGTGGTTCCATTTCGCAGTATTTCAATTTCCGCCGACTCTTCCGATGTCAGAAAAAAGGAGGCGTCGAGAACGTCTTCGGGCTGCTTGATTTTTCGTTCACCGAGTCGCACAACCAGATCGCCCACTCGGAGCCCTGCTTTGGCAGCGGGGCCATTTGGCTCCAGGACAGCAACGACCGTCAGCGGGTTCGGAGACTCTGCTCCTTTGAGTTTTTCAACTTTGACTCCGAGCCAGCCGGGGCGCACCTCACCGTAGCGTTTGAAATCGTAGTGCACTTTCTCAGCAGCCGCAATCGGCAGTGCGTAGCAGGTTGCTCCTCCGTCAACGCTGCTGATAACGATTCCAACGACTCGCCCCTGCATGTCCAGAAGTGGTGCACCTGCCTCGCCTCGCTGCACGGGGATATTTGCTCGTATATGAGTCGTCGGGAAATAAACGCCCCCAAATTTTTTATCGAAACCTGAAATCAATCCGAAGCCTGGCGAAAGATCCAGGTCCATAGGATAACCAATCACCAAAACCGGGCTGGCAATCTCCAGTGGTGCCTTCTTGCCCAAGCGGAGAAAGGAAGTGTTATTTGCCTTGCTGCGAAGCAGTGCTATGCCGCAGCGCGGATCATTTACGAGGACTTCTGCTTCGGTGCGTTTACCGTCTTTGACGATATAGACAGCCTGGGTATCTGCCGTTCGAAGAGCCGGGCTGTAAAGAGTTCCCATTGCATCGATGTAAAATCCCGTGCAGCGAATAAGCCCTTTGGGGTCTTCCCATTCGACACGTACGATTGCGTCCTTCGTGGTGTGTAAAATATCACGTACGGTATGTGCGATGGAGGCTATTACTTCGTCAGCAGGAGCTTTACCGACTGCATCCTGCGCCACGCCACGGCCTGCAAGCAGACCCAGGCTCAGACCACAAAGCCCCAAACGTAATATCCGCAGGCGGAATGGATCAAAAACTAAACGGCTCATGCTGTGAGCTTGGGCGATTCTGCAACTCGTAATGCGGTGGCAGCGTACCAACCAAACGCTGCGACGGAATGGTGACCGGCTGTGAAATTGCAGCCGCCGGATCGGATACAAGGTCCATACGAACAGAAGCTGTAGGCTGAACCACAGAGGTAAGCGCTTCTCCTGAGGAATCGGCAACTTCGTTACTCGACAAAATAATCGCCGAAGCAGCAACCGCCATCAATGCTGCTGCACCGTATGCATAGGACGGAACATGGACTGTCTCGATCAGCTCCGAGCAATAATTCATGAAAGATTCCCGCCAGCCGGGCTTCATCGCCTTTGCACGCTGACGCCGCTGAAACTCCAAAAGAAAATCGTCGAAATACTCGTCCGACGGCTTTTCGTATTTTTTCAGACGAAGAAGCTGCTGAAGTTTTTGATCACTGGATGGATGTTCGTTTTTCATAAGGCTTTACAGTCCTGAAGATAACTTTGGAGTTGCTTGTGTGCATAAAAGAGTCGCGAGCGAACAGTGCCTTCAGAAACTTTCAGAATCTTTGCGATTTCTGCATGTGGCATTCCCTGAATATCAAACATTGTTACGACGGCTCTATGGTTAGGAGACAGTTTCTGGATAGCTTCGTTCAATTTTTTCTGAAGTTCTTTCAGGTTTGCTTCCCGCAGCGGGTCACTTTGAATCGTCGCTTCCAGAAATTCTTCGTCATGTTCGATGCCGCTGTCCACGTCGTCCAGGCTCAGGTGATAACGCCGTCCGCGTTTTTTGACAAAATTAATCGTCCGGTTCGTTGCGATCGTATAAATCCAGGTGTAGAAACTCGATTTTCCCTTAAAGCCTTTGATCGAGCGGTAAGCCTTTGCAAAAACCTCCTGAAGCATATCGTTTGTATCTTCATGGTTGGAGGTCATATTATAAATCATCCCGTAAAGTCGCGGAGAGTAGCGAACAACCAGCTCATCAAAGGCCGTGGGGTCTCCGTCCTGAGCACGAGAGACAAGCTCTTCGTCTGTTATTTCGGGCTGTTCGTTATCTTCCACGGATCAGAATTTTTTTAAAATGAATCCCCGTGCATTCGAATCGGAAAACGGGAGAGAGGGAGAGATGCGCCCACTCAGTTTGCGGGAGCTTTCCCGGGACAGAATACTCGTATAGTAAGTCCTGCCTGCATCGGAAAATGCCAGGTAGATTTTTTCTCCCGATACCCGGCCTTTCACATCGTAAATCCCCATTTGCCCCGTGATTTTATTCCCAGTTTGCTGAAAATTTGCCCGGCCCCAGAGATCACTTTTCCAGGTACCCGCGATATTGATCCGGGAGCTGACATTTTGCTGATTGAGCCAGGCTTGAGTTGCCGCACGGTTATCTTTCAGAGAGAAACAGGCACCCAGTGACAAGCTCGCAAAAAATACGAACCACACGCGAAATAAAATAAAAGCGTCAGCGCGGGAGGGCATTGTTTAAACTATCTGGTGGATTTTCAAAATCAGCATGTTTCAGCAACACAGCGACTTGGGGAGTAGCCACTGCGTATGTCTTAAATCAAAACAGGAAATTTTGTAAGCTAGTTTTTTCCCGCCTGCTTGCAATAACTTTTACTCAGTCTGCAAAATTCGGATACAGGTGCCCTGCGATCAATCAGTGCGGGATGCGAAAAGATACGCCTTTGTAAAAGCGCCTGCTCAAGCAGCTCCTTATACGCTGCGGCAGAGATATCCTTCACGCCAAACTGACTCAGGTGTGGAGTGCTCCACTGAGTATCCAACAAGGCAAAATCGGATACCTGTAGAATTTCCATCAATGCAAAAAGAGCAACCTTGGAAGCATTTGAGGCGCGATGGAACATCGACTCTCCAAAAAATATCCCTCCGATATGCACTCCGTAAAGTCCGCCAAGCGTCTCTCCGTCTGCTCCGCAAACAACGAGCGAATGCGCAAACCCTTGCCGATGCAGACCGCAATAAAGCCGAATCAGTTCCTTTGTTATCCACGTCTCCTCACGTTGAGCACAGTTTCTCATCGTAATTTCAAAATCCACATCGATCCGAATTCCCCATTCACATTTTTTTAAAAAACGCCTCAGCCCATGCGGAAGATGGAACTCCTCCGGCAGCAAAATTCCTCGCGGATTCGGTTGACACCATTGGATTCTGCCCCACTCATCTCCCATCGGAAAAATTCCATTCCGATAAGCGGTAAGTAATAACTCTGGCGTCAGTTCAAGCATGTATCAGAATATTCCCGGTGCATTAAAAAAATTACCCTCACAATAGAAGCGCTAAAAAATCCTTGCAATAGCACAAGCAACCTTTAAGGAGCGTGTTTCCGTTAAACACCTCGATTCTTATGTCTCGTAAAATCACTCTTATTGGTGCTGGTTCCGTCGTCTTTGCAAAAACTCTGGTCGGCGATATTCTTCAATCCCCCGAACTGGCAGACTCGACAATCTGTCTCATGGACATCGATCCAGCCCGGCTCAAAGTTGCCAACACCGTTGTGAGCCGCATGATCAAAAAACTCGGCGTCCCCGCCAGGCTCGAATCCACCCTGGACCGCAAAGAAGCCATTCGCGGAGCCAAATATGTGATCTGCACCATCCAGGTCGGTGGTTATAAGCCCTCCACCGTCCGGGACTTTGAGATTCCAAAAAAATACGGTCTTCAGCAAACAATCGCCGACACCCTCGGCATCGGCGGCATTTTTCGCGGCCTGCGCACGGCGCCAGTGCTCATCGATATCGCTCGCGACATTGCGGATGTGGCTCACCCGGATTGCCTCTTTCTGAATTACACAAACCCCATGGCAATCAATTGCTGGGCGGTTCAGAAAGCAACCGGCATACCGCACGTCGGGCTCTGCCACTCCGTCTTTGGAACAGCCGGAGTCCTCGCCTCGCATGTCGGACTGCCCATCGAAGACATCAGTTACCTCGTTGCCGGCATCAACCACATGGCCTTCTTTTTGAAGCTTCAATACCGAGGCCAGGACATCGCACCACTACTCTTCCGAGTGCTCGAAGACAAAAAACGAAACTTCGAATACGTGCGTTACGAAATGATGCGCCGCACCGGATATTTCGTTACAGAATCCAGCGAACATCAAAGCGAATACACCCCCTACTTTATTCACCACGGACAAAAACTGATCGACGAATACGACATTCCCATCGACGAATACATCCGCCGCTGCGAACTCATCATCGCCTCCTGGCAGGAAACCGAAGCTAAACTCATCGGCCAGGACGACGACATCTCCATCTCCCCACCCTCTCACGAATACGGCTCCTATATTATTAACTCCCGCGAAACTAACACCCCGCGGACCGTTTACGGCAACGTCCCAAACACCGGACTCATCGACAACCTCTCCCAGGACTGCTGCGTGGAGGTCCCCTGCCTCGCTGATGGCAGCGGACTGCACCCGGTAAAAATCGGCAATCTCCCGCCACAACTTGCTGCACTCTGCATGACAAATGTGAACCCCCAGGCACTCGCCGTCGAAGCAGTCCTCACAAAAAAACGCGAGCACATCTACCATGCCGCCATGCTCGACCCACACACCAGCGCCACTCTGCCACTGGATAAAATCTGGGCCATGTGCGATGAACTGATCGAAGCACATCAGCAGGACGGCTACCTCGGCGAGTTTGCTCCGGTCATTAAAAATACCGGACGCAGCCTGGCCGGCACGGGCGACCGCATCATCGCACGCCTCTCCACAAAAGGTCTGCGACTCAACGAAACCAACAATCAATTCGACATTCAGATCGAGATCGAAAACCCAACTTCCTCCGAAGAAAAAATCCACCTGACACTCAAAAGCGAGAGTGCCTCAATCGAACTCTCCGAATCCGCCTGCGACATAAGCATCCCTGCAAACAAAACAATCACCCACACGCTGAAGGGCAGGGTGAGCCAGGCCTCGGATGATCCTGTCCACCTCGACCTGCAATCCGATTCTTCCAATGTGCTCACCATCGGTCACACGCTGCGCCCGCACCGACAACTCGAAAAAGACGCCGAGGGCGGCTCCGTCTTCCAAATGGAACTCGGCGGTTTCGAATGTGCCAGCGGACGAATCGCACGCCAGGGCGACAACCTGGAAATCGAGCTGAGCGTCAACGACTCCAACCACCGCGTCTCCCAGGCCAACCCCTTTGATGACTCCTGCGTCGAACTCTTCTTTTCCGGCAGCGATTCAGACCATACAAAAACCACCCACGTCGTCATCCTCCCCCACGAAGGCAAAAAAGCATTCGCCCTGGGGCACATGCGAGAACCCATCACGGAAGTCGACTGCGAAGTGGAACTGCGCCCCGGCTCTTATTTTTTAAAAGTGACTATCCCTGCGAAATATATCGGACTGCAGGGTGCAGAGACCTGCCTCTTCGACTGCTTTGTAAACCTCGTCGCCCTCGGTGATGCGCACTCCGGCGGGCGAAGCACACTTGGTGGAAAACTACATTCAAATGACGACACCTCGACCTGCGTCGAAGTTATTTTTTAGCCGAACACAGAAGCTGTCAAAAGCCGTCTCTCAGAATTTTGGAATAAGGAAGGAAAGTTTTTATTTCTCTGCACTTGTCACAAAACACCGGTGCGTGTGTTTCGAGACAGACTCTGAGTTTTTTATAATAGTCCCCAACGGGTATCTTTTCGACGCCGTCTTCGGGTGTGCCGGGTAGCCTTTCTTCCTCTGTCTCTTCTTCCTTCCTGCCTTCCTTATTTTTTACCTGCCGGATGGTTGCTCTTATTTAATCCGGATTATGTAATAGAATAATGGAAAGGAAGGGGCTGGGCATTGCTTTTTGGTTTATCCGGGAAGTTCATGTGGATGGAAAGAAAAGGTGAGGCAAAGACTGAGCCCGGCAGGGCAACCTCGTTGGGTGAGTCTGACATACCCTGTAATCCATCTTTTCCTCAGCCTTGAAAGCCCTTTGCTCCGCTTCCATTGTATAATTCCGGTTTATATATAAATACCTCGCCGACTTCAGATACCTTTGGCCTGGTAACGCGCAGACAGTGACAGA
>JBKEBM010000120.1:0-1623 GCA_047973165.1 Chthoniobacterales bacterium
GACCCAATCAACAAAAAACCGTCCCGAAGAAATTCGGGGCGGTTTTTTTTATGCTAAACAGGAAAATGGACGCGAGGTTTTGACGAAATTTTTTGGGAAAACTTCACCCGCTGAGAAGCAGGTTGGCTGCACCCGCTTTTCGTCCACGCAGCGCAGCATTCCGTTCTCATCGATATTCGGGCTGCAGCTCACCATCAGCGGATAAAATCCTGCTTCGATAATCGCCTTTTGCACAGCGACAAGGTGACATCTTTTGCTTTGCAAAATAATTATATTTTTCTGATTTTTGCATACTTTTCGAGAGACGCCGGAAAGTAATACCCCGATACAAAAGAGAGACTTGCTTCAAAAAGTAACCATGGTAGAGTTAAGACAACTCAAATAAATTTTTATGAAAACGACTCTATTTTCTATCGCTACGCTTTTTTCACTGTCTTTATCCGCCCTGGCTGCTGACGCCACATCAGCCATCGCCGTTCTCCACCCGACGGAAGGAAATACCGTTTCCGGCACACTTCATTTTACCCCCACTGAGGACGGAAAAGTAAAGGTAACCGGAACGATTTCGGGCCTCGCACCAAACGGAGAACAGGCCTTTCACATTCATGAATTCGGTGACTGCTCTGCCGCAAACGGAACCAGTGCGGGCGGACATTACAATCCCGAAAAACACGACCATGCTCTTCCCAGCAAAGAAATTCGCCACGCTGGTGATCTGGGAAATTTAAAAGCCAATGCCGAAGGCGTTGCAACGGTCGATGTTACAGTCGATAACTTCACCATCAACGGCGACAAAAGCCCCATCATCGGACGCGGCGTAATCGTACACGCAAAAATGGACGATGGTGGCCAGCCCACGGGCAATGCCGGAGCACGCGTTGCCTGCGGGGTCATCGGCTGGGCCAATCCCGGAAAATGATTTCTATTCGCTCCAGGCAGCATTGAATATGGGTGAACCAAATTTTTGCTGCCTGATACGATTTCAGTAATCCAAATTCGGGGATTACTAAGTTTGGTTGAAGGAAAACTTTGGGATCTGATGAAGGATGCCCTCTCTAAGCGCTGCTTCGACAGTCTGACTCAGTGCGAAGAAGCCATCACTAAGTTCCTCCGTCCATTTTGGGAGGATGCCCGTAAGGTCTATTCCTTGATCGGAGACGGATACCTCCCTTCTAAACTAAGCGCTACTTCCAATTTGTTCATTATGCCGTTTTAACACGTTAAATCGTATTAAACGCCCTCATCCGACTTTCCCGCAACCTTGGGCGAGAGGATTGCAAGCTCGCCATCGCAACTATAAAATCTACAAAATAAGTCTGTCACCTTCGGCAGCATCACCCTCCGGACACTACGCTTAAAATAAATCTATATTGCGAAGTCATGGGTGACTCCTGTATTCAGATAGGTGCGAGAGAGACGCAACCCGCATTCAGGTTAATGCAGGAACCATGCCAGACTTACAAAAAAATACTGCAAATCGATACGGCTAATTTAATAATTCCCGCATTCAAAGCCTGATAATAACCCTAAAAATTTTCTAACCCTTATAAAAATATGAGCAATTATCCAAAAATCGGTATTCGCCCCACTATCGACGGACGTCTTGGCGGCGTTCGTGAATCC
>JBKEBM010000127.1:0-24734 GCA_047973165.1 Chthoniobacterales bacterium
TCACAAGCGGCTCCGCAGACATAACTATTCCCGGCACTTACAAAGGTGCCAGCTTAATACACGGCCCCACACCTGTCGCTCTCGATAACGTCACCGCAAACAAAAACAGAACTCGTCTTCAATTAAAACCAGAGGCTCTGAAAGACGGACGTGCGACTATTTTACTGGAAATTCCATAAAAATCGGCTTTATCCGGGAGTTTGTGAGCATTGAGAGAAAGGGTGAAATTAAAAGAGGATGAGGCGAAAACTGCAACCGGTAGGGTCGTTTTGACAAAACGACCGTGGAATGTTGCAGCATCACACTATGCGGTTGTTCGACCCTACCGGAGCGAAAAAAAACAGACCCTGAAGGGACCAATACCAGAAAACTTTTTTTTAAAAACTTCTCCAACGGGGTTAGCGAAAGAGAAATCGGTCGAATACCGGGGGAGCTTTGCAACCCCAGGCTTTAGGGGATTGTGACGTAAAAAACGACGCCTTTTTTTCTGATACACAGGAACTTTCCGGATAAACCAAAAGTCACGACTCCACGTTTTTTATCAGCACGATGCAATAAGGGAGTAGGGCTATCAAAAACAAGGTAAAGGGATGCAGGAATCCCAGGTCGCCAATCGTGAAAGCGAGGGTCGTAAGGATGCAGACAAAGAGGAAAAAGACTGAAATCGCAGACCGTGTCAGCAGTGCTCCGCCCAGCCCCGCTGTCGCCATCGCAAGCGGAATCCACTGCCCCTCGTGGCTGTGAAGACGTGGACCAAAGGAGGCCATTACAAACATCCCAAACCCGACTATCAGCATTGCCAAAGCCGGAATAATAAAGAGCCACTTTTTCCAGGGATGCTTGTTCTTCAGCAGTGTACGGGACTTTTCCATCGCAGGTGTTATTTTGCTTTCAGCTTTCCAAAAAGCTCGCAAAGACTGGCCATAAGAGCCTCGGGCTTCGGAACGATATGGTAGTGATCTCGGGTAAACATAGCCGGAAATGTTTCGCGTGCACGCGTTTCGATCGCAAAGGCGTGGGTGTCGATTCCGTGGGATTTGCCTGCCATGATGGCCTGTTTGACATCATGGACACCATAGCTTCCTTCGTAACGGTCGTAATCACAGGGGCGCCCATCTGTAATTAAAATGACAACCTTTCGGGCTGCCGCTCTGCGTAAAAGCTGCTCCTGCGCATGGCGCAATGCCGGACCGATGCGTGTGTAGCCCGAGGCCGGGATTCCACCAAGCTGTGCTCGTGCTTCTTTCCATGAAGATTCAAAGGGCTTGACCCAGTCGAAATCGCAATGGTGTCGCGTGTCTGAACTAAAAGCTGCAACGGCAAAATCCACAAAAAATTCATCGAGTGCTTCTCCGGCACAAAGCATGGTTTCACGAATCAGATCGAGAACACGCTTTCCCTCGATATAGCCGTCGGTGGAATAAGAGCGGTCGAGCAGAACCAGGGCGGAGACATCGTGCAGTTCGCGTTTTTTTTCGAGATAGATATTTTCGTCCGGAACACGCCCGGATCGCCAGGCGACATGATTCTCAATAAGTGCATCGATATCGAATTCCGGCCCCACGGGTTGTCGTTTTGCCCGGAGAGATTCGTTGGCAAGTCGAGCCATCGATTTTTTTAAATCGAAGATCAGACGTTGCTGCTCAAGCAGAATTTCAGAGACCCATTCGGGATCGCCGGACTCAATTTGATTTTCAAAAATACGGCACCAGTCGTTGCGGTAACGCCGCTTTTTAAAATCCCACTCGGGATAGGGAATTCCTCCTGCTTCTGCGGAGTCGTCTGCCTCGAAGGCCAGCGATTCCAACAAGACATCTGCTCGGTAAATGGATGTTGGCCGATCACGAGTGCGCAGCACCCGGGTCATGTCCACCTGACGAAGGGCTTCTTCGTGATCCTGCAATTCGTCATCGTCATCTCCTCGACGACTCAGGTCTCCATGTTCCTCCAGTGTCTCTGCTTTTTCAAAGGTATGGATTGGCATTTCGTAGCCGATACCATCGTCCTCGCGGTCAATTTCAGTTTGCACATCCAACTGCCCCCGCCCCTGGATTTCTGTGATCTCGGTATCCTCTTCTTCCTCGGAAGACTGTCCGTCGGCTTTGATAGTTGCTTCGGCAGTTTCAGCTTCCTCGGAGGAAAGACGAATCTCACCCAAAGCTTTCCAGAAATGCTTCGGTGACTCAAATGCTGCCGCTGTTGTTTCTATCACTTCCGGCAAGCGAGGAAAGGAGCGAGCAATTTCCGGTAAACAGGATGAGAGTTGCGTATCTTTAATCCAGCCATGACGGATGGCCAGTCCACCGATCAGAGTTTTGATTTCATAAAAGCTCTGGTTAGCGTCTCGTGAGTCAGCCTGAGCAAAACCTGGTGGTAAAAAAATTCTCTGCGAATCGCAAAGCACCTCTTCTTCGGTTTCAAAAAGAGTAACCGGTTTTTGGGCAGCCATCTGAGCCAGCAGAAAAAGCTTTTGCCGGTTTGCTGCCAGCTCCACGCGCACTGCGGCCAGAGCCTTTTCCTGAGGACGAGTGACGAAGCGTTCGTAGAGGGATTTAAGCCCGAGAAAAGTGTGCTCTTCCCATTCCAGCATTGTCTCTCCTCACAAATGCAGGTCGATGATGTGCTTCAGCGCTGAGACGGTATCGACATCGTCGGACACTGGTTCCGCAATCGCGACATGCCCGGCGAGGCGTGGAGGCAAACCGCCGGCAATCAGCTTGCCAGCATCGACCAAAAGCCGTGTGGAAACGGGATCAAGCAAGGCAAGCTCTGTCAAAGAACGTGCTTTTGCCGCAATTTTGACGAGAGCTTTTGCTTCGCCTGACTGACAACCCGACTCTTTGCTTACAATCTCCACTTCCTGCTCGAAGGTCGGAAAATCAAAGCTCATGGCAAGAAAACGCTGCCGTGTGGAAGACTTTAATTCACGCATGGAGCGTTGATAGCCGGGGTTGTAACTGGCCACGACCATGAATTCCGGCTCCGCCTGCAGAGCCTCACCGGTACGATCCAGGAAAAGCTCGCGCCTGTCGTCCGTGATCGAATGCACAACGACAATCGCATCGGCACGCGCTTCTGCGATTTCATCGAGATAAAGTATCGCGCCAGAGCGAACAGCCCGTGTTGCAGGGCCGTCGCTCCAACGCGTTTCACCACCAAGTAAAAGATGTCTTCCTAACAAATCTGTTGCTGAGGTATCCTCGTTACAGGAAACTGTAATGAGGTCGCGGCCCAGACGCTCTGCCATGTGGCGCACGAAGCGTGTCTTTCCGCATCCCGTTGGCCCTTTGATGAGCAAGGGGAGTTGTGCACTCCAGGCCTGCTCAAAGACCTTACACTCCGTCCCTGTTTCCAGGTAGAATGCTTCAGCGTCATTCTGCCGAGGCATTCTGACAGGCGGTGGTTCAGAAGGTGTCTCTGCGGCTGTCATTATCCGGCATTTGGTGCTGGGTTATTGCCGCCTTTATTTCCATTGGAACGTTCCAGCGGAGGCATGTTAAAAGCTTCATCATTTGGAAGGCCGTGCAGAAAAAAGTTCCAAATAAATGCACCGATGCCGACTGCAAACAAGGCCGCAGCGAGCACGAGGCCAAGGAAGTGCACATGCAGTTCTTCCTGCACGTCCAGGAAGTCCATTCCAAGACGACGCTCTAAGTTTACCTGCGAGATGCCTGCTACGGCAAAGGCGCCGGTCATCGCAATCATACCGACATTTGAACACCAATACGCAATTCCGGCACTGGCATGGTTCCAAAGCTTGCGCCCTGTCATCAACGGAGCCGTATAAGCAATCATGGCTATATTAATCATAGCATAAGCACCCCAGAAAGCCAGGTGACCGTGCATGGCAGTGACCAGAGTTCCGTGTGTGTAGAGATTTACCTGTGGCAATGTGTGAGCCATGCCAAGGAAGCCGGCACCGACAAATGATATAACGGCTGATCCGACGGTCCAGGAAAGCGCAATACGATTGGGATGATGACGCTCTCCTTTTTTCGCAACTACCAAAGCATAGATAGCCATACCAAGAAATGCGAGCGGCTCCAAGGCCGAGAAAATACCACCGATAATCAGCCAGTAACGCGGAACACCAATATAATAATAGTGGTGTCCCGTTCCGAGGATACCGGAAAGGAAAGTCAGACCGACAATGATATAGAGCCATTTCTCCATCACTTCGCGGTCGATACCTGTGAGCTTAATAAGCAGGTAACAAAGCAAGCCACCCATAATAAGCTCCCAGACGCCTTCCACCCAGAGGTGGACAACCCACCAGCGATAGAAGGAATCAAGCGTTTGGTTATCAAACCAAATCATTCCCGGCAGATATAACAGGGCGGCAAATAACAGGCCCATATAGAGAACGATAGAGGTTGTGGTATATCGATTACCTTTCCAGATCGTCATACCGACATTAGCGACGAAAAGTAATATATTAACTACGACGAGGTAATCCAACGGACGCGGAATCTCGAGAAACTTACGTCCCTCCCACCAGTTCACATGATAACCGGCAATTGCTATAACACCGACGATCAGAAAACTAATAAGCTGTATCGGCACCAGTTTCGGCCAGTAAATTTCGCGCTCTGCCTCTTCGGGAACAATGTAATAAGCCGATCCCATGAAGCCGAGCAGAAGCCAGACGACGAGGAGGTTTGTGTGAACAGCACGAGCTGTATTAAAAGGAATCACCTCGTGCAAAACATCGAAGCCCATATGAGCAAAGCCCATAATGAAGCCATAGACGATTTGTAATACGAGAAGCAGCATTGCTGATGCAAAAAACCAGAATGCCATTTTTTGAGATTTATATTTCATGACAGAAAAAAATTAGAACTTAGGAATTAAGAGGCTGGGGCGTTTGAGTAGAGATAATCCACGATTTCATCGAGTTGCTCTTCCGAGACTACGGAAGGGACCAGGTCCGGCATTGCGGTTCCAGGTTTGACTCCCTGCGGGTCTTCGATCCACTCGCGAAGCTCTTCACGAGATTTTTTCAAATAAACTCCGTCAAGTGCAGGAGCACCAATCGCAGCACCAGCGGCACCGCCTTCACCTGCCACACTATGACAACCCGTGCAGGCAGCAGTCACCATAATCGACGGAGGTGGTGAGGGTAGCAACTCCACCGGAGTGACTGCTGCTGCTTTGGTTGTTTCTATTTTGGCGCGAAGTGGCGGGTCGGCAGGGAAGCCATTCAGATCCACCTTTCCGCACCAGTCCAAAAAGGCAATGATCTGATCGAGCTCCTCTTCAGTAAAATCGTATTGCACCATTTTGCGGCGTCCCGGATACATTTTCTGAGGGTCTTTTAAAAAGACTCTCAACCAGGGTTCACCGCGACGCTCGACGGTTTTTGTAAGCTCTGGTGCATAGTAAGCACCTTCGCCGAAGAGAGTATGGCAGCCCATGCAGTTATTCTCTTCCCAGATGGCTTTTCCGGCTATTACGTCTTCGGTGATCTGATCGTCATTTGTTTGAGCCGGCACCTTTCGGTGCGTGTCAAAAGTAAGTGCCAGAAATATAACACTAAAGAGCAGCGTTCCCCCGAGAAAGAAGGCCCGGGCCTGTGACTTTGTAAGCATATATTATACTATATATATCGCTACCGTTAAGCAGCAGCGAGTTTTTCAGCCGCAGGAAACAGAACGGAATTTTCCAGATGGATATGCGTATGCAAATCCTTTTCCAAATCGGCCAGCCCGGCAAAAAGTGCTCTGTAAGTATTGCAGGCTTCCGGTGGTGGCTGATGACCGTTTGTCAGCTCATTAAGTTTTTCCAGATCCGCGCCGGAATCCTCATGCTCATGACGCATCATCGCGATCGGAGCATCAATAGGGGCGTTAAAGGTCGATGGCTGAGAGTCATCTCCGGCAAGCTTTTTAATAGCAGGAAAAAGAACCTGCTCTTCCTTAGCCATGTGGTTACTAAGCTCCACGAAGAGGTGATCAAAAACCTGAAAGACCTCAACGAGTGATGGCGTATGCCCGCCGTGAACCTGGGCAACACGCTGCGCCATCGCATGTAAACGAGGCAACTCCTGATATAAGAATCCGTGGTGTTTTTCGACAATGTAATCTGCCAGCTCAATCGGAGGCAGAAGAGCCGGATTTGCCTCATCACCCGTCTGATTTTTTCCCTCGTTCTCCAGCTCGCTTACGATTTGATCGAGGTTGAGTTCTTTTTTCTCACATGCCTCGCGCAGGGTCTTTCCGCCCTGACAACAAAAATCGAGCTTGTTGCGTTGGAAGACACGGGAAAGCCCAGGTGATTCAGCGACGATTTCGCCGACCGTGCGGTCGGCCATAGGAGTCCCCTCCGGGGACATAACAGGCGTGTGATGACTCATAAGGTTTTAGATTCTGATTTTAAGGTTTTTTTAAAAACAAACGTCGAAAAAGGAGCGGCACTTCCGATCCAAAATACTGATAAGACCCTTTCTTTGCTTCGGAAAAACGAGCTTCTCCGAGGATTGAAATAAAAAAAATCTATCGCATTCGCGTTTGATGACGGCACTTTTGCGAAAAGCAAAAAATCAATCAAGAAAAAAAGATAGATAATTCATTAATTGGTGCTATTTTTCCAAATTCCATGAAATCAGAGCTTCAACCTAAGCTCCAAATACCTATCAAAAGCATTTTAAAAAATTAGTGAATACAGAAAATTCCATCTTCTTACCCGAAACATCAGCCCACGCAACCCGCCGTAGTCTTGAGCCACCAGGAGGTGTTCTCGTCTGGCTGATTGTTATTGTTGAGATGATAACTTTCGCAGCAGGCATCGGTGTATTTTTAGTTCAACAAAATGCCCACCCCGAAGAATTTGCCGCAGGCACAGCCGCACTCAATCAACCCCTCGCCTTCGCAAATACCATGCTGCTGCTGACCGGAGGCTGGTGCATGGCCGTCGCGATTTCCACGATTCGAAAAGGGCAGGCCCGTTCCGGTGCACGCTGGATCGTGGGCGCCATCATCACCGGATTTGCCTTCATGGTGCTGAAACTCGTCGAGTGGGGAGAAAAAATAAACCACGGAGCAAGCTTCGGCGAAGATTATTTCTACACGACCTATTTTGCCCTTACGGGATTTCATTTTTTACACGTCCTGGTTGCCGTGCTGATTTTGGCTTACCTCTGCTTCGCGTTGAAACGAGGCCGCTACACCGCCCGGGATCATTTCGACATCGAGAGCGGTGGCATTTTCTGGCACATGTGCGACCTGATCTGGCTGCTGCTCTACCCCGCAATTTATCTTATATAAATAATGACCTCAAATCGCCTTCTCCACATCACCTGGCTGTTTTTACTGGCCTTTACGACCATCGGTTACATGACCGGTGTAGCAACACACGGCTCGGAACAACCGACCACAGCAGTCATTCCGCTACTCGCAGCGGCTGCAAAATTCGCCCTTGTCGCCTGGGTATTTATGGAGCTCCGCGCCGTCTCCCGCCTGTGGGCCTTCGGAGTTTCTGTCCTGCTGGCTGGTATTCTCGCCATGATTTTTCTGCTCCACTTCGGGCTTTTTTGAAAATTCGGCAAGCTGACGAAATTGCTCTGAAAAATTTCGAAGATATTTCCGGGTGTGCCCTTTGACAATCAGCCAAACCAAACTCACTCGACGTAACGTTTCAGCACGATGAGTAATTCGTCCAATTGCTTTTTCGCCTCTCTCGGCCTTTTTGCTCCGCCGATACAATGGTGCAGATGGGTATGAATAATCTTTTCGGAAAGCGATTTCAGTGCCTTTCGGGCGGAAACGAGTTGAGTCAATATTTCTGCACAATCGCGCTCGCTCTCGATCATCTTCTCGATACCATTGAGTTGTCCAACGATTTTGCGCATACGGGTTTTAAGCGCTTTCGTTTCCTCTTCGGGATGCACATGAGAGTGGGAATGAGCTGACATAACTCCAGTCTGGGAAAAATACTATATTATGACGATCATTTTTAAGGTTGTCAATTATGGGGCTAGGGGGTATATCCCTTAAATGCCGATATTTCAGGAATTACTAAATCAGGGAGCAACCCATGCGTGGCTTTTTATTCCATCGGCCATTCTTCTTGGGGCCTTGCACGGCATGGAACCCGGCCATTCCAAGACGATGATGGCGGCATTTATTATCGCTATTCGTGGGACGATTACCCAGGCGGTTTTGCTTGGTGTTTCGGCCGCATTTTCTCATTCTCTGGTGATCTGGCTGCTTGCAGCGGGTGCTCTTCATTTCGGCTCGAAATGGAATGCGGAAACCTCCGAGCCGTATTTCCAGATCGCTTCCGGCATGATTATCGTCGGTTTGGCTGTGTGGATGTTTTGGCGCACACGCCGGGATCAAGTTGCGGCTCATGAGCACGAGCACAATCATGAGCATGAGCATGAGCATGAGCACAGATCGGTCGGATCGGATCGATCTGAAGCAGACTATCAGGATGCACACGAACGGGCACACGCTGCGGATATCGCTCGTCGCTTCGGTAACCGCAATGTCACCACGGGACAAATCGTGATTTTTGGACTGACGGGCGGCCTGTTGCCATGTCCGGCTGCGCTTTCGGTGTTGCTGGTGTGCCTGCAACTCAAGGAGTTCGTTTTGGGGTTCACACTTGTGTTGTGTTTCAGTATCGGACTGGCTCTCACAATGGTGACTGTCGGGGCGGCGGCGGCATGGGGGGTTCGCCATGCTTCGCAAAAGTTCAAAGGCTTTTCAGAAATTGCCCGGAAAGCTCCGTATTTTTCCAGTGTCATTCTGATTTGTCTTGGCCTCTATATCTTCCTGCAGGGCTGGAAACATCTTCACTGAGCACACTTTGAATACAGAAATTGACACTCTGAAATGGGAATAATCGCCTATGGATGGCGCAAGGGCAGACGATATTTTTATCTGCAGATGTTTTTTTATGTATTTTCAGTGCTGATACTTTCCTGTCCGTCGAGTGCCGCCCGGCAGGCATGCCACGCGAGAGTGGCGCATTTTACCCGAACCGGAAACCGTCGCACGCCTTCCAGTGCCAGGACATTCCCAAGCTCGCGAGGTGCTTTTTCAGGTTTTTCTGAACTCGTCAGAAGCTGCAAAACAGCATCCACAGCATCTTTCCCCTCAGCAACCGTCCTGCCCTTCATGAGATTAGTCATCAAAGACGCCGAGGCCTTACTGATCGCACAACCCTCACCCTGGAAACTAATATCAGTGATTTTATCGCCTTCGACATTGAGCATGATTTTGAATTGATCTCCGCACAGCGGATTCAACCCGTCAGCAAAATGCGTGGGATTTTCAATGACGCGAAAATTCTTCGGACGCTTATTATGATCGAGAATAATCTCCTGGTATAAATCTTCTAGGTCGGACATCAGGCAAACATTTTACAAATTTTCTGAAGTGCACGCACGAGCATGTCAACTTCTTCGTGAGTATTATAAATCGAAAATGAAGGCCGCGCCGTCGCCGGCACACCCAGCCTTCGCATCAGCGGCTGCGTGCAATGATGCCCCGCTCGAATCGCTATCCCCTCGCTGTCGAGAATCGTGCCGATATCATGCGGGTGCGCATTTTCAATACTAAAAGAAACTGCCCCGACTCGCTGCGCTGGCGCACCATGAATCTGCAGCCCATCGACTTCGCTTAGCTGCTTCTCCGCATAGGCCAGCACATCCGCTTCGTAAGCCTCCGCCGCATCCCGATCCAGCGATTCGATATAGTCCACCGCCGCCCCAAGCGCAATCGCACCGGCGATATGCGGTGTGCCTGCTTCAAAACGCCCCGGCGCATCTTTATAAGTCGATTTTTCAAAAGAAACCGTCCGAATCATATCTCCCCCACCCTGCCAGGGCGGCATCGAGTTCAGCAGTTCTGCCCTCCCCCAGAGCACACCAACCCCTGTCGGCCCAAACATTTTGTGACTCGAACAAACAAAAAAATCGCAACCCAGCTTCTGAACATCCACCCGCATATGCGGAGCCGACTGCGCCCCATCCAGAAGAAAGGGAATTTTGAATTCATGCGCAGCTTTGATCATTTTTTCCACAGGATTTACCGTCCCCAGCGTATTGGAAACATGTACGACGGAGACCAAACGTGTGCGCTCATTCAACATCCCGTAAAAAGCCTCCAGATCGATCTCCCCCGCATCCGTAATCGGAACAACCCGCAACTTTATTCCCACCCGCTCGGACAACAACTGCCACGGAACAATATTCGCGTGATGCTCCATTTCCGAAATCACCACCTCATCTCCCTCCTGGAAATTTTTACCACCAAACGACTGAGCAATGAGATTAATTGCCTCCGTAGCACCTCGCACAAAAACAATTTCCGAAGCAGAAGCAGCTCCTAAAAAATTCGCGATTTTCTGCCGTGCCTCCTCATAAGCATCCGTCGCCTGAGCACTCAGATAATGCACACCGCGATGAATGTTCGAATTCTGCAGCATATAAAATCGCTGAATTGCATCGATGACAACCTGCGGTTTCTGAGTCGTCGCAGCATTATCGAGATAGACAAGCGGCTTCCCGGCAACCGCCCTGTCCAGGATAGGAAAGTCCCGCCGCACCTGCACCGGATCAAAAGAAGTTTTATCAAAAAAAGCTGCCGAAGAAGTCATGGGCGAGCAAGGCTAAGCAGGAAAAGCCCCGGCTTCAACCAAAGAATCTCTCGCCCTCTTCTCTCTTCCGAAAGGCCGGCACACAAAAACACGACTCAGTTCAATGCATCCTTCCAGGCCTGGGCAGTGGCTTCATCCGGCAGCCACGCCGCATCTTTCACATTGCCTGTGAATTTATTTGCCGGGGCAATTTCTTTACTTTTTAAATCTCCCAACCAGCCCGAAGCGGGGTCGAGCCTGATCAGTTTATCGGAACCTGAAAGAGCAGACTCCGGCGGCAAACGAAGCTTTGCCAGCGAACGAAAAAATACGAGCGCTGTCTTCAGACTATTTCCGATACCATGCCCCTGCCCTTCCTCCGGGCAAAGCGCCCACAAGGCACCACGCGGGCGATATTTTTCGAAAAGCTCAGTTAGGTTTTTTACACGCACTTCCTTATCAGTCGTGCCAAGAAAAATAAGTGCGGGCACATCCTGCGTGTTCGCTCTTGCCCGGGTATCATAATAATAACCGCCTTTATTCACCACAAAACCAATCGTACGCTCCGGTTTCCAACAGGCGAAATTATAGTTAAACTGCCCTCCCGCCGAGTGCCCCCAAAGCAGCAGCGGAGCCTTTTCCACCTCAGGATGATCTTTAGCTTTCGCAAATTTTTTTAATGCTTCCAGCAAAGCATCACCCGTTCCTTTTTGTGCGAAGCAGTAGCTACCTCCCTTAAAAAATGAAGCGATAATTCCAAAGTTCAGTTCCCTTGCCAGGTCCTGCCAGACCTTGTTCTCAACCTGGGCACGTCCGTCACCGTTAAGGCCAGGAGTGAGAACCAGCATTCCGCGAACCGGACGTTTTTCATCCGGTAACCAGACTCGAAATTTTGCAATCTCCACCGAAGAATCCGCAGCCTTAGCCTCATAGTCCCAGGGCTCAGTCG
The DNA here is from genome assembly GCA_047973165.1 of Chthoniobacterales bacterium. GTDB lineage: Bacteria > Verrucomicrobiota > Verrucomicrobiia > Chthoniobacterales > JBKEAD01 > JBKEAD01. Next base: position 11,531 of record JBKEBM010000127.1, read on the forward strand.
GAGTGCCAGGAGTAGCATTTTCGGCTGCAGTCATTTCAGCCGCTTCTGTCTTTTCAGGTGAGTCAGCAGTCTTTTTCCACTCACGCACAAAAGTCTGATCCTCCGCACTGAGCTGAAGAATCGGGACCGAAAGTTCCTTACCGTTCTGTAATTTAAAAGACACTTTTTCCGCAGTGACTCCGATAATCTCCGCCTCGATAGTCCTCCCCTGGTTATCCGTAAAAGTCCTGGAAAAAGCACCTCCCGTGAACATTAAAAAAAGGAGCAGAAAACACACTGTTGGGCAAATTTGTTTCATCCCAAAAAAAACTATCTGCGAAAATATCAAAGTCGACTTCATTACTTTTATTCCATTAATGCGAGGCTGGTTCTTTATCAAAAACAGGGCACCTTCGGAAACCTGCTTTTTGTTGGATGCACTGAGAAATTTTTAATTTTCGAGGCAGAAAAACCCTCGTTAGCCTTGCCCTAACGCGGGTTTTGACAATGAAAATGGGGCTTCCTGAGGTGCCCAACAAGTTATGTCTCTGCGTAACGTTCAATCGCTTCCGGACGCAGAACTCCGATAAAAGGCAAATTACGATAACGCTCATTATAGTCCAGGCCGTAACCAACCACAAACTCATCCTCAATCCTGAAGCCCACGTAGTCCGCCTTAATCTCACAAACATGCTCAACCTCCTTTTGCAAAAGCACACACGTCGCAACCGATAAAACACCCTCGCAGTTTTTTAAAGTCTCCGTCACCCCGGCCAAAGTTCGCCCGCTGTCCAGAATATCATCAAGAATCAGAACATGCCGCCCCACCACATCCGGCATTCTCGTTTGTAAAAACTCCACCCTCCCCGTGGACTGTGTGCCAACATAACTCGCAACCGTCAGCCCATCAATTTGCAAAGGAATAGGCAAACGCCGAAGCAGGTCCGCCATAAAAACAAGACTTCCGTTCAGAACCGCTATAACTGTCAGTTCCCGGGATTGATAGTCACTCGTAATGTCGGCAGCCATCGCATCCAAACGACTCAAAATCGTCGTCTCGTGAAGTAAAATACGCGCGATATCTTTTTGCATAGGATTAAAGCAATTCTGAAACCTTATTTATCATCAATCACCCCAAGAGCAACGATCGAGTTGCCTTTCACCCCAAACATTTCCTGACTGACCGGTTGTGCCGCAGAACGAAAATCCGTCAAAATACTTTTCACAAACAAACCCGTCTCAGCAGCCAAAGCCGGAAAAATATAAATCCGGTCAGCCCGCGGCGCAGCAACCATCAGCTCCTCCCCGAAAATCGGCTCCAGACGATCAATAAAATCCGCCGAAAAAAGAGCCGCCGTCGCCACGGGATATTTCGTATCCAAAATACCACACAGCACCACCCCGTCCGAATCTCTCACCAGCCGCGGCATCGTATTTTTAAAATAATCATCCGCCGCCGCCAGCAGCTCCGGAGTTATTTTTTCCTTCGCCAAACTTCGCGCTTTTGGAGTCCGCACAAAATCAAACTCCACCCCGCGACAAGCCTGAAGCGCAATGCTCGTGCGCTTACTCTTCGGCACAAAAGTCGAAACCTCCGGATTCATAAACGTCGGAAACAGCACCGGCAAAAATTCCGGCAACTCCTGTTCCACCACCTCCGGTTTTTCAACAGAAGATTTTTCAGAAACAAGCTCCGCTGCCCGCATAACCCCTCCCGAAAAACAGACACAAAAAAACGGCAATACCAAAATCGCCACTCCCACATGGTTGAGTTTTTGAAAAAGTCTGCTACACACAAACCCAGCCATGATTGCTTTTTTAGATGGTATCTTAGTCGAATCCCTGCCCACACAGATTGTTATGGACGTGAATGGCACCGGGTATCAAGTGCTCATTCCACTTTCCAGCTTCGAAAAACTCCCACAAGTCGGAGAGAAAACCAAAATCCTCACTCACCTCATCGTCCGCGAAGACGCCCACATCCTCTTCGGATTCGCCACGGCAGCCGAACGCGACCTCTTTCGCCTCCTCATCGGATCCGTCAGCGGAGTCGGCCCAAAAATCGCCCTCGCCGTCCTCAGCGGAATGTCCGTCGAGGATTTCAAAGCCTACGTCGTATCCGGCGACGCCGCCTCCATTTCAAAAATCAAAGGCCTCGGAAAAAAAACTGCCGAACTCATGATCGTCGAACTCAAAAACAAAGTCGGTGTCGCCGCAGAATGGGAAGCCGCAAGCAACCAGCAAGCCGAAATCAGCAAAGAAGCAACCGCCATCCGCGACGCCGTCCTCGCCCTCATCTCTCTCGGCTACAAACAAGTCGATGCCCACAAAGCACTCAAAGCAATCACCTCCGACACCGGCAACAAAGACCTCGACGTCGAAGCCCTAATCCGCGCCGGACTCCAGCGCCTCGCCCGCTAAGAAACTATCGAAACAATGATAGAAGAAAAAAATCCCGCACTCCGCGCTGCCCACACCCTTCAAAAATCCCTGCCCGAAGGCGGCCTCTTTCACGAAAAAGAATGGCGCATCACGCCCGAACCCTTCGGCATCTCCCCCACCCTCGCCGACGAACTCGACAAGCTCGGCTACCGCCTCACAAAATTCGTCCACGCCTGCAACAACCTCTACCACGCAAGCATCAAAGGCTCCGCCCCCCCCTGGATCGCCCAATGGCTCGACGCCGGAAAACCCGAGACGCTCATCAATATCGGTCGTGAAAAAATCCTCCGAAACGAAATCCCGCGCGTTCTGCGCCCCGACCTCATCCTCACCGAAGACGGCTTCACCATCGCCGAACTCGACAACGTCCCCGGCGGCATCGGACTCACCGCCTGGCTCAACCAACAATACACCCAACTCGGCTTCGACATCCTCGGCGGCCCCGAAGGCATGCTCCAGGGCTTTCACAAAATCACCCAGGAAGCCGACATCCTCGTCTCAAAAGAAGCCGAGACCTACCGCCCCGAGATGCAGTGGCTCGCCGCAACCCTCAACAAAACAATCTCCACAAACTACCGCGTCCTCAACGCCGAAGACCCGGCCGACTGGAAAGACCGCATCTACCGCTTCTTCGAACTCTTCGACCTCCCCAACATCCCGACAATCCAAAGCATCGCAAAAAGCATTCTCAATGGAGAACGCCAAATCACCCCTCCACTAAAACCAGCTCTCGAAGAAAAAATGTGGTTCGCCCTCTTCTGGATGCAGCCCCTCGAAGACTTCTGGTCCCGCGAACTCGGCCAACGCCAGTTCGACGCCCTCAAAAAAGTCATCCCCTTCACGCTCATCCTGAACCCCTCCCCCCTCCCCCCCCAGGCCGTCTATCCACGACTCGAAATCCAGTCCTGGGACACGCTCAAAAAAGCCTCCAAAAAAGATCGCAACTACGTGCTAAAAGTCAGCGGCTTTTCCGAGATCGGCTGGGGCAGCCGCAGCGTCACCATCGGCTCCGACGCTTCACAAAAAGAATGGTCCGACGCCATCGATCAAGCCCTGGCAGCCCACCCCACACAACCTTACATTTTACAGGAATTTCGCCCCGGCAGCATCTTCGAACAGCCCGTTTTCAACCCCGAAAAAAACAGCATCGAAGCCATGCCCGGACGCGTCCGCCTCTGCCCCTATTATTTCTTAGACAGCGCAAACGAAAAAAACACAAGCCTCGGCGGAGCACTCGCAACCATCTGCCCCCCCGACAAAAAATTACTCCACGGAATGCGAGACGCCATCCTCGCCCCAACTTATGTTCTGAAAATCGACGAATAAAGGGTTCACCAAAAAACTACGCCCACTCCGCGCAGAGCAGTTCCGCCTGTTGCAACACGGTTTTCACCGCCGCGTTCACCGCGTGGACTTGATGGTAGCCCGCCAAAATCTTGTGCACCGCGCCCGAGCCCGGGTCTTCCTCGAAGACGATGAAATGCTGCAGCAGCTTGAGGAAATTCCGAGGAGGGAAAACACCATGAATCAGCGTTTCCAATTCCAGCGTGCCCGCAGGTGCGTCACCCTCGCCCGTAATCGTGCACCAAATTTTGAATCATTCCGGACCGGCACTCAGCGAGCCGATGCGCGCCTGCAAGCCGTCGCTCGTCACGAGCACGGCGTTGTATTGCAGCAGCGTGATCGCCCCACGCAAGTGCCCCTCCAGCACCATATCACCGTAGGACTCCCTCTCCCCGTGGGAGAGGGCTGGGGTGAGGATGCTTAGCATGGATTCGGTGAGAGTCATAAAATGAAGTTGAATAAGCAAGTTTCTTGTTTTTAAATAATTATGACGAAAACATAAAAGATGGTGTGGGTTGCGATTTAATAAAATCAGGCCCAGAAAGGCAGGTAACGGGCAAACTTGCGGGAGCCGCCTGCTTTTTCATCGAGCTTAATCAGCTTGGCATCCATCGCAGCCGAGATGACTTGGGAAATGCTCGCTACCTTGGTCTCAGCGAGGTGGAAGCGCTCTCGGAGGGTTTGATTGGTCATCGGCTCTGACATCACCCTCTTCAAAGAGCAGTACTGGTAGCAGGCGCGCACCCGGTCATCACGATCCATGTCTCCAAACGGTTTGGGACCAAAAATTACCACGATGGTTCGCTTCAAGCTGACACGAAAAGAGGGCGGGGCAGTTGATAGGCCTCCGAGGCCTGCACCAGCCGATCGATCCCGCTGCTCTTTTCCTCGCAGATGTGCATCCGGCGTATCAGATCGGCGGAACATGCGTAGAGCAGGATGTTTGTGTCCAAAAAGACTTCAGCGCTTATTGGCTTGCTCGCGGGAAAGGGGGTCATGGGTTCGGTATTGTCAGCTCGCATCTCTTCCAACAAGCGTTTCAGGTTGGCTTTGCGATCGGCATCCGCTCCATGCTCCAAAGCGTGATTCAGCCCCCTCACCACAAGTTCCCTGAGAGTGGTCCAGCGCTGGGCGGCGACGATTTTCGCCCGCTGGAGGAGATCGTCGGGAAGGTTGATCGTCGTTTTTATGAGCAATATGTATAGCTATACAGCCGGATTGTCAATCTGGGTGTCAGCGGATGGTGAAGGGGGTTGCCTTCGGAGGTGGAGCCGTCCTTGAGCTTGATGAGGGATCCGGCGTTCAGATACTCCAAGGGGTACTCCGGTTTTCATGGATGAAATTCCCACAAAAACGAAAATCCGCAGCCACCTCCAATATCCACAAATGTTTGACGATGCGGGCACACATCACTGGACGCGCTCATGGCTGTTGGTTGCCAATTTGAGCGGACAAGCCGGCGATGCTCATGTTTTCCGCGATGACCTGGTGGGGAATCAGAAGGTATTTCCATGGCTTGCCGCCGTGGCGGGCGGCGTAGTCGCTCGCGTTCCGGCACCAGTTTTCGGCGGCCTCTTTCTTGGCGAGAACGTCGGGATCCTCCATTTGGTTGCGGGCCTTGGGTTCGAGCATGTAAATAGTATCCGCCGTTTCCGCGACGAAGTCGGGCTGATACTCGGGGTGATCGGCACCGGAGCGGTAGAAAATCCGGAACTGCCCCTTGGCGGGCTTGAACCACTTTTCGGACTCGCGATCCAGGATGACGGCGAGGATGCGCTCGGCCTCGGAGTCGAATTTCTGCACCGGATAGAGGCAGCGGCTGAAGCCTCCGAAGAGGTATCCGGCCATGTTGCTCTTGTCCTTGGGCGACACCCTGAAATCCAACGGGGCCTCGGTGGCGGATGCGGTGTAGGCGCTGGGTTTCAGCTCGGTGAATCCCTTGCTGACGACCACTTCGTATTCGACGCTTTCATCTTCCCAGTAGTGCTCCTGCATCTGGGCGTGAATGAAGGCCGTGATCTCCCGCTGGTGCCGCCAGAGAACCTTTCCCACCTCTTCCTCTTTCAGGTAGCCGGTGAAATGGGTTACCGTCTGCACCGCCAGATCGTAGAGGAGTTCGGCGTGTTTCCCGTAGTCGATGTCGTCGAAATCCACCAGTCCGCTGACGACGTAGTCCTCCAGCCGCTTCTCCCTGATCCCGCCCTTACCCAGCCCGATGACTTCCGCCGCGCCCGTTTGCAGGAATTGCACCCAGAGTTCTTCAGAGATCGGCTGGTAGTTCAGACTGGAAATATCCAGTTGGAACGGCTTGAAGCCGGAGGCCACCTCGTCCTTTGGCACGACGAGGATGCGGGGGATGTCGATAGTGCGCTGAATGACCAGTTCGGCCGTTTTCTTCACGATGGCAGCGATGTCCGGCTTCTCGGTCACGCTATCCATCTCTAACTGGGCGGGGGCCAGATGGGCAGCCACCTCCTCGGCCATCTTCGTCACGATCTCCGATTTGGAAAGATACTTCGAGGTCGGCACTCGGTCCGGCTGGGCCTCGAGTTTCTTGATGAAGGTGTAGGCCGCTTGGGCGACCTTTTGTTCCCCGGGCGTGGTGAAAACGGCCTTTTCTCGCGTTGGTGCCACGGTCGTGGATGCCGTAGCCTGTGGAGGAGTCGTCCCCAGTTGGTTGGCCAGGGTGCTTTGGGAAATCACCGTCTTCGTCTTTCGTTCGAGCTCGTCGCCATCGAGCACGACCGTCTGCATGCGGATTTGGGAATCGGGGCGGTTGGCCTCATCCACGATTTCCTGAAATTTGTCGTGCGCGACGATGCTGAGGCGGTCCACGGCGGAGACGCCGACGCGCTTGCCGTAGGGCAGGCGCAGCCCGCGGCCGATCGATTGCTCGATGAGGATGCGGGCGTTGGCGGCGCGCAGCGGGACGATGGTGTAGAGGTTGGTCACGTCCCAACCCTCCTTGAGCATGTTCACGTGGATGACGATCTCGGTGGGATTGTCCGCACGCTCCACCGTGAGCAGGCGTTCGACGACTTCATCTTCCTTGGTCGACGAGTCCACCTGAATCACCTTGTCCCGATAGCGGCCGTCGAAGAAGGCGTCGGATTCGATGAGCGTCTTGAGCTGCGCCGCATGGGTGATGTCACGGGCGATCACGAGAACGAAGGGTTTGACGATCTCGCGCCCGGCCTCGCGGGCGTAGGTTTCGAGCTGCACCTTGGTTTGCTCATGGAGACGGATGCCGTCGGAAAGTTTCAATTCCTCGATGGCCTCCCGGCTCATGCCGTCGGGGTTGAAATTCTTGCGCGTCACCACGGCGGGTTCCTTGACGAAACCGTCAGCGATGGCGCGGCCCAGGGCGTAGTCGTAGATGACGTTCTTGAAAGGAGTGGCGCCCCTCCCACCTTCGATGAAAGGTGTGGCGGTCAATTCCAGTCCGAGGATCGGTTTCAGCTCGTTGATGGCGCGGACTCCGGCGCTGGCGCGGTAGCGGTGGGACTCGTCCATGAGCAGGACCAGGTCCGGCAGGGCGGCGAGATGATCGAAGTAGCTCTCGCCGATGTATTCGGAGAGACGCTTGATCTTCGGCGCCTTGCCGCCGCGAACTTCCGAGTTGATCTTGCTGATGTTGAAAATGTTGACGCGGACCGTGGTGTCGAAACCCGACAGGTGCCCGGAGCTGACCGAGCCGGCTTGTTCGTAGGTGTCCCCGGTGATCAGGTAGGGCACATTCTGGGCGAACTCGGCGATGCCTTTGAAGACATACTTTGGCGTGTTCGGGGTGAAGTCGGCGATCAGCTTGTTGTAGATGGTCAGGTTCGGCGCGAGGACGAAGAAGTTGTTGATACCGTGTTGCAGGTGCAGGTAGGTGACGAAGGCGCCCATGAGCCGCGTCTTGCCGACCCCGGTGGCCAGCGCGAAGCAGAGTGAGGGGAAGTCCCGCTCGAAGTCGGTGACGGAGGGATACTCGGCCTGAATCGCCGCGAGCGCGGCCCGGAGATCGGTCTCCTTGCGCGGCGGCGCGACCTCGGTGATCCGGTGGAGGATTTCGAGCGACTGCCGCTGCGGCGGGCGCAGGCTGAGGCGGCCGGAAATGACGTTGACGTGGCGGTTCATGGCAAGGGTTTAACCACAGAGATCACAAAGAACACAAAATGGATTTTTAGGATAATTTGAAATGGAGAAAAGGGGATGGGATGGATTCGGAGCATGGTCTTCATGATTTCTTCTGTCTTTGTGCTCTTTGTGGTGTTAAAATAAATGCGTTTGATTTTGTCGATTCCTGCGAAGTCAGAGCGCGTATTTTTTTATCTCAAAGCGATAGGAACCGAAATTGATGAGCAGACCATGTTTGAGCCGGGCTGATTTCAGGTAACCCATGATTTGCGCGACGTGCTCGTTGGCCAGAGCCTTCACGGCCTTGAGTTCCAGAATCAGCCAGCCATTCACTAAAATGTCGGCGAAATACTCTCCGATGACTGTTCCATCTTCATCGTAAACAGTGATCGGTTCCTGTTGTTTTACGGACAGTCTCCGCTTTTTCAGACGATGTGCCAGGGCGTTCTCATAAACTTTTTCCAGGTGACCGTGTCCATGATAGACATGAATCTCATAGCTCGTTTGCCGAACCAAATCACACATAAATTTCACGTCTTCATCTGATTTCATTTTTGTGTTCTCTGTGCTCTTTGTGGTTAAAAAAGTTCCTTTTGTCCCTCGGGCGGCGGGGCGGGGGGGAGGTTTTCGACGCGCAGGCTGTAGTCGTCCTTGCCCCATTCGCAGCGGGCGAGGACGGCCTTGGGGATTTTCTTCACGGTCAGGTTGGGGTAGCCTTCCCTGCCGCCCCGGAAGGAGGTGCAGACCACCAGCAGGCTGCACTCGGGGCCGACTTCGTCGCTGAGCTGCTGGAGCTGGGTGTGCTTGAGTCCGGCGGTGGTGACGTAGATGAAATCCCGTTCCGTCGAGTGGCCGTGCTGCCAGTAGAGGCTGTCGCTCGGCGCGTAGGTGAAGCCCTCCAGCTTGCAAACCGCCTCGGTCAGCATGGCGGCATTGTAGTCCTTGCTGATGACCCAGTTGTCCCACTTGTCCTTCTCCAGCAGGGACGGAGCGAGGCGGTAGTAGCGAAAACCTCCTCCGCCCTTCCAATCGACCGCCTTCGTAATCCCGCCGGGGTCTTCACCGTCGATGACTTTCTTCAGACGCGGAATGCAGTGCGTGTGGCAGTGTTCCCCGAGTTCGATACCGATCCAGCGACGGCCCATCTTGTGGGCAACAGCGGCGGTTGTGCCGGAGCCGAGGAAGGAATCAAGAACGAGATCACCGGGATTGGTTGCGAGATCTAAAACCTTTTTGATGAGTGCCTCAGGTTTCTTTCCCTGAGGGAATTGAACCCCACCTTCCTTAGTCAAGTTATTCAAGGGAAATCCATCCCAGAAAGTCCCGGCTTTTTCTAATTTCACGATCCTCGTCCCCTTTTTATGAGCACTGTCACTTAACCAAATTACTCTTCGAATTGTAGGACTAATATAATAATGGGTTGCTATTCTCCCCTTTTCTCGACCTGACCGAGGAATGTAAGTTGCTTCCAGCAATTCGTCACCATCAAGTTCTTTGAACTCATCTATAATCCGCGTCCGAATACTTGTCTGAGCGTTTGTATCGGAAAAAATCCCTTCGAAATTTTCGGTATAGGCTTGCTCTCTGGTGCATCCACTCTTGATTAGTTGGGCGATAGTTGTCCTCTGCACTCCCTTGTATTTACTGACTTTGATGGGTTCTCCCGAACCATCGAAAACTGTTTTTTCTTCTAAGAACGCGCCCTTGCTCAAAAGAACACTAGTATACTTCCAGCTTTTTCCATTCGCCTCCATCTCATCGATGAGATCAAATAAGCTTTCTTCGTCGTATACTTCGTTAAATTTCTGAAATCCGCCATCGGCATTCCTTTCCCGAGCGTAAATTAGAATATACTCGATATTTTTTTTGAGCTTTTTATCCTCACCTCCTCCAGAGGCCCCAGCGGTTTGCTTCATTTTCACGCTGACCTGATTAAGAAAATTAATCCGTCCTAGAACCTCATCCATCAAGACCTTTCCGTAGGCCATTTCTTCGTCATTGAGTTGACAGAAAATGACTCCGTCTTTGCAAAGAAGTTTTTTAAGAATTTCTATTCGTTCTCTCAGAAGCGACAGCCAGGTAGAATGCTCTAAGCCGTCATCGTAGTGCTCAAAGGCTTGTCCGGTATTATACGGAGGGTCAATGAACACGCATTTCACCTTCCCCGCATACTCCTGCTCCAGTGCCTTCAGGGCGAGCAGATTGTCCCCGAAGATGAGCTTGTTATCAAAGAGGTCGTTCTCGCCTACCCGATGCTTCGCATGATACGACTTCTCCGCGTTCTCTACCAGAATCCGCGGCTCCAGCTTCGGACGGTTCTCCTTTCCGATCCAGGTGAGTTCGAGTTTTTGTTTATTGGATGGCATGGGTGAAATGAGATAACTATTCCGGCTTGAGTAGCGGGTAGAGGCGGCGGGTGACGGGTTCTCCCCGGTTGTGCCAGGAGCAGCCGTCCTTGCGGCGGTCCGGCAGGGTGTCCTTTTCATCGCACAGGGCATCGACCAGGGCGAGCGTGGCCTTCCCCAGCGCGGTGGCCTCGGCGAGTTCGTCAAAGTGTCCGGCGAGTTCCTTGAAGTGGCAGCCGATGGCGTTGCGAACTTGCAAACGGGAGAAAATGGCTTCGAGAAGCGGTGCCAGATCGATGGATTTGACCGCCGCGCCGTTTTCATCGAGATGCTCGCATCGGATGGCGGGAAGCAGTTTCTTTTCGCTCGCCAGTCCCCCGCGATAGTGGTCCAGGGTCCAGCGTTGCTCGGCCCCCGGATTGCGCGGGAGGCGGCATTGGTAGATTCCGGTCAGGAAGTCCAGAATGCGTTCCAGCACGATGCCGGACTTTGCGGCGATGGTGCCGGCGTCCTCGGCTTCCTCCAGGTAGCGGCGGAGGAAGGCGATTTCGGAATCCGGACCCTTGGCCAGGCTGAGTCCGCGCTCCAGGGACCAGGGGCCGAGTTCGAGGAATTCGACTTTTTTCTGGGTCAGGATGCCCCAGCGGAACTTGAAGCGCAGCGGCTGGTAATGGCTGCTGATGATGACATGGTGGAAGTGGGCGGCCTCGTCGAGCAGGAGATGGTAGAGCCGTTCCATGTGAGCTTCGTCCACCGAGGCGATGGCGTCGTCGAGGCAGAGGATGGTCTTTTCGGGGTTCTCCCGCTTTTCCAGGGCGAGGAAGAGACAGAGCCCGAGGGTGTCCAGATGGGATTCGGAGAGATAGGCCACCGGGCTGGCTTCTTCCTTGCCGAAAAGGGTGCCGTCGAACTGGGCGGAGGCTTTCTTGCTCGGATGGAGGTAGAGCTTGATGGTTTCGATTTCCTCTCCCTCGTGAATTCGCGCGTAGAGCCGGGCGAAGTCTCCGGAAATCGCCTCCAGAGTCTCATTGGCATAATGAATCCGTTCGTCGTGGAGAACTTTTTTGATCTCCTCGCCCCGCCGGATGATGAACTCGATGCGCTTGCCGTCGTCCGTGGCCGCCTTGATGCGTTGGAGAGCCTGACGGACATCAGCTTGCAGCTTTTGGCGGACTTGGAGCGCGGCGTGTTCCTTTTCGACGGTTTCGGACAGGGGCTTGAGCTGCGACGCTTCGGCCTTGAGTTGATTGAACCAGCCTTCCGTCAGGTCGGCAGCCTGTTCCACGGCGAGGAGGGAGGGGACGAGGGAGGAGAACTGCCATTGCTCGGAATCGACTGCCACCTGATGCACCTGCTTGAGCCGGGAGATGATGGAGAAAAAGGATTCCTGCAGCGTTTTGTGTGAGGCTCCGGTGGCTTGAAGGGCATCTTTCGCGCTCTTGGTCTTGCGGCTCTGCTCCTTCACCGCCTTGAGGGTTTCCAGCTTCTGATCGATCTTTTCCACGAGGGCGGAGTGGCCGACTTCGCTGTCGCATACCGGACAGGTGTCGCTCTGGCACGAGGTGAGAAAAACCTGCGCCTGCTGGAGCGTCTCGAAGGCCCTGGCCAGATCGTCGCTGTGGTCGGCGATGAGTTTTGCCAGCGCCGTCTCCTCCGTTTTGACGGATTCGCCAGCCTTGGCGAGCGCCGGATAGCTGTCGGCAAGCAGCTTGAAATCGTCGCGCAGCCGTCTGATCTCCTGGTTGAGGTCTTGGAGGATGCGGAGGTTCTCGGCGATGGTTTTCTCGCTTTCACTGAGAAGGTCCTGTTGCCATTCGTTCTGACGGTCGCCGTATTTCGCCTTGTCCGCGTGCCCTTCGAAGAGTTGATCAAGAATCTCGCGAGCCTGGACAATCAGTTTGGACTGGCTCTCCAGATTGTGCCTCTCGGACAAGACTAGTTCGTTGAGGGCGGCCTCTTCGCGTTCCAGAACCGGGATGGAGACGAAGTCCTGAATCCGTTTGAAACGGTTTGCGGGCGTTTCTTCGACGAGCTTGGTGATGTTTTTCCGGCTCAGAACTTTGATTCGGTGATCCAGATATCCGTCGTGCCGCGTCTTTGTGCCGGAGAGTTTAGCCGAACGCGTTTTGGCTCCGACTTGGAGCGACACCTTCAGATCGGTGTTTTTCCTGCGGGCATTGACCAGTTGCCCGAGGCGCGATTTCCCATCCAGTGACTTCTCTTCCAGAGATCCCGCCGTGCCATTGATGACGAACTCGAAGGCGTCGGAGACGGTCGTCTTGCCGCTGCCATTCTCTCCATAGAGAACGGTGAGGTTCTGTTTCGTGTCGAACTCGATCACAAAAGAAGAATTTACCCCGCGAAAGGCCTCAAGACTCAGCTTCATCACGGCCTCCTTGTTCGGATTCAAATTGCTTGGAGAGGACGAGATTCCAGTTCACCGGTTTTTCTCCATTCAAGGACTCGATCAGCCCTCTGATGGCGGTCTCATCCAACAGGGACCTGGAATGGAGCGTATTTCGCAGTCTTTCGGAGGATTCTTCGGGCAGTTTCATGGGGTCATGTCAGGCTCCAGCGTATGATGAAAAGCTTTTTTTCGGAAGCCTCGGTTTTCAGTTTTTCCTCGATGTTCTTGATCAGGCGTTCGCGCTTGACGTCGATTTCGTCCTGGGCGTCGAAGAGGGTGCGGCGGCGTTCCTTGCGGTGGGATTCGAGGGTCTTGATTTGTTTCTGACCGGCGAGATTTTCCTCCAGCGTGAGAGCGGCCGAGGCGGCGCGTTTGCGGGTGGTTTTCCTGACGGGCCTGGATGAGCGGAATATAAATTATGTAGTCAGAAATTAGAAGTGAGAAAAGTTTTGTAATATCTCAAATTTGAGATTTAAAAGTTCAGTCGCTGAGTGTTCTGTCTACTCCGACGCCATGATCTTCCGAATCCCCTTCGTATTTTTTTGCAGCGGGCCGATATTCCACA
>JBKEBM010000157.1:0-12926 GCA_047973165.1 Chthoniobacterales bacterium
CCGGAGGCGAAGCGAAAGCGAGTCCGAACAGGGCGAACCTAGTTGCACGTGCTGGACCCGAAGCGGAGGTGATCTACCCTTGGCCAGGTTGAAGCTCAGGTGATACTGAGTGGAGGACCGAACCGGTGAATGTTGAAAAATTCTCGGATGAGCTGAGGGTAGGAGTGAAAGGCTAATCAAACCCCGTGATAGCTGGTTCTCCTAGAAATGCATTGAGGTGCAGCGTCGCGTGTTTATGTGTGGGGGTAGAGCACTGAAAGGGCTAGGGGGCATACCCGTCTACCAACCCCTATCAAACTCCGAATACCACTCAACAGAACGCGGCAGTGAGACGGCGGGGGATAAGCTTCGTCGTCAAAAGGGAAACAACCCTGATCAGCAGCTAAGGTGCCCAAATACCGCTAAGTGGAAAGGATGTGGGATTTCATAGACAGTGAGGATGTTGGCTTAGAAGCAGCCACCATTTAAAAAGTGCGTAATAGCTTACTCATCGAGAGATCCTGCGCCGAAAATGATCGGCGATTAAGCGGTATACCGAAGCTCTGGGTGTCACACTTATGGTGTGGCGCGGTAGAGGAGCATTCTCAACACATTGAAGGGTGATGGCGACTGACCCTGGAGAGTTGAGAAGAGAGGATGCAGACATGAGTAACGATAAGCCGGGTGAAATCCCCGGCCGCCGTAAACCCAAGGTTTCCCGGGCCACGATTTTCGTCCCGGGGTTAGTCGGGACCTAAGCCGAGGCGGATACGCGTAGGCGATGGACAGCGGGTTAATATTCCCGCACTTGCGAACCTTAACCCGGAAGGACGCATCGATGGAGGCAACCAAGTGATTGAATTCCGAGGGGAGGCCACGGCCGAACCGCATTGCCGAAATCGGTGCCTAGAAAAGCTCCGGTGCATGCTAAGCAACCCGTACCGCAAACCGACACAGGTGGGTGGGTAGAATATACCAAGGCGCAAGAGTGAACCCTGGTTAAGGAACTCGGCAAATTAGCCCCGTAACTTCGGGATAAGGGGTGCCTGTTTCGACAGGCCGCAGTGAAACGGCCCAACCAACTGTTTAGCAAAAACACAGCATTCTGCCAAGCCGCAAGGCCAAGTATAGGATGTGACACGTGACCAATGCGGAAAGATTAAGATGAGATGTTAGCAGCAATGCGAAGCTTCGAGTCCAAGTCCCCGTGAATGTCGGCCGTAACTATAACGGTCCTAAGGTAGCGAAATTCCTTGTCGGGTAAGTTCCGACCTGCACGAATCGTGAAACGAGTTGGGCGCTGTCTCAACCAGGAGCTCAGTGAAATTGTAATGGCGGTGAAGATGCCGCCTGCCCGCAGAAGGACGGAAAGACCCTATAGACCTTAACTGTAAGCTGTCATTGGTTCTTCGATTCTCATGCTCAGCATAAGTGGGAGACGTTGATATGGCCCTTTAGGGGGTCGTGGAGTCATCAGTGAGATACCACCCTTGGGTGTTGGAAGATCTAACCCCGACCCGTGAAACCGGGCGGGAAACAGTGTCAGCCGGTCAGTTTTACTGGGGCGGTATCCTCCCAAAGAGTAACGGAGGAGCGCGAAGGTGGGTTCAGCGCGGTTGGCAAGCGCGTGTCGAGTGCATAGGCATAAACGCGCCTAACTGTGAGACCTACAAGTCGAGCAGATGCGAAAGCAGGCCTAAGTGATCCGGCGGTAGAATGTGGAATTGCCGTCGCTCAACGGATAAAAGGTACCTTAGGGATAACAGGCTGATTTCGCCCAAGAGTTCATATCGACGGCGAAGTTTGGCACCTCGATGTCGGCTCGTCGCATCCTGGGGCTGGAGAAGGTCCCAAGGGTCCGGCTGTTCGCCGGTTAAAGCGGCACGCGAGCTGGGTTCAGAACGTCGCGAGACAGTTCGGTCCTCTATCTTCTGTGGGCGTAGGAAAATTGAAGGGTTCAGACCTTAGTACGAGAGGACCGGGTCTGACGCACCTCTGGTGTTCCGGTTGTCCTGTCAAGGGCATCGCCGGGTAGCTAAGTGCGGACTGGATAAGCGCTGAAAGCATCTAAGCGCCAAGCCTCTCCCAAGATGAATTTTCCCTGAAGAGTCCTGGAAGACCACCAGGTTGATAGGCCACGGGTGTAAGTGCAGTAATGTATTCAGCTCAGTGGTACTAATACTCGTTCGTCTTTTTTAATCTACAATTTATCAAAGCAATTTATCAGGTCAGATACAGCTTTGTTCATGTGAGTAATTCTTTATTTAATTTATCCCTTTGTATGCGGTTGTCAGAGAGCGTTTCAGTGCTTTTGGTTTCAGAAGCAGGAAAAAAGCTCTTTTGACAGTCTGGCAAAAAACCATCAGATATCCAGGTTTCGGAATATTTTTGGAGATCTGAGACTTGAAATCTGGTGGTCGTAGCGTGGTGGTCCCACCCGTTCCCATCCCGAACACGGAAGTGAAACGCCTCAGCGCCGATGGTAGTGCGACGATAGGTTGTGCGAGAGTAGGTCATCGCCAGAGTCAATGCCCCGATTTTGTGAAAACAAAGTCGGGGCATCTTTTTTTATTCGGATATGCGACTTCTCCTCACCAAGCCTTTTTTTATAGATTTGGTATAAATTGTATAACTGCGATTTCAAAAATCGGCCTTTATCACATCGAGCATTCGTATTGCTTTTCGGGTACGAAATCGCTTTGTTGGCCATGCCACGGAAATCATTGGCGTCAGCGTAGAGGCTTTCCCCAAAAAGTATGCTGCTACGACTACTCCCTGCACAGACTCTTCGCGATTCCATGCGATGCCTGTTGCCGAAATTTCTTTTATTTCCTGACGAAGCCGGGCCGTCCCAAGCTGGTGAAGAAGATCAGGGCGCACGCTAAGAGCCAGTTTACCCATGGCACTGACACGAAGTTGGTGACGGGTCAGCGGAGCCGGCGCAACTTTTACGAGTCCATCGGCCTCAATGAAATCAAGGTGTACAATAGCACGACCTTCCAGAATACCCAAAAGGACAAGTTCTTCAGATATTGCTGAAATTTTCTCCAGGGTAGGACGCCATTTTCGCCGGAGCATTGTGTGACGGCCCCGTATCGTCAACTCCTGTGCTTGCAGAGTTACTTTCCAGTAGCGCTCTTTGGGCTCGACCAGGCCATAAACTTCCAGAGTTCGCAGAAGACGCAGAATGGTTGTGCGCGATTCATTACACGCAATCATCATTTCGGGAATACGCAATCCTTTGTCCGGCCCGGCAATCGCAGTCAATAAGTCGAGCCCTTTAAAAAGAGTTCCTCCAAATTCACGCGGATTCATAAGAAAATAAAATATCCGATAATCGGATATTTTTTAAAAACATATATTTTGTGATTTTTTATGATTTTCATCAGAGTAATTTCATGTGGACGATTGATTTTTCAAATCTTCGCGTGTTGATCACCGGAGCAACGCGCGGCATCGGACTGGGAATTGCCACAGAGTTTGCACGCGCCGGAGCAAAGGTAGCGGGGTGTTCCCGTGAGCCGGAGGACTCCTCTGTCGCAGAAGATTTTCGCAAAGCGGTTACGGACTGCGGCGGGGAAGCTTTTTATACTCAATGCGATATGGCAGATGCGGAGGCACCTGCTGCGCTTGTGGGTACGGTGGCAGATGCATTCGATGGAATTGACGTAGTGATTTCGAATGCGGGGCAAAATATGTTTTTCGCTGTGGATGCATGCGAAGAAAAAGGATGGAGCGATTGCATGAACCTGGACCTTGCTTCGCACTGGCGTTTAGCAAAGGCAGCCAAACCGTGGCTGAAACAATCGGGGAAGAGTGTCTTTATTGTGATCTCTTCAAATCACGCTCATTCCACACTGCCGGGATGCTTTCCTTACAATGTGGCCAAGGCCGGTCTCGGTGCGATGGTTCAGTCGCTGGCGATCGAATGGGGACCGTGCATTCGTGCGATTGGCGTGGCTCCTGGTTTTATAGATACACCCGGCAACGATGTGTGGTTTGATTCATTTTCGGATCCTGAAGCGATTCGCAACCATACAAATAAAATGCATCCTGTGGGGCGGATCGGAACTCCTGCTGAGATTGGTGCGCTGTGTGTGTTTCTCTCTTCGCACCATGCGGGCTTTATCTCCGGCACAACGATTCTTGCAGACGGAGGACGCAGTGCGCTCCTTCAGGATTCACCAAAAAATACAACTTTATGAACACATTAACCTGGAGCAACGATCACGAACTTTTTGAGAAGTGCCGAAAGGGGCTTTTTGCAGCCGTCATCGGAGACATCATGGATCAACTCGGATACAAAAATCAATTTCTGCCTCCGCAGGTGCAACCGCTTCGCGACAACATGGTAGCCGTGGGTCGGGCAATGCCGGTTTTGGAAATCGACGATGCCGGAGGCGATGGGCCCGGACGTCACTCTGAGACACTCAACCGTCCGTTTGGATTGATGCTGACAGCTCTGGACGATCTTCAAAAAGATGAGGTTTATATCTGCTCCGGAGCGAGTCCGGACTTTGCGCTTTGGGGTGAACTAATGAGTAAGGCTGCAACCAACAAAGGGGCTACGGGAGCCGTGCTTGATGGATATTCCCGCGACACCCGGGGCATTCTTGCGCAAAATTTTCCCTGCTTTTCCTATGGTCGTTATGCAAAAGACCAGCGTCCGCGAGGCAAGGTAGTGGACTTTCGCTGCACGATTTCCTTTGGGGGAGTGACGGTGCGACCAGGAGATATTGTCTTCGGAGACCTCGACGGGGTCTGCATTATTCCCAAAGAAATTGAGGAAGAAACGCTGAGGCGTGCATGGGAAAAAGCGCATGGTGAAAAACTTGTTTACGAAGCCATTTGCAAGGGTATGGGTGCGCAGGAAGCGTGGGACACATTTGGAATTTTATGAAAATTCAGGAAGTCAAAGTTTGGCTCGTTGAGGGCATAAAATACAACTGGACGGTTATCAAAATTACCACTGACACCGGCCAGTCCGGAATTGGTGAGGCAACGAACTGGCCCGGCAGCCCAATTATCGAAGCAGCGGCACGACACGTCGGCGAACGCATTATCGGACTTGACCCGATGAAAACGGATTTTATCTGGACAAAACTCTATCGCGATCTGAACTGGATCGGCCCCTACGGTGCTTCGATGTGTGCCATCAGTGGTATGGATATGGCTCTGCTCGATCTGAAGGGAAAGGTGCTCGGCGTCCCGTGTTATGAACTACTGGGTGGAGCTTTTCGTAATAAAATCCGCCTCTATGCAAACTACTGGTTCACTGGCGGAGGACATAATGCGGAGGACTACGCAAAGCAGGCTCAGCAAGTGAAAGATAGGGGTTTTTTAGGGCTAAAGTTTGATCCGTTCGCCCACACAAATTATCTTTACGGTGAGGATCTGAACTCGACGCTGGAACTAAGTAAAGCCCAGCAGGATCTTGCATTCGAAGTGACTCGTGCTGTGCGGGAGGCTGTTGGGCCGGAATTTGACATGATGATTGAAACCCATGCGATGCTCAATACGCAGACGGCTCTGGAAATGGCCGAGCGTCTCGCCCCTCTGGGAGTCACCTGGTATGAGGAACCGGTCGGTCCCGAAAATGCGAATACCCTGCAAGCGATTCGCGAACGGGTGCGCCCGAACATTCCGCTCTGTGTCGGGGAACGTCACTACACACGGCATGGCTTTCGTCCGGTTCTTGAAAAGCATCTCTGCGATGTCATTATGCCGGATATTACTCGTTGCGGTGGACCAAGTGAGATGAAGCGCATCGCAACTATGGCGGAAGCCTACGGAGTCCCGATCGCCCCGCACAATCCAAACGGGCCGCTGAGCACTCTGGCGAGTGCCCATGTTTGCGCAAGTATTCCAAATTTTTTCCGCTGTGAGTTTATGTTTAACGATGTGCCGTGGCGCGACGAGGTGATTTCTCATCCGCTCGATATTCGCGACGGCCACCTGCATCTGTCCGACCGTCCCGGACTTGGTGTGGACCTTGTGGAGAAAGAGTTGGAACGCCATCCCGGGGTGCGCGAGTTGAGTGCCAGGGAGAATTTTTATGTTTAGGTGATTTTGATATTTTTTGCCTGAATTTTTCCGGAAAAGCTCAGCTTTAAAATAAATGCGCCAGCAGTGGCTCGAGAAAATGCAGAAGGAAAATAGCAGCGAGGAGATAAACCATTTTTGAAGTAACGGGATCGCTTTGGCTGCGGTCGTTATTACTTTTTGTCAGGTTTAAAATAGCCAGGGCAATGAGCCCCACTCCCATGCCGGTGCTGACGCTGTAGCTTAGTGGCATTAGCAGGATTGTCAGTGCCGCCGGTGCGGCAATCTCAAATTTTTGAAAATCAATTTCCTGAATACCCTCAAACATCGTGATTCCGACGACGACCAGAACTGGTGCCACAGCAACAGCAGGGATCATTAAAATAACGGGAGACAAAAACAGGGCGAGGAGAAAGCAAGCTGAGACAGTAAGTGCAGTGAGTCCGGTTTTTCCGCCGACTTGCACTCCGGCGGCACTTTCGATGTAGCTGACGACGGTAGAAGTTCCAAGAAGGGAACTTAGAATTGCAGCGATGGAGTCGGCGGTGAGTGCTCTGCCCACGCGAGGAATTTCGCCGTGTTTGTTTGTGAGTCCGGCTTTGCGGGTGACGCCGATGAGCGTGCCGATATTGTCAAACATATCGACAAGCAGGAGGGTGAGAATGATGGGGATGGCCTTTAAGTGATCGGTGAGCAGAAGATTAAAATTAAGTTTAAAAAAAGTGGGTTCGAGCGACGCGGGAAGAGAGAAAATGGCGTCGGGCAGGCTGGTAATCATTTCGCCTGAGGGCGATGGAACCCAAAGTCCAATCAGCGAAATGGCGGCCATAGAAAGTATAATGGCACCCAGGATTTTTCGGGCTACCAGGACGGTGGTAAATAGTATGCCCGCTGCAAAAAGCAGAACCGCTGGCTGTGAAAGGTCTCCGAGGGAGATGAGTGTGTCGGGATTGGCTGCGACGAGGCCTCCTTTTTGCAGACCAATAAATGCGATGAAAAGGCCGATTCCGGCAGAAGTTGCAGCTTTGAGTTCGTGCGGCAGAGCGAGGAGGATTTTTTTTCGGATGCCGGAAATTGAGAGTAAAAGAAAAATACAGCCATTGATAAAAACGAGCCCGAGGGCACTTTGCCAGGGGATGTCCATACCGACACAAATGCTGAGTGCGAAAAAGGTGTTGATCCCCATTCCGGGTGCCATTGCAATCGGGAAGTTGGTGAGCAGTGCCATGAGAGCCGTTGCAATGGCGGCACTCAGAGCAGTGGCAGTGAGTAGTGCCGGAGCGGGCATTCCGGCAGATTTTAAAATCGCAGGATTCACTGCGAGGATATAAGCCATCGTCGCGAAAGTTGTGAGACCGGCTGCGAGTTCGCGGCGCAGAGTTGTCTTGTTTTCGCTAAGACGAAAAAATCGTTCAAACATTCTGCAGAGCTTTAGTGAAATTGTTTCTTGCTGCAAAGCTGAAGCTAAGCGGAGATAAAAAAATACTCATCAGAAAATCGGGAATCGGCAGATTTGAATTTTGATTGGCTTTTGTCGAAAGAAAATAGAGGCTGAGCGTCTATGAGTAAAAAACGTTCTCTTCGCGTTGGTATGATTGGGTATAATTTTATGGGCAAGGCGCATTCCAATGCTTGGCGGCAGGCTCCGAAATTTTTTGATCTTCCGGCGGATGTTGAGCTGCATACGATTTGTGGTCGCTCGCAGAAAAATGTGAAAAAAGCTGCTTCTCAACTCGGTTGGACACACTCTTCGGCAGATTGGAGGACCGTTGTCGAAAATCCGGAAATCGACATTATCGATATCTGCACGCCGAACGACAGCCATTGCGAAATCGCCGTTGCTGCTGCCCATGCAGGTAAGGCAGTGCTCTGTGAGAAGCCGCTCGCTCTCACCGTTGCTCAGGGAAAACAGATGGTCGATGCGGTAAAAAAAGCCCGGGTTGTGAATATGGTTTGCCATAACTATCGTCGGATTCCGGCCATTGCTTTTGCAAAAAAAATGATTGAGCGTGGAGACCTTGGTGACCGGATTTATCATTACCGGGCACGCTATGCGCAGGACTGGATTGCTGATCCGGATTTTCCGCTGGTCTGGCGGCTTCAGTCGAAAATCTCCGGTTCGGGAACGCATGGTGATATCGATGCACACATCATTGATCTGGGGCGATACCTTGTTGGTGAAATCAAAGAAGTCTGCGGCCTGATGGAGACTTTCATTAAGGAACGTCCGATTCTGGAAGAGACTAAGGGTGGGCTCGGAGCAAAAGCCACGAAGAAAAAAGGGCGCGTTACGGTTGACGATGCAGTTTCCTGGATCGGGCGTTTTAAGAACGGAGCAATCGCCAATCTGGAAGCAACACGCTTTGCCCGCGGGCGAAAAAATCACATCACCCTGGAGATCAACGGTAGTAAGGGCAGCCTCTTTTTCGACTTTGAAGACATGAATCGACTGAAGTTTTTCAATACAGATGATCCGGCCGGACTCCAGGGATTTCGCGACATTCTCGTGACCGAAGATGTGCATCCCCACATCAAAAACTGGTGGCCACCCGGGCACATCGTCGGCTATGAGCACACTTTTGTGAATACGTTTGCGGACTTTATCGAAGCAGTTTGCAAAGGTAA
Source organism: Chthoniobacterales bacterium (assembly GCA_047973165.1). Taxonomy (GTDB): domain Bacteria; phylum Verrucomicrobiota; class Verrucomicrobiia; order Chthoniobacterales; family JBKEAD01; genus JBKEAD01. The sequence goes on from JBKEBM010000157.1 coordinate 8,647, forward strand.
AAGCGTGCACCCAACTTTTGCGGACGGCCTGGCAAATGAAAAAGTTCTGGATGCTGTCTCCGAAAGTGCCAGGACACGCAAGTGGGTGAAGGTGTAATTTTCTTTGAAAAAAACTATCTTCTGCAGCAGCAATCTTATTACCCTCTTGTGTCTTTATGAAATTTGAAAATCAAACAGCCATTGTAACCGGTGCCGGACGTGGTATTGGTGAAGCCATTGCCCGCCATCTTGTTGCTGAAGGAGCGCGTGTGGCCATCGTCAGCCGTACCGAAGCAAACTCAAATCGTGTCGCTCAGTCCATTAATGAAGCCCATCCGGATGCGGCGATTCCTTATGCTGTTGATATTGCCGATTTTGATGCTGTGCAGACTGCCGGCACAAAAATCCTGGAGGATCTCGGGCGTTGTGACATCCTGATAAATAATGCTGGTGTCACCCGTGACAACCTGGCGATGCGTATGAGCTCGGAAGAGTGGGATACGGTCCTCGCCACCAATTTGAAGGGTGCCTTTAATGCAACCCGCGCCGTTATGCGGGCTATGGTGAAGCAGCGTTACGGGCGCATCATCAATATCAGTTCGGTCAGTGGACTCATGGGGCTGGCCGGGCAGGCAAACTATGCGGCAAGCAAAGCCGGTCTTATTGGAATGAGTAAAAGCCTCGCCCGGGAACTGGCCAGTCGAAACATCACAGTCAATGTCGTGGCACCGGGGTTTATCGAGACAGACATGACGGCGGATTTGAGCGAAGAGGTTCGCAAGGGGGCGATGTCGCAAATCCCGACGGCACGCTTCGGCGAGGTTAGCGATATTGCGGAAGCAATCACCTTTTTGGCTGGCAAGTCTGCCTCGTATATCACGGGGCAGGTTCTGGCCGTTGACGGTGGAATGTCCATGTAGGCAGCTTCAGCGATGTTGCTGTATTTTTTACGTCACGCAGATGCGGAGGATGCAGGAGCCTCCGATTTTGAGCGTGAGCTTACGTCGAAGGGCCGGGAGCAATCCGAAAAAATGGGAAGATTTTGTGCAGGTTTGAAAAGTCGTCCTGAGCTGATTTTGGTGAGTCCGGTCTTGCGGGCAGAGCAAACGGCTACCTGTGTCGCAGCTCAACTGGACGGAGTTGAAAGCATTGTTTGCCCGTGGCTGGCCTGCGGTATGGAACCGGCAACCTGCGCCAGCGAACTCGCAGCTTACAAGCAATTCACATCTGTTTTGCTGGTCGGTCATGAACCGGATATTGGTTTGGCAATTGCTTATTTTATGGGTATCTCGGCATTAAATTTGCGCATTCGAAAGGCTTCACTCACGGCACTCGAAAGTGGAACTTTACAGCCAGGCAGTGCTCAACTTCAATTCATGCTCCCGGTTCAATTGGCGCCGAAATAATCTCAAAATTATCCCCCTTTCTTTTTAAAAATTCTATGAAATCTGACACTCGAAAATCACACGATCTTGTAAACGATGCACTGGCCCTCATAGAGGCTGAAGCGGAAGCCGCTATCAATACCCGTGGGCGTTTTATTTTTTCTCTTAGCGGTGGCAATACGCCGAAACCCATTTATGCAGCCCTTGCTGCACGCAAGCACGACTGGTCAAAGTGGGTGTTCACTTTTGGCGACGAACGCTGTGTGCCGCCTGATGATGAAGAAAGTAATTATCGAATGGCGAATGAGATTTTATTTATCCCGGCGGGAGTTCCTGAGACATCTGTCTATCGTATGAAAGGAGAGGCCGAGCCCGCCCAGGCAGCGCAGGAGTATGAGCAGTCGCTCAACCTTCTTGCCGAAAATGCCGGTGAAAAAATTTTGTGTCATGATCTTATTCTCCTCGGTATGGGACCGGACGGTCACACGGCTTCTCTTTTTCCCGGAACTCCTGCGTTGCAGGAAAAGACACGGCTGGTCGTGGAAAACTTTGTTCCAAAGTTTGATATGTTTCGCATCACTTTTACTTATCCGCTGCTCAATGCGGCCCGGCATATCGTTTTTAGCCTTGCGAGCAAAGGGAAGGAAGCCGTGCTCTCCGACCTCGAAAATAAACGAGGGGACTATCCCTGCCAGCACGTTTCTCCGACCGAGGGAACTCTGACCTGGCTCATCGCTGAATAACTTTTTTGATATGAAGGCACTTTTTTTAACTAACGAATACCCGCCAAATATTTACGGTGGAGCCGGAGTCCATGTGGACTACCTGAGTCGTGAACTTGCGAAGCTTATCGACTTGGAGGTTCGTTGTTTTGGAAAACAGAAGGTTCACTCGAAGTCGCTCGATGTGCGCGGATTTTCTCCGGATAAATCGGGCTATAAATGTCCGGAAAATCTGGTCTCAGTTTTTTCTGCAGCACAGCATTGCCTGGATTTTAACACCGCTGGAATTGATGCCGATGTCGTTCACTGCCACACTTGGTATTCTCACCTCGGCGGCATTTTTGCGAAGCTAAACTACGGAATTCCTCTCGTGATCACGATTCATTCGCTCGAACCCCTGCGTCCGTGGAAGCGTGAGCAGCTCGGTGGTGGATACGACTTCAGCCTGTGGGTTGAAAAAACAGCAATCGAAATGGCCGATGCTGTGATTGCTGTATCAAAAGAAACGGCAGCCGACGTAAAAAAGTATTTCAAAGTTGCGCCTTCCAAACTGCATACCATCTACAACGGAATCGACCTTGCGGAATACAAGCATGTGGAAAAACAAGCTGCCCTGCAACGCCTCGGGGTTAATCCGCAGATACCTTATATTCTTTTTGTTGGACGAATCACGCGTCAGAAAGGAATCATCCATCTGGTAAATGCGATCAAGCACCTGGACCCTGGTTTCCAGGTCGTGCTTTGCGCGGGTGCACCGGACACACCGGAGATTGCAAAGGAAATGAAAAAAGCTGTCGGCGAGGCACAGAAAAAACGCGATGGAATTATCTGGATCGAAGAAATGCTGGATAATAAAGCGAAGATCGAGCTCTACAGCCACGCCAGAATTTTTGTCTGCCCGAGCATTTACGAGCCTTTTGGAATCATCAATCTCGAAGCCATGGCCTGTGGAGTGCCCGTTATTGCCAGTGCGGTCGGGGGAATCAAGGAAGTCGTTGTGCATGGCGAAACGGGCTATCTTGTTTCGGTCGATCAGATGAAAGAAAGTCCCTTTGAGGTAAAAAATTCTGCCGCTTTTGCTTCGGACCTGGCACTTAATATCAACGAGCTTATGGCCGATGGTCAGAAGCGGCGTGCTTTTGGACAAGCCGGTCGCAGGCGTGTAGAGAAACTTTTTGCCTGGTCCACGATCGCAAAACAAATTGCCGATCTGTATGAATCGCTCATAAAGAGTTAGCACGGAGTTTTTTGTTTTGAAATTTATAGACCAGGTTCGGATTCACGCCAAAGCAGGTAACGGAGGAGATGGCTGCTGCAGTTTTCGTCGTGAAAAATATGTCCCGAAGGGAGGTCCGAACGGCGGTAACGGCGGCAAGGGCGGCGATATTATTCTGGAGGTGGATCACGATACGTCCAGTCTTGTCGCCTTGTTTTATAATCCGCTGATACGTGCCAAACATGGCCAGCACGGCCAGGGCAGCGACTGCATCGGACGCGCAGCAGATGATCTTGTTATAAAGGTGCCTGCCGGCACGGTTGTTTACGAAATTCCCGAGGAATGTCGTCCCCAGGCACCGGACCCGCTCTCGATCGATCCTCCACCGAAACCTGCTCCGCTTGACACGCGGACACTCGCACCACTGGCCGATATCGTAACGCCAGGAGAGCGATACATTTTATGTGAAGGCGGACGTGGCGGACGTGGCAACGCAAGCTTCAAAAGCTCCATCAACCGTGCCCCACGCCAGACGACAGACGGAGGACGCGGTGAGGAAGGGCATTTTGTTTTTGAACTTCGTACAATCGCTTTCGCCGGACTGGTGGGTTATCCAAATGCCGGAAAATCTACCCTGCTGACAAAAATTTCCGCAGCACACCCAAAGGTTGCCTCCTATCCTTTCACTACTCTGACACCGAGCATCGGCGTCGTGAAACTTGGAGATTACGAACGCCTCACCGTCGCCGACATCCCCGGTCTCATCGATGGAGCACATGAAAATAAAGGTCTGGGGCACGAATTTCTGCGTCACATCATGCGCTGCCGACATTTGCTTTTTGTGATCGACATGGCTGGGACCGATGGACGCAATCCGCTGGAAGACGTTCAGCATTTGCGCAAAGAGCTCGATCTTTACGACCCGCTGCTTTCGCGTAAACCATGGTCCATTGTTGCGAATAAAATGGATGCTCCCGA
>JBKEBM010000226.1:0-3877 GCA_047973165.1 Chthoniobacterales bacterium
CGGTAGGGTCGTTTTGACAAAACGGCCCTACCGGAGCGAAAAAAAAGTCCTTGCGGTATGAGCCTGCAGGTTTGGTATTACAGCCCGGAGGCACTCAGAATAATTTCGCGCGTTTTTTCCAGCATACCACGCTGCTCATCGCTCAGGCCGGGAGCCTGGAGGGCGAAGTTGATTTGTTCCAGGGCCAGCGGAGCAATTCCCTGTTTCGCGTAGCATTGAGCGAGATAAATTCGGTAGTGCCCGTCCGGTAGTCCCAGGGCTTCGCTTTGTGAAATAAGACGCTGCAGTGAATCGATTTCGGCATCTGTTGCTCCCACGGCATTTGCTGTTCGGGCGTGCAGGAACAAAGTCTTCATGTCATTCGGGTAAGCATTTTTGATTTTTTGTGCGGCCTGCCAGGCTTCGTTCATATTTTGTTCCTTAGTGAGGGCCTGGAGACGAATTTGCATGGCTGCGAGGGAAGATTCGTCCATTTCCAGGGCGCGATTTGCCTCGACTAATGCTTCGCCCCACTGCTCCCGTGTACCCAGAAAAGAGGCTTTGCGTGCGGCGATTGCCGCAGAGGCGGGATAAAATTCAGCTGCTGCATCCAGCCACAAATGCGCGGTCCCGTTTTGCCGTACCCGCGCAAGGTTTTCTGCAATCATGGAAACAGCCAGCGCGTCTTCCCGTGAAGACATTTCAGGGATGCCCTTTGGTTGCCAGTCTGCACCCGTTCCCGGCAGAAAAATTAATCCGTGTTCGTCGGCTGCAGCGAATCTCCAGTCCTGAGCGTCCAGCAAATACTCCAGCAGCGGAGCGTATTCTGAGATAGGTCCGATCAGAAGCACCGCACCGAAGTCTTCCTGTCGCTCAAGTTTGCGCCAGAGGTCCGGATTTAGGGCTGCTGCAGCCCACAGCGGAGACCCTGGGCCGTCGTCGGAAACGAGCGTTGCCGTTGTCTTTTTACTGAGAGCCTTGTCGAGACGGAAGGCACGCATGTTGCTGTAAAGCGGTTTGCTCCCGGCACTGGTGCGGGCTTTTTCAATAACCGCAAAAGGCAGACGTAAACTTTCGCTGACCGAATAGTGCGGGCTTAAAAAGTATGTGGTCGCTTTTCCCGCAGAAATTAAAATAATGCCAGCTCCGAGAATGAGCAGGGCGCGTCTGCCAATTCCCTTTTCCATAAAAAGTGCGACTCCGCAAAAGATAATGCTCAGGCCCACTGAAAGCATTCCCCATAAAATAAGTGCCTGACGTCCGGCAAAAAAATACAGCACACCATCCCATCCGTATGAGTCGAAAAGAGAGTCCTTCAGGCCTTTTAAAAACACAGGCTCCTGCTGCGAAGCGGCGAACACAAAATTCGTATCGGGCTGCACCTGCAAAACCGGCAGGCTCCAGGCGCAGGTGAGCAAAAGCGCAAGGAAGAGTGCCCAAAACACTGCAAAAATCAGTGCACCAATTATTCCAAAAAAAGATTTACCAGTTAAGTGTTCAGAATCAGACTTCGCCATTGAACCGAGAAATAGATAACGCTTCACCACTTACGTCAAATGATTACTTTCTTTCGCCCGCTGCTTGTTTTCGTTACGCTCCTGAGCATGTCATTCACACCCATACTTCGCGCTTCAGATCCGGTTAAGGTTGGTACTCCGGCTCCCGCTGTCACATCAAAAGATCAGGACGCAGCTCCGGTCGATCTTGGAAAAGTTTTGGCCGAAGGAGTTACGCTGGTTTATTTTTATCCCAAAGCCGACACGCCGGGCTGCACAGCGCAGGCTTGCTCGCTGCGCGATGATATTGAAAACCTGGGCGACCTCGGCATACGCGTCATCGGAGTCAGTCGCGACACCCCTGCCGCACAAAAAGCTTTTGCGGAAAAATACAAACTTCCCTTCACTCTGCTGGCTGATGAGGACGGGAGTGTATCGGAAGCTTTTGGAATCGGAAGCTTACTCGGATACAGCAAGCGCTCCTCTTTTTTGATCCGTAACGGCGAGGTCGTTTGGGTCCAGCCCAAAGCTCAGACAGCCGGGCATGCCGAGGAGGTCAAAGCCGCCCTGGCCGAAATCAAAAAATAATTTTCAGTGAGAGAAAGAAGTGCCTGGAAAAAAATTATTTTCCTTCTTGCACCGTCTTTTCAAAGGCATTACCAATTCTCCTCCTGACGGGTTGGTAGCTCAATGGTAGAGCAGTGGCCTTTTAAGCCATTGGTTGCGGGTTCGAGCCCCGCCCAACCCATATTTTTTTGTTTCAGAGCTCACGTGGCGGAACTGGCAGACGCGCAGGATTCAGGTTCCTGTGGGGCAACCCGTGGAGGTTCGAGTCCTCTCGTGAGCACTTTTTACAGCGCTTGTTTTTTCTTCACTTTTTCCGGAAAACCTGGAGCAGATCGTAGAGGGCCAGGAGGGTCACGGTGATCAGGAGCCAGATGCAGGCCAGCCAGTAGATGACGAAGAGGGCAGGGCTTGCCTCCAGCAGCGCGGCCAGGGGGACCGCACCGATAAAAAAGACGATGAGCAGCAGGAGGGTGAGTGCTCCCAGGTAGCGGCGGCGTGTTCCGAAGTCGGATAAAATCGCTCGCAGTAAATTCAGAAACGCCGCCACGGCTCTGTCCTGGTTGTTGCCTCAGACTCAGACGATACGTTTCGTGGTCTTCGTATCGAAAAGGTGAACGCGCTCGACATTGGCTTCAAATTGCAGGCGGTGGCCAGCCTCGCGCTGATCGACGAGGGCGTTGCTGCGACTGATGATGGTGTGGGCGCCGGTTTGGATGTAAAAATATGTCTCAGCACCCATAGGTTCGACGATATCGACGACGGCCTGGAAAGAGTTTTCGGAAGGTGCTTTTCCGGCGGGAACCAGGTCGCAATCTTCGGGACGAATTCCCAGGAGAACCTCTTGTCCAATGTAAGGTTCAGCCGATTTACGATCACCAAGATTCAGTTTGACAACCCCTTCTTCGATCTCTTTGAAAACAATTTTTCCGGCCTCGCCGCGCAAGGTGCCTTTTAAGAAATTCATCGGCGGGCTTCCCAGGAATCCGGCGACGAAACTGTTTGCGGGTTCATTGTAAAGTTCGAGTGGCGGAGCGACCTGCTGCACGATGCCGTCTTTCATCACGACGATGCGTTCGCCCATAGTCATGGCTTCGACCTGATCGTGGGTCACATAAATCATCGTGGCCTGCAGACGCTGGTGGAGCTTGGTGATCTCGGTGCGCATCTGCACGCGCATTTTTGCATCGAGGTTTGAAAGCGGTTCGTCGAAAAGGAAAACTTTTGGCTGGCGAACGATGGCACGACCGACTGCCACACGCTGGCGTTGTCCGCCGGACATGGCTTTGGGCTTGCGGTCGAGGTAATCTTTAATCCCGAGGATGGTGGCGGCGTCCATTACGCGTTTGTTGATTTCCGCCTTCGGGTATTTGCGAAGTTTGAGACCGAAGGCCATGTTGTCGTAAACCGTCATGTGCGGATACAGAGCGTAGTTCTGGAAAACCATGGCGATGTCGCGGTCTTTTGGCGGCACGTCATTGACGCGGCGATCACCGATCATGACATCGCCTTTGGAGATTTCCTCCAGCCCGGCGATCATTCGAAGGGTGGTTGATTTCCCGCAGCCCGAGGGGCCGACGAAGACGATAAATTCGCGATCTTTGATTTCCAGATTGAAGTCTTTGACGGCTAAGACATCTTTGCCTTTGTCGCCTTTATAAATTTTAAAAACATTATTGAGAGTGACCTGAGCCATGGGTGGTTTTCCTTTCTGATTTATTGGAGTTTAAAGATTGCCCGTAAATTTAAGAGCACCCGGTGGGCGAGCCGGGGGTCTGTCATGTAAGCCGCGCATTGTGCTGGTCAACGTCCGTGCGGTCAATAGTGAAAAAGGACAG
>JBKEBM010000234.1:0-2700 GCA_047973165.1 Chthoniobacterales bacterium
TGAAGGTCTTCAGAGTAAAGAACGGGAGCACCCGAGCGCAGAGCGGCGGCAACAATCAGGCAGTCGTAAAAACGATACTGCGTGCCCGCCCGCAGATCGAGGGCGTGTTTCCAGAGCGCAGCATCCGGATAAACTTTGCAATGCGGGGTAAGGAGAAGCTCGACGAGGGTTTCAAGGTAGGAGTTGGTGAGGGGAATTTTAAAACGATGAAGAGAAACCGAGCAGAATTCCTGCACGACCTGCCAACTGATCACCCACGGCAGAGTATCGTGAATCAATTGTCGAGCCTTCTTCATTTTTTCAGGATGGTCCGGCTCGAAGGCGTAAATGAGGATGTTCGTATCCAGAAAAAAAGGAGTGGGCATGTGATTGGCAGCAGGATCAACACTCGTTCATTTCATCGCGTGTGTAGGGACCACCCGCATTGTATTTATTCATTTCTTCCATGAGTTTGTCGATTTCGTGTTTGCGTCGCTCGCGAGCGGCGAGTTCGGCCAGCCACTCGCGAAACAGAACGTTGAGGGTGGTTTTGCGACCCGGGCTTCTTCCCGCGCATCTTCAATGAGGTTTTCGTCTGCACTGAAGGTAATATTTTTTATCCGAAATTTACACTCACTTTCAAATCTCCCCGCCTGGCACTCTGTCCTCTGCTGCAATATTGGCAAATTTTTATATAAAAAAACTTGACAAATGCTGAATCGCTTCAATATGTATGAAATAAATACATAATAAACACAAATACATGTTACCCCTACTGATACCTGCTTTGTATTCTGATGTTTTTGTTAAAAGGCAGAGGCAGCGAGCCTTTAGTCTGACAGAACTTTTGGTAGTTATTGCCGTTTTGGCAGTGCTGGCGGTTTTTTCTGCTCCGACGCTTTCTTCGCTTCTTGACGGGTCGAAAGTAAACCGGGTAGCGGGAGATATTTCGCTTTTGCTCGAACAGTCCCGCACGGCGGCCATGGCTCGCAACACCTATGTCTGGGTTGGTTTTACCGATGATACGGATGACCTCAGCATCGCTGCTGTGGCGGGAACAACGGGGCAGGCCGACGATCTCAGCACGGGAAACATCACCCCCGTTGAGAAGGTGCGCACGTATGAAGATTTTCGCACCGCCCAGGTCACCGGACTGGAAGGGATGGAGACCGGCGGGAACGATATTGACGACTCCCTGATCAGCCCCTTCACTCAGACTACGGGCGGCACTTCTGTCAGTTTTACAAAAGTGCTTCGCTTTAGTCCGCTGGGAGAGGTATCCATCGGGCAAAGCCGTCTCTCCCGCTGTATTGATATCGGCCTGCTGCCGGTAAAGAACGGAGAGGTGAAAAATGAAAACCCAATTGCTTTTCAGGTGAGCGGACTCACCGGGCAGGTAAGAATCTTTCGCAAATGAAATCCGGTTTTTCCCTCGTCGAGATGTGCATGGCCCTGGGCATAGCGACCTTTGCCATCATCGCCATGTTTTCCCTGCTGCCGGTGAGTCTCAGCTCGGCGCGTGATGCAGTGCAGGAGACCGAGGCAATGAATGTTTTACAGGAGATCATAGCCGACCGGGCTGCGACGCCTGCCGGTGCCGTTTCCTCCCTCTACGGTTTACCGGCTTTTTCATCCGCAAATACAGCAACAGTCACGAATGCATTTGGCGTTCAGGACGACTACCAGCACAATACCGATTTTAACAAATCCCGCTGGCGGGTGACATACGTAACCTATCCCCTGCAAACTCCGGAGGCTCCCTTTCAAACCCACATCAGGGTCAGTTGGCCCGCTGCTGACACCAATATGGTAAATTCAGTCGAGAGCGTTGCTACATTTCCTCAGCCATGAAAGCGACTTCCGGTTTTACACTTCTGGAGATACTGGTGGCAGCAGTAGTCTTTTCGGTTCTTGTATTACTTCTTGCTCAGATCATTGCGATGACGGGCCTGACCATCGGAATCAGCCAAAAAAAACTCGATAGTGCCGGGCAGGCCCGCATGGTCTTTTCCCGTCTCGCTGCCGACTTTGCCGCCCGGCCCCGGCGTTCTGATCTGGGCATGACGTTCGAGAAGGAGACAGGCAATGACAGCTTCCGCTTTTACAGCGGTGTCGCCGGTCATGGTGCGGGAGCATCACCCCGCAATATCTCCCTCGTGGAATATCGCGTGCAGGAAAGCACTCCTGGCCGCACCTTCCAACTCGAGCGCGGTGCGACCGCCACCGGTTGGGACACGGGATCGCCCCAGCCCAATTTCAACACATACACGCTCCCATCTCCGAATACCGCTGATTACGATGTATTTGATACCGGCATCTTTCGCCTCGAATTTGTTTATATTCTTAATACCGACAGCCCTTCCAGCCGTATATCAAATACTGCAGCGGCAGACTACAGCGATGTAGCCTCCGTTATCGTGACGATTGCAGTGTTGGATGAAAAAAGCCGCTCCCTTCTCACCGACGCTCAGGTTGGCCAACTCGCTGCCAAATTCACCGATGCAGCCGACGGACAGGAGCCGATTGTCGAATGGAGCAAGCAACTTTCCAAACCCGATGACTTCCCTGCCGATATTCCAAGGTCCGTCGTGCAGGGTATTCATCTTTATCAAGGAGTCTTTCATGTCCGATAGTCCCGTTTCCCGCCGAGGCAGTGCTCTCGTTATTACCCTGTGTTTTCTTGTGCTCGTTTCCACCCTGCTTGTGGCCTTTTTTAGTGTG
>JBKEBM010000011.1:0-3782 GCA_047973165.1 Chthoniobacterales bacterium
ACAGATCAGGAACTCTTTGAATCAAAACAGCGTATCTGGGCGGGTGAGAAATGGGCTGTTGTAAAATGGATTCAGGTCAACACAATCGCACCATATTGTTCCGCTCGAACAAAACTACGCGCTGGAAACGAGAACGGGCGCCTCATACCAAATAACGGGATTTTTATGAGCGAGAGCACGAGGGAGCAACTGATTGGCAAGGCAAGAAACAGACTCTAAGCGTTAAGCAAAAAGCTGCATCAAGGGAGCTAATAAACTTAATTATACATGACATATATTGTATGATGTTATAAATTATACCCTGAATGATAGATATTTATAAGGATGTGAATAACTTTGGAATAAATAACCCCAAAAATATGGAACTTAAAAATTCGCCAACTTATTCACAATGCTCAAGTTACCCCGCTTTCCTGAAATAGCTTTCAGGGTGCCCCCTTTAGACGTCAGGCTTTTTTTTGCCCTGACTAATTACATTCAGAGCTTCTCGCAAATTCGGAAGCGAAAAATGAAAACCTTCATCAACAAGACGCTGCGGCTTCACCCAGCGACTTTTCAAAATCAGCTCCGTTTCCGTTCGCATAAAAAAGGCACCGATCTCCAGCATCCAACTCGTCGCCGGCAATCCCCAGGGCCGTCCTGCAAGACGACGAAATTCTCTCATGAGTTCCTTGTTAGAAACATTCTCCGGAGCCACCACATTATAGATTCCGGAAGCTTCAGGGTTTTCGATAAACCACTGTGTCACCCTGCAAAAATCCACTTCACTGATCCAACTCACCCGCTGCCGCCCGTGGCTCATTTGTCCGCCCAGACCGAATTTGGAGAGTTTTAAAAGATAGCTAAAAACGGTTCCTCTCGTATTTCCTAAAACCAATGCACTGCGCATGGCTACCTTTCGAATATCAGCTGGCCCGTCCACTCCGAAAAATGCCTCTTCCCAGGCCTTTGCAACATCCACCGAAAAGCCCGTTCCAAGTTCTCCTGTTTTTTCATCCTGTGGCCCATCCTCTGCATGGCGATATATTGTTGCCGTGCTGGAGTTTATCCATATCTGTGGAGCTTTTTTGCATTTCCGAATCGCTTCTCCCAGGCATTTTGTCGAGTTCACACGACTTTTAAGTATCAGCCTTCGATTCTTTTTTCCGTAACGACAATTTACACTACGGCCAGCCAGATTTATGACAGCGACAGCACCTTCCAAATCCTGACACCAGGCCCCGAAATGCTCCCCATCCCATTTACAATACTTCAACTGATCTGCTCGAAATAATGATTGAGTCTTCACCGAACGAAGCAGGCCAACGACTTCATAATTTTCCCGGACAAACCAACGACAAAGACTCTGCCCCAAAAAACCATTGGCTCCGGTTATAATAACTTTTGGATAATTTTTCATAAGTTTAAAAAACAGCTAAAGGAATTCAAAATCGGAATCAGAACTTCCCGCTGAAATGCGGGTGGAAACAACCATGGCAAACCAGCTACAACACATCCCCCTGCAAGCCATTTCAAATACGCTCCCTGAAGACAAAACTGCCTTTCAAGAACAGTCAGCAGACCGTGAATCGAAAAATACAAAGTCGGCAACCCATATCCACTTTTAACAGGAAGCGTAATAGCCAACTCATGTAATAAGCCGGAAGACAGAAATACTAAAAAAATGCTGACGTTTTTACCAAAGCAGTTAGCAGCAGGACGCCCAATCACACGTTGCATCATTTGCGAATACGCAACATTCCATCGCCGGGACCAAAAATCATCAAAACCGCGCAGCAAAAATGGATTTGGAAACAAAGTTCTCACAGGAAACCCCACCCTCCTGATAAAGGACTTCAATATCCTCAATATTCCAAAATGAAAAGCGAGACTCATCGGAATAAAAATTACCCAGATATTTTGCCACTCACTTTTATAAACTATATAACTCAAAAACAAACCGCTAAGGAAAAATCCGCAACCTGTCAGGAAATCCTGATGCCAGGCTAAATCCTTTTTCCGCCTCTCAAAGCTTTGCGGATCCATTCCAAACCAGAGCGCGACAAAAATACTATAGCAAAATAAAGTCAGTCTTTTCTGCCCCTGGGTCCATTCCGCATAAACAACGATTTTCATGCTCGCAAGCAGTGTCAGGCATATAAGAACCATGCGCAGCACAGCATTATTTTCATGATATAAGAACCCGAAGTTCACACAAATAAGACCTGCCAGCAGTATCCCCCATGTCAGACTACGGCGAATATAAGTATTTCCGATCCGGGCTATGAAATATCCAACTCCGAGAATAAAAATCAGAAAAATAATAAATAATAGAGTATTACTTACATTCATTTGACTAACTTAGTTTTGTGAGATTCCAAACAAAAATCCCACTGTAAACCGTTCCCAAAAATAAGAATAATGAGTGTAGCACCCATTTTGCACTTTGGTTAAAACCTGTTTTTTCAACCTCACTCAGATCCAAAATAAATATTCCAAGGAACAAGCGGGTATTCCACCAAAGCGCGATAAAAAAACTCACTAAAAGAGCTTCAAAATTTTCACGAAAAAAGAGGCCGGAGGATAATATTGAGAGTATTCCAAAAAACAAATGTGTCCCCAGAATATAACAACTGTAAGTCCACCACAGTTGCTGCATCAGCAAAGAAAAAGGTTTCAGTTTTTCTTTCCATCCCAGCACTCCAGGAATTCTAATGCTGCCCAGGCAAAGCAAAAGCTGGGAAATTCCTGCAATAAAAAGGCCGATTTCTAAAATCTCTTTCATAAAGCAGGAGGCAGGATCGCCCGTTTGCCTTTGCTCAGTTTCATAAGAACAAGCAGGTTAAAAAAGTGCATACTACCCAAAATAAGCAGGACCAGTCCCAGCTTACGGCTAAGCGCATCCAGCACTTCCTTCGCTCCCTGAATCTCCCCTCCGAATTTCAGATAAATAACTACGAAGCCAACATTAACCAGGTAAAAGCCAACCAGAAGCAAGCGATTCACACTATCTGCCATCTCTTCGTCTCCTCCAAAACAGTTTAGCAAAAAGACACGGCCGCTGCTGTAAAGCGTCCTGGCAACCCAAATAGTTACCGGAATCGCAATGGTTAAATATAATGTGTAAGTGATAAGTATTCCGTTCATATAATTTTTATTTTTTGATAGTTTCTGTATTTTCAGTTTTAATTGAAAATTTATAGTAAAAAAAGAGTATCTCAGGCAAACATTTTAATCGCTAACTGCATCGCCTTACCATGCTGCATGGCAGCCACACGATCGGTCATTTTTGCTGCAAAACTTACAAACTCTTCTAATTCTTTAATCATGGAATAAAAAGCCTCCCCCTCCCCTGTCTTTACATCCTGAGTTTCTTCCAGACAATTTCTCAATACATTAAGTATCGGATCAATTTCTCTCCTTTTTCGTTCCACAGAAATTCTGCGAAACATCTCCCAGACATTCTTTTCAGCAAGGAAATACTCTCTTCTGTCCCCTTTTTTAGTAACAATTTTCAGAAGCCCCCAACTCACAAGTTCTTTGAGATTGCTGTGAGCATTCCCACGGCTGACCTGTAAAACCTCCATGACCTCATCTGTGCTCATCGCATCTGAATTTGTCATCAGAAGTGCGTGAATCTGCGCCATCGTTCGATTGATTCCCCACTGCGTTCCCATGACCCCCCACTGACTAATAAAATCTGCCCGCACTTTCTTCAGGCGGACTTCCTGATTTTCTTTATCAGTTTTCTTCTCTCTCATAATTTTCATTAAATACTGAAAATACTGATATTTCGTCAAGTT
>JBKEBM010000158.1:0-3664 GCA_047973165.1 Chthoniobacterales bacterium
TTTAAATGGTGTCGCTGAAAGTGCGCTCAACGTGGCGGAAGATAATGATACCAACAGCAAACACAACCAGACTGACGACAGCTCCGGAAACAAGCTGATAAACCTCCACCGTTCCGGCTCCCAAAAAGGCAAAACGAAAGCTTTCGATAACAGGAACCATAGGGTTCAGAACAAGTAGCCAGTGCCATTCTTTGGGATAGAGCGAAAGCGGAAACAGCACGCAGCTTGCATACATCCAAAGCTGGACAAAGAAACCCAGCAACATGGCCAGATCGCGGTAACGGGTCGTCAGTGAACTGACGATGCAGCCGAATCCGATTCCGAGCATAGCCATTTGCAGGAGGAGCAACGGCAAAACAACAATTCGCCAACTCGGATAAATAGGGGCACCTTTAAAATAAAAATAAGCAAAGACGACGAGAGAAATACCAAACTGAATGGCAAAAGTAATGAGGTTCGTAACGGCATTCGCAATCGGAACCGTGAGTCGAGGAAAGTAAACTTTACTAAAGATACTTGCATTCCCCGAAAAGGTCGCGGCACTTTTATTCAGGCAATCCGCAAAATAAGTCCACGCCACAAGCCCGCAGAGATAGAAGAGAAAGGGTGGAATATTATCGGTGGGAAGCTTAGCGATATTTCCGAAAATAATCGTAAAAACAAATGTGGTGAGAAGCGGTTGAAGAAGAAACCAAAGCGGACCAAGAATCGTCTGCTTGTAGGTGGCGATAAAATCGCGACGAACGAGCAGGTAAATCAAGTCGCGGTAACGCCAAAGCTCGGGCAGGTTGAGGTCAAGCCATCCACTTTTGGAGGTGACGACACGATCCCATTGGGAATTTGCGACTTTTTCAGTTGTCGGCATAGAGTAAATTTTAAAGAGATTGGCTAACGGCTTTTTGCCTGTAGTGCCGCAAGGTCGGCATCTACCATAATATTTACAAGGTCCAAAAATCGCACTTTGGGTTCCCAGCCGAGTTTCTTTTTAGCTTTGGCGGGGTCTCCGATTAGTAAATCCACTTCGGCGGGTCGCTCGTAGCGTTTGTCATACTCGACATATTTTTCCCATTCGAGATCAACCCGGGCAAAGGCGGCCTCCACAAACTCCTTCACGGTATGAGTTTCGTTTGTGGCAATGACATAATCATCCGGCTCGTCCTGTTGCAGTATCAACCACTGAGCTTCCACGTATTCGGGTGCATAGCCCCAGTCGCGCTTCGCATCCAGGTTTCCCAGATAGAGTTTATCCTGCAAGCCAAGTTTGATAGCTGCAGCAGCCCGGCTGATTTTTCGGGTTACAAAGGTCTCTCCGCGACGCGGACTTTCATGGTTGAAAAGAATTCCGTTCGAAGCATGAACGCCGTAACTTTCACGGTAATTTACCGTTGCCCAATAGGCAAAAACCTTGGCGGCGCCATAGGGGCTCCTGGGCCAGAATGGAGTTTCCTCCGTCTGAGGGATGCTTTGAACCTTACCAAACATCTCGCTGCTCGATGCCTGATAGAATCGGGTTTTGACTCCGGATTCACGAATCGCTTCCAGAATACGAATCGAACCCACTCCTGTGACATCGGCTGTATATTCCGGAATATCAAAACTCACTCGCACATGGCTTTGGGCACCCAGGTGATAAATTTCATCCGGCTGTATATCATAGATGAGTTTGACCAGATTTACTGAATCAGCCAGGTCTCCATAATGGAGGAAAAGCTTTACCCCACGAATATGCGGATCGGTGTAAAGATGATCAATTCGACTCGTGTTAAAAGTGCTGGCTCGACGGATAATTCCGTGCACCTCGTATCCTTTGGAAAGAAGAAGGTCGGCCAGATAAGAACCGTCCTGACCGGTTATTCCGGTAATAAGTGCTTTTTTCATAGGTGTGATTTGTTAAAATTTTAAGGGTTCTAAATATATTCTCTCAATTTACAGGGAATACCCGAAGCATGGATGTAACAGGGTCTCCACAGATATATTTTCAGAAAATTCAGTTATGGCATGCTGCCGCCCCTGGTCGTTTGCGAATTTTTTGCAAAACCATTTGGCTTTAATAAACTGTTTTTGACTGCGGGGCACTTGCATTTTGCAATGCAGTCGTTGCTAAATTTCGTTTTACCAGCAGCTCACATTTTCAAAAATCGAAGAGCCCAGGGCAAAAGGCTGTTTCCTTTCTGGACCCAGTGCCGAAGACGCTCGATTTTTTCCTGGCGCACAGCACGTTCTTCTTGCGGGAGAGTTTTAAGATAAGCATCCATGCGCTTGAGGCGTTCCTCTGCTCGACGCAGACGCGGGATGATTTCTTCTTCAATAAAAACGGTGGCGAAGCGGCTGAGCTCCAGGTCGGCGGTAAAGTGGTCGCGCCGATCGCCGACGACGTAGGCAGTTTTGACCGCACCAAGAGAACGCAGAAGTTTCAGCCCCTGGCTGGCCGCCCCGCTGCTGATCTTCAGCCGTGCGATGAGCGTATCAACCGGCAGCGGCTCGGGAGATACAAAAAGCAGCCCATAGATTTCTCCGATCGATTTAGGCATTCCAATTAACTTCAAAAAATTGATGAACAACTCAATAGCCTCGATTTCCAGCTCGTTTAGTGGATCGGATTGAGATGCCGCCTGCTTTTTTTCAGTTGCGACAGTATCTTTTTTAGCTTTGGAAATCAGGGTGCCCTGTGCCATTTGTGAGGAGGCTTAGCTGAACCGTTCATATATTTCAATAAAAAATGAAGGAAATGAAAAAATTTCTGCTGTTGTAAAAGTATTCGTTTCCATGAGTATTTCTCTGCAAAAACACAGGACAAACCGACCTTATACTTTTGCTTCGAACTTATCTCAAACTCCCAAAAGAATTGGGTTTGGAATCATTCATCCGGTTTCACTTCCGCAGGCACGAGCAGCGAGTCTTTATTCGGTGAGAGATATGGCGGAACGGTCATGAGGAAGGTCTTACCCTGTCCTTGGTTTATCTTCCAGATTTTGCCGTCCTGTCCTTTGGGGACGGGGATGTCGAAGTATCCGGGTGCCTCCATTTTGCTGAGGGCAAATATTTCCTGTCCGTCGGCATCCAGAATGCGCCCGTTTTGGGTTCCGTATCCTCCGATGTTTTGGGTGCCTTTGGGCACGAAGAAGTAAAGGGAGTAGCGAGCATTGAGTTCGGCGCAGTCTTCCTGCCCGGCAGGGATAGCCAGTTTCTGACTTGTGGGCCAGTGGAGAAATGTGAGGTTACCTCCGTCTTCGATCTCGATGCGATGCAGGCCGGCCAACCGCCTCCGTCGCTGGGGTCCAGCGAGATGGAGTCGAGCGAAGGATTTTCTTTGATTTGCTGTAGAGCGTCTTCGGTCACCAGTTGCCGGAGTCCTTCTTGGGAGATATCGAATTTGTAGAGTCTTTTGTTATCGAGGGGACGGGTCAGGTATTCCGGGTGCTTGTTTACCAGAACCCTTAATGCAGCAAAGCTTTCGCAACAGAGTCTGTATCGGAAAAATCCTGGAAGAGCAGGTCTGGTTCGTGTTCAGCAAGAGAGTCTTGTGAGTATTTTCCGGTAGCGACAGCCAGCGTTACGGCTCCAATGACTTTGCCGCACTCGATATCCCTGGGTGTATCGCCGATGATAATAATATCCTCGCCGGCAAATTGCCGACCTGTTTTTTCGAAGGCGATCTGTCGGG
>JBKEBM010000167.1:0-3657 GCA_047973165.1 Chthoniobacterales bacterium
TAGCGTATAGCGTGGGTGAGTTGTGCGTGGAGTAGAGAGACGAGGTGGCTCCATGCGCTAAAGGGGCGGGCTTGCTTGTCGATGCCATGTCTGCGGGTAAGTTTGGGGGCAAGACCTTGGGCAATGAGCTTGCAAACTTGCGCTAGAACGGGAAATTTTGACTTGACTGGTTTGTTTTTATTTATCAGCAGGCCCATCCCAGGTGGGATCGACCGCCAGCTACTCTTAAAATTTTACCATCCTATGGGATGGCTGTGAAGGTAGCTTTAAAATGGATTGACACTCAGCAGAAAGAGGAAGAGAACTTCCCTCATGAATTTGCAGGTTTTTATAGCCTATATTGACCCCGGAACGGGAAGTCTGATTCTTCAGGCACTTGTTGCCGGAGTTGCTGGTTTTCTGGCATTTTTCAGACATCACATTTTTGCTTTCTTCAGAAGAAAAAAGAGCGATGACGATGAGCTTGATTTCGAAAAAAAGGATACTTCTGAAGAAAGCAAAAACGGTGAGCCTGATGAATAACGAACCATCTTCGTTTAAAGATCCCTCAGGGCACGTTTTCTACCTTGAAGGACAGGTTCATCGCAGAGTTAATAAAATTTACAAGGAAGACTACGATCTGCTCATGCGGTCGGGACTTTACGAAGCCCTGACTAAAAAAAATCTCTTGGTTGAACACCAGGAAGTCGAACAGGATATCTCACTTCAAAAAGACGAGAATTGTTATAAAATCATTCGTCCACAGCAGATCGATTTTATTTCCTATCCTTATGAATGGTGCTTCAGTCAGCTTAAAAAGGCGGCACTGCTGACTTTGCGAATTCAGGAAATCGCTCTTGAACATGGAATGTCTCTCAAGGATGCCACTCCCTACAATGTCCAGTTTGCCGGATACCGCCCTATCTTTATTGATACTCTTTCTTTTGAAAAGCTGGATCAAACAAAAGGTTGGGTTGCCTATCGGCAATTTGCCGAAAATTTCCTGGCTGTACTATCCTTGATTTCCTACACTGATATTGGGCTCAGCGTTTTGCCCAGAGCCTTCTTTCACGGTGTTCCTCTAAGCCTTACAAATAAGCTTCTCCCTGCAAAGGCCTTCTTAAATATAGGACTACTCATTCACATAAAGGCTCATTCCAAATTACAAAATAAATACGCAAATTCTAAAAAGAAGATAGCTGACGCCTCGGAATCACAGAAAATGACTCCTAAAAAATCCCTGTTATTCATTCAGGGATTAAAAAACTGCGTAAAAAAAATTAATCCGCCAAAAAGTCAGACGGAATGGGGCGACTATTATAATTTCACGAACTACAGCGACAAATCATTTAAGGAGAAGCACGTTTTCGTGGAAAATTTCCTGAAAGAAATTAAGCCTGAAAAAATTTGGGATATAGGCGGAAACAGAGGTGAATTCAGCAGAATAGGTCTGAAAACTGGCGCAAAAGTGTTGAGTAGCGATATCGACCCGATAGCGGTAGAACAAAATTATTTGCAATCCATAAAGAATAAAGAGACTGATTTTATCGCTGTTTTGCAGGATATAACAAATCCAAGCCCTTCAATCGGTTGGCGGCTGCAGGAAAGGCAGTCACTGATAAAACGCTGGAAACCCGACTGCGTGATGAGCCTTGCCCTGATTCATCATTTAGTGATTACTTATAATATTCCGCTTCAGCAGATCGTCGAGTTTTACAGCGAAATTGCTGAATATCTGATTATCGAATTCATACCCAAAGGAGATTCTCAGATACAAAAACTTCTTTTGAATCGAAAAGACGTATTTTCAGATTATGAAGAAAAAATTTTTTCTCAGTATCTGAAGAAATATTATGAAATCCTGAAAACTGAAAGATTAACGGGTTCTTTGAGAACTTTATTTTTGTGTCAGAGAAAAGGATAAAGGCTAAATAATAATGAGGCTTTTGCGTGAATACTCTATTGTTCTTTTCGGAATATTCCCTGTCTTACATACTGTTGCCAATAACACTCAGATTTTTGGTCTGGAAGATTTGGGAGCTATGTTCGCCTGGGGGCTTGGTAGTATATTATTTACCGCTATTTTCTATATACTATTCAAAATACTGACAAAAAATAAAGATTTTGCGGCAATAGGCGCAATTGCTCTAATCATCTTCATTTCCTACGGTGGAGGTATTGCCGCATCCTACCCCAAAGGGGGAAGATATGTAATAGCACATCTGTCTGTCTTCGGGTGTTACTTTATCTTCCTTACCTGCCTTTTCCTTCTGAGAAATCATAAGTCTTTCATAAGCAATATCAGTATATCCACCAAGGTCATTGCTGCGGTATTAATTGCATTTGCAGCGATTGAAACAGGTAAATTTGATTTTATTGAAAAGGCGTCAACAGGGGAATTCATAACAGAACAGAACAGTGAACCAAAAAAGCAGATATCAGCAGAAAATTTGCCGGATATATATTATATCATACTCGACGGTTATCCAAGGAAGGATGTGCTCAAAGGCTTACATAGATTTGATAACAGCTATTTTACAAACTCTCTGGAGAAAGCCGGATTTATTATCCCTGATCTTGCGACGAGTAATTACTCACATACGCATTTATCGCTGAGCTCCTCGCTTAATCTGAGCTATTTAAATGAAAATTTGTTGGCTGAGGGAAAAAATTCAGGAAAATGGGAAACATTCAGGAATCTCATAGAAAAAAATAAAGTCCAAAAGCTTCTGAAAGCCAAAAGCTATCGTTATATTCAATATAAAACCTGGTATGAAAATACATCCGGCAGCCCAATGGCAGATGAAATATTCCCAGCTTACAATAATAATATATTGACTCTGGGCATCGTGGAGAGAACCTTTCTTGAATTAATCGATCAGATTTACTCAATCTCAGGAAGAGAAAATTATCTTGAAAGATCCTTTGATAAATTAGGGCAGGATTTGGCCAACGGAAAAAAAGGTAATTATCCGAAATTTACCTTCGTTCATATCATTTGTCCCCATGCGCCCTATGTATTTGGTAAAAATGGTCACCGTTCTCCCGTGCAGGCATTCAAAGAAAAACTAGCAGCAGCACAAAGCTCTGCCGGTAAGGAGGAACTTTATACTAACCAATTGACTTACCTGAATAAGCGGATTTTGGAAATTCTCAACAAGCGGAAACCGGGTTACGAACCGATCATCATCATCCAGGGCGATCATGGCTCACAATTTTTAAGCAACAACGGAGCAAGCAATGCAAATTCGAGAAGCGTTCTGGAAAGAATGGCCATACTTGCGGCTTACTATTTCCCTGAAAAATATCGTAATCAAATCGATATTTATCCGACTATTACACCCGTTAATGCGATGAGAAGCATACTGGGAAAAGTTCTGAATGAAAACTTACCGCTTTTGGAAGATATCAACTTTTTTGACATTCCAAAAGGAGAGCCTGTCGCCGACCTGGATGTGGTTACGGACTGGATAAAAGGAAAATCCTTTAAAGAAAAGGAAAGCAAAACGCTCCATCATACGCATACAAAATAAACTTCAACTTTTTGCTCCGTTTTCACCTTTACACTTGCTCATTCCACACTGGACTCCTACTGTGTCTGCAGACTCCATCCCCAATGAAAAACGACCTAATCGAACGCATCGTCGATAAATTCTCTTCCTCACGTGATTTTACGAT
>JBKEBM010000169.1:0-8716 GCA_047973165.1 Chthoniobacterales bacterium
GGCATTACTTGTTGCGTAATTGCTGTCAGCGGTAACAATGAGGTCCACACCAGCAGTTACTTGCGAATAGATGACGCTTCCGCTGCCACCATCGGCAAGAGTCGAGCTTCCGCTGCTGAAGTCCAGTGCTGTCGATGCCAGCAGAGATGTCATACCGGCGGTTCCGAGAATTGTGCTTAAAAGAATTTTCATATTCGTTAAGAATTTAGGAGATGATATTTAGTTGCATTTATTGAAGAGGTGTTTCCTGAAACTGGAGGATTGGCTTTGCATTCGATCCCTGTCATTTTGTTCGGCCTTTGAACTCATTAATTCGCGTATTTTCTTATCTTCGGCGTTATCCGCTGTTGGCTTTGTCCACCTTGTTTTGTGCGATTCTGGGGACTTCGCTGATTGTAGTTTTTCCGGCGGTTACGCAGCGGATTGTCGATGATGTGATCGGGAAAAAGCAGCCCGATCTTTTATTGCCGCTGGCTTTGGCCGGACTGGCAGCATTTTTTCTTCAGGATTTTTTAAATTCGCTTCGTATTATTCTGAACAATCATTTTGAGCAGCGGGTGATTTTTGATCTTCGCAGCGATTTGTATGAGCACATCCAGAGTTTGCCGTTGGGGTGGTTTGATCAGCGATCAACGGGCGACATCATGACGCGTCTGGTGGAGGATGTGACTTCGATGGAGCGGGTCTTAATTGATGGAATTGAGCAGGGTGTGGTAGCTCTTTTACAGATTGGGGTAGTTGCTTCGCTGATGGCTTTTTATGATGTGCGACTGATGTTTGCCGCTCTTGCGCCAATTCCTTTTTTGTTTTTGGGTGCTCTTCTTTACACGGCAACAGCACGGGGGAGATATCGTCGCCAAAGAGTTGCAGCTTCAAATTTAAATTCGCTGCTGCACGATAATATCGCAGGGATTCGGCAGATAAAAACTTTTGTGGGAGAGAAGCGTGAGCATAAGCGTTTTAACGGCGTGAGTAACAAGCTGCGGGAGACGACCCTTGTGGTGATGCGGGCCTGGG
The DNA here is from genome assembly GCA_047973165.1 of Chthoniobacterales bacterium. GTDB lineage: Bacteria > Verrucomicrobiota > Verrucomicrobiia > Chthoniobacterales > JBKEAD01 > JBKEAD01. The sequence goes on from JBKEBM010000169.1 coordinate 1,018, forward strand.
CGGCTTACAGTCCGTCGATGTCTTTCCTTGCTTCACTGGGCAGTTTACTGGTCGCTGTGTATGGAGGCTGGTTGGTACTCGAGGGGAATATGGATGCCGGTGCACTGGTGGCTTTTTTGGTTTTGACTCGTTTTTTATATGAACCGATTGGGAGGCTTCATCAACTGAATCAGCTTTTTCAGTCGGGTCGGGCAGCCGCAGATCGGGTTTTTGAAATTCTGGATGAGGTTTCAGAACCAGGCTGGCAGTCCGGGGAGTCTCAGCTGCAGGGGGCAACCAGCTCGGTGAGTGAGGGGACGGAACGTGCTCGCGGTGAGGTAGTTTTTGAAAATATTTGTTTTGCTCATCATGGAGCATCGGCCACTTTGGAAGGAATATCGCTGACGGCCAATCCGGGCGATACGGTGGCTTTGGTGGGAGAGACCGGTGCGGGCAAATCGACACTCGTTAATTTACTGGTGAGGTTTTATGAATACGACTCGGGACAGATACGGATCGACGGGAGACCGGTGCGGGAAATTTCTCTTCGTGAGCTGCGGCAGACCGTGGGTATGGTGACGCAGGAGAGTTTTCTGTTTAACGGGAGCACGGCAGAGAATCTGCTGATTGGAAAACCTGGAGCGACTGAGGCGGAAATGTGGGATGCACTGGAGGCAGCGAATGCGGCGGACTTTATTCGTCGTATGCCGGAGGGTCTGCATTCCCAGGTAGGGGAGCGGGGGATTCGCCTGAGTGTCGGCGAAAAGCAGCGGGTGGCGATTGCGCGGGCTTTGTTGAAAAATCCTCCGATCCTGATCCTGGATGAAGCAACAGCGAGTGTGGATACGCAGACGGAGCGACTGATTCAGGACAGCCTGGATAAGCTGATGCAGAGCCGGACCTCATTTGTGATTGCGCACCGCTTATCGACAATCAGTGCTGCGGATCAGATTCTGGTTTTGGATCGAGGAAGAATTGTTCAGCGCGGACGGCATGGGAAGCTCATTGAGGAAGATGGAATTTACAGGGAGCTTTGGAAGCATATTGCGTTTGAAGATGAGGAGAGGGAGCAGCACAAGTATTAAAAAAATGCTTTCCTGGAGTGTATGAGTGCCGGTCCTGGGGTACGCCGGGGGCCGGATTTCAGTTTTGATTTAAAAAATGTTTCAGCCTTTGTGCGCCGGCCTGGAAACTTAGTTTCCTGACGGCTTGCATGGCAGCTTCCTGGCCCTGTTGGGAGGTGCTGTTATTTGTCAGAGTTGAGCGCAGCAGATCGATCAGATCAGCATCACTTTTATTTCGTCCGTTCAGGTGAGGAAAGGCCAGAGACTCGATTGCCCCATCTCCGCCAATACAGGCCAGGTCGCAGAGAAGGGCATCTCCCGCTACCTGACCGGGGACGCGGCTTCGGTCGAGTTGAAAAACAATTTCGTGCTGTGACATGAGGCTCAGATAGTCCGGATAGGGCAGCAAATTAAAAACAGGATTCAGGCAAGGAAAACGCTGGCTCAGAGATTTTGCGAGAGCTTGTTCGCCCCGCTTTTTTCCTACGATAAAGGTGACCCGCCGACCTGTTTCGTTAGCCACTTTTGCCGCAGAGAGGATCGCCGAAAAATGATTACGCGAGGGCACGCCAAACTCCCGCGTGCCGATAAAAATCCCTGCCCGTTTTTCGGGGGGTGTTTGCATTTTCCATTCGGGAAATTCCAGGGGATAAGGCGTTGGTAAAAATTCTCCCCGTTCGAAATCTGCTCCGCGATACAGCGGCAGCAGATCGGGAGTTGAGGAAATAAATCCGTTGGCTTTTTTTGCCAGTTCCAAAAAACCGTTGAGCACCTGCGTGTCGTTCAGTGCTGAAGAGACCTGATGCAAACCGCTTTCTTTCCAACTGATCCAAAAAGGCAGCTTTGATTTTGTGAGAAATTCAGCAGCCTTCAATGCCGGGCGGATACGCCGTCGCAGAAGGAGGATCACAGCGTCGGTGTCAGGTGGAAGGCTTTTGACATCCTGACAAAAAATACCTCCCGTGCATGCTGCATACGCGTGGTAATTGAGCGGAGGGTGCCCTGGGTCGCCAGGTTTACCAATTCCTTTTTCAAAAGACTGGCAGGCGTCTTTTCCGTTTGGATTCAGGACGGCAATTTTCATTTTACGGATTGTTTTTTAGCCACTTCCCAGAGCTCATCGAGTGCCTCCAGGGAGTAGTCTTCGATACAGCGTCCCTGAGCCTGGATTTCCTTTTCGATGAAGTGAAAACGATTTACAAATTTGTCTGTGGCTGCCGAAAGCAGGTGCTCGCTTGCGAGGCGACTTTTGCGGGCGACATTGACAATGGCAAAGAGTAGGTCACCGAGTTCTTCCGCCTGGTCCGCTGTATTTTCGGAAGCGAGTGTTTCTTTAAACTCCGCCAATTCCTCTTCAACTTTTTGCAAAGCACCTGCGAGGTCTGGCCAGTCAAAGCCGACCCGCGCAGCTTTCTTCTGAATTTTTGCGGCACGAAGCAATGCCGGCAAAGCGCGAGGGACGCCGTCCAAAATCGATTTGCGTTCCTGCTTTTCCTCCCGCTTTATTTTTTCCCATTGTTTTAAAACTTCGTCGGAATTTTCTGCCTTTGCCTCTCCGAAAACATGTGGGTGTCGCCGGATTAGTTTATCGGAAACGGTTTCCGCAATTTTGTTTAAATCAAAGGCGCCACGTTCTTCCCCCAGGCGGGCATGCATGACGACGAGTAAAAGCAGGTCGCCAAGTTCTTCATTCAGGTCATTATCATTTGCCGCATCAATGGCCTCGAGAACTTCGTAGCACTCCTCCAGGACAGCAGTGCGAAGCGATTTATGTGTCTGCTCGCGATCCCAGGGGCAGCCCTCCGGGGATCGCAAATGTGCGACGATGCTGCTGAGGCGATCCACTGATTCGCTCATTATTTTTTCTCCTTTTGCAGAAGTTCTTCACGCGCTTCTTCAAGTCGTCCACGTTCTTTTGCTGACAGGCTGGAGAGTCCGCTTTTTGCTATTTTTTCAAGAATGGGATCAATTTCCTGCAAGGGGTCTTTTCCTGATTTTTTTCGTTTTCGGGCCACTTTTTTTTGGGAGATTTTTTGCGGAATTTTTGGCCGGGAAATTTTTTGTGGCAGATTGAACTGCAAAGAACGAACTCCAAGCTGGCGTAAAACGATCACAGCCACAGCACACTCGACGCAAAGTAATAAAAGCTGTGTCCAGTCGGAGACTGCCAGCGACGCCAGAAAGGAGATGGCAAAGAGTGCCAGGGCAACCCACTTTGCCCGCAGGGAAAACAGTAAAAAGGCATTGGGGTAGATCAGAACAAAAGAAATAAATATGGCAAACTCCAGGGCGTTGGCGCCGGCAAACACGCTGGAGTAACCCGCGAGCCCCAGGGCGATAAATACAAGCGAAGGAGTTAAAATCAGAATGGCGTAAAGCGTGAGGTAGGCTTGACGCCCGAGGAATTTTTCCACCTCTGTGCCAAACCACCAGAGCATCAGCATCGTGAGCAGGAACCAAAAGGATGGCATCACGACAAAGGGATAAGTAAAGACGCGCCAGACCTCTCCGCTTTGTAAAATATCGATGCTCGAAAAAGTCAGCCGATCAAAAAAATTGCCTCCGCCGAGGGGTGCCGTCACTGCGATCAGAATCATCACCAGAGTATGCGCAATGACCAGGAGGGTCGTGGCATAGACGGGCATGCGTCCCCACCAGGTGATGGGACGGGTGCCGTTAAAAGATGAGAAATTCATGTGATTTCAGAAGTTAGGTTTCATTTTATTTGCTCTCAAGCGGTTTCAGGCGGTTAATCGTATTTCGCGACTTGTTCGGTGACGAAATCGGTTTTATTCTGTCGGCATGACCGCGACCAATAACCCCTTAGGAAACAATAAACCCGCAAATGCTGACTTAATAGAATTCGTAAATGAAGTCGCCGAAAAAGTTCAGCCCGCTTCGATTTTTTGGTGCGATGGCTCAGATGCGGAAAAGGATTATCTTTACCAGCGTGCCGTCGATGAGGGGGTGCTGACCCGCCTGGATGAAAAAAAATGGCCGGGCTGCTATTATCATCGTTCGAACCCAAATGATGTAGCCCGCGTCGAGGACAAGACTTTCATTTGCACGGAGGCCAGGCAGGATGCCGGCCCTACAAATAACTGGGCACACCCAAAAGAAATGTATGAGCGTCTCGACGGGCTGCTCGAAGGAGCGATGAAAGGTCGTACGCTATATGTCGTTCCCTATCTCATGGGACCAGCCGGGTCTGCTTTGAGCAAGGTTGGTATCGAACTGACCGATTCTATTTATGTGGTTTTAAACATGCGTCTTATGGCTCGCATGGGACAGGTCGCCCTCGATCATCTGAAAGAATCCGGCAACGAAAATGATTTCAACCGCGGGATTCACAGTACGCTGGACTGCAATCCGGACCGGCGATTTATCTGTCATTTTCCGGCAGACAATAAAATCATTTCGGTCGGCTCGGGATACGGTGGCAATGTTTTGCTCGGCAAAAAATGCCTTGCCCTTCGTATCGGTTCGGCTCTCGGATACAAGCAGGGCTGGATGGCTGAGCACATGCTGCTGCTTGGCGTCGAATCGCCCGAAGGTGAAAAAACTTACGTGGCTGCCGCCTTCCCGTCGGCCTGCGGTAAAACAAATTTTGCGATGATGATTCCGCCCGAGGAATTTAAGGGATGGAAAATCACAACCGTGGGAGACGACATTGCCTGGATGCAGCCTGCCGAAGATGGTCACCTGTATGCGATCAATCCCGAGGCGGGTTACTTCGGAGTTGTCCCCGGCACAAACCGCAAGTCGAATCCCAATGCGATGGATACGATTGCACGGGATACGATTTTTACCAACGTGGGAATCACCCCCGACGGCGATGTCTGGTGGGAAGGGAAAGACAACCCTCCACCTGAGGGGCTGATCGACTGGAAAGGCAACCCCTGGAGCCCGGACAACGGTGAGGCGGCGGCTCACCCCAACAGCCGCTTCACGGCTCCGATGCGTAACAATCCTGTCCTGGATCCGGAGGTTGAAAATCCTGCCGGTGTGCCGCTTGCGGCCATTATTTTCGGTGGACGACGGGCCACGACAATGCCGCTTGTATTTCAGTCCTTTAACTGGATTCATGGTGTTTACATCGGAGCGACCGTTGGCTCCGAGATGACGGCAGCGGCGGTCGGCGGGATGGGCCAGGTGCGCCGTGACCCAATGGCGATGCTGCCTTTCTGCGGTTACAACATGGGAGACTACTTCGGGCACTGGCTTGAGATGCGCCGTCTTATTCGATACATCCCCCGTATTTTCCATGTAAACTGGTTCCGAAAAGATGCAGACGGAAAATTTCTCTGGCCTGGTTTTGGTGAAAATATGCGCGTGCTTAAATGGATGATCGACCGTTGCAAAGGCCGCACCCACGCGCGTGAAACATCTATCGGCTGGGTTCCCGGACGCGAAGATATCGACCTGCATGGCATCGAGGACGAAGTGTCTGAAGAAGCTTTTGAGACTCTGATGAGTATCGATCCTGAGGAGTGGCAGAGAGAGCTGATTTTACAGGACGAACTCTTTATGAAGCTTTATTCGCACCTGCCGAAGGAACTGATTTTCCAGCGCGAATTGCTCATGTCGCGACTGTAAATCGAGTTGTTTCTGATCCTGAGAAGATAGTCCAGGTATTTTTTAGATTTGGTATAAGATCTAACCCCTAAAAGCTTTTTTTATCCGGATTTTTTCCTTGCTCCCTGCCATCCTTATTCAGGATTCAGAGAAACGACCCTGCTGGTTTCAGTTTTCGCCTCATCCCCTTTTAATCTCACCCTTTCTCGCCATACACACGAACTTCTTGGATGAAGCGCTTTTTTACCCCATTTTAGGTGTAGTGGGATAGCTGTGGATAGCATTACCTGTTCAGTTTCCCTCCTAATTCTTTGAGCCTGGAGTTATCCCCGCCTCCCTGTGTTCTGGCATACTGATTAAGGTATTCCCGGACTTTAGGGTTGGAGGCAAAGAATAAAATAACGCGGTCAGAAATGATCAGTCTGAAGTCACTCGTCGATGAATTTTTTTGCAGTTTTGCTAACTGGTTTATCCCCGCGTCAAATTTTTCATCGATAAACTCAAGTGCTGCCGCTGCTGCCAGCCAGGAAGGCTCCAGGGTAGTGAGATCGAGATTTTTCTTTTCCTCCAGTTCTTTTTTGATCTTTTCGACCTCTCCCATTTCCAGACGAAGCAGATAAATTTTGTTATTAAAAAGAATACTTGCAGGCATAAGCTCCTGAGCACGCTCCAGATCCTTCATGGCTTCATCAAGGCGTCCAAGACGTCGCAAAGCTTCCGAACGTGCCCAAAAGGCGGCCTCATTTGTATCATCCAGTTCAATGGCTTTTGAGAAACTGGTGATCGCACGCCCGGCAGCATTTTCTGCCATAGCCACACTTCCGATCAGGGTATATAATTGAGAGCTCTCTTCACCATCTTCATTCTTGGCAGTGGCAAGGTAGTATTTAGCACGCTCGATATCCCCGGTGGTCATAGCCTGCATCCCGAGAGTTAAATTTGTGGAGGGGTCGGTATCTGAATCTGTTCCTGACTTTTCCTGATCTGGTTCAGGAGGATTTAACGGGTCCGCAACAACTGCCTCCTCGGGTTCCGACACAAATTCCGGTGCAGCCTCTTCCTCATCTGCAGCTTTGACAAGTGCGAGCGGCGCAAGCTCACCCAGGTAGGGATCGTCTTCAATGATAACTTTGGGTGTCCCCATGATGTCGTCATAGAGCAGAAAAAATAAAAAACCCGAGCATAAAACGACGATGATTGGCAGAACGATAAATACGAACAGGCGTTCCTGCCTCCATCTGACATCTGAGAAAAATTTCTTCATTACTTTTTACAAGCTAATATCGCAGCAAAATTTTTTTCTATCACAAAGTTTACCAGCCCGCAAAAACTCTTCCATTGAAGGCCTTCTGTCAATGAAGGGTTTGGCAAGCGGTTATTGCCCGTTGGGGGAAGAGAAACAGGCATTTCAACGAAAAAAGACGGAAAGGCCGAAAAATCAGACCGGCCCAAAATTTTTTTAAACAAGCTTTAATACAAAACACTTTGAATTCTTTCAGAGAGAAGTTTTCGCAACATTATTAAGTGAACTCTTATAATTTTATATTGTTGCATGAAATTTAATCGTGCGATTTTTTTTAAAATTTATGTTGCGTTAATTGTGTGAATTAAATATACGGATATTTATTCGAGTTAAATCTATCTGTAAATACTAATTTTGTTACTCTTAAACCAGTTGTGTTATTGCATAAAAGCTCCAAGATAAATCTTAAAATAAAATAAATGCCAATATGAAAAAATTATTATTTTCGTTAATGATAAATATTTGCGCGATGAACGCAACTTATACTCAAACTATGGCTCTTGCTCTTTGGACGGAGTTGGACCCTACGATCGCTTCATTTAATTATCCTGCTACCTCGCCAGGAACCATTACAGCAACTCTCGGCAGCGGGATTACTTCTACCGGAATGAATATTAACGGCATGTTTGTAAATGGAGTGAATACGACCAGTGGAGTAGCGGCTCTGGCTGCAGGTGATTACTATGAGATGAGCCTGACGTTTAGCGAAGATATGGAGTTTACACTCACCAGATATAATGCCAACCAGGCAGGGAATCCTGCTTATGCGTATGATATT
>JBKEBM010000173.1:0-4822 GCA_047973165.1 Chthoniobacterales bacterium
TTTTTGCTGAGAATGCTGACGCCCTCATTGATTCGGAGAGGCGTGCGAAAAAAGAAGTTTCTTTCTTTTTATGGGTCTGAAATTCCCCTGTTTAGGGGAATAGAATTTTTTGGGCTGTTGGCTCAGGTTTTTGGCTTATGGGCACATCCGAAAACCTCATTTTCAGCACAGAGTTGTTCAACATCCCGGAGATAGCGTTGAAAAGATGTCCGTTGGGACAAGGCCTGCGGGTATCTTTTTGCCTTGTCTCCAAAATTCTGACGGCGGCTTTTGCTTTATTACTCGTTTCTCTGAATTCTTATTCTCAGATTGTTTATAATGGTGGGTCGGTAAGCGAAAATTTTAATAGTATGTCGTCGACGGACGCTGTCGCTACGATTCCTGCGGGGTGGCGGATTAAGCAGGGCTTTGATCCTTTTGGAAACATGGTTTTAAGGACTTATGGAGCGAGTGCTACCAATGGATTATACAACTGGGGTGCTAATCCGGCTCTTGATCCGGTGAATGCTTCGGATCGTGCGCTTTCGGCAATTGCGGATAATTACTTTGCCTCCGAGGTGACGATGGAGTTTCGGCTGACTAATAATGAGGCAACTTCGTTTACGGGTTTTTCGCTTGGCTTTACCGGTGTCCAGTGGAGGCAAAATACCGGAGCGAGGACGGTGGAGTTTCGTTATAGTCTGAATGGGTTGTTATTTCGTCCGATCCATAGTTTGTATTTTACAACTCCGCAGACGGGTGTGGCGGGTCAGATCGATGGGTATAGTCCTGCCAATCGCGTGGTTTTTAATCTGAATGATTTTACTTTCTACGATGATGAGACCTGGGATATGGGGGAGACGCTGACGCTGCAGTGGTTTAATCCCATCGGCAATACCTCAAACAAAGGGATCGGTATGGGGATTGATGATGTTTTTTTTAATGCGATTCCTGAGCCTCGGATGTCGCTTTTTTTGGGTATTTTAGCGATTTTCTTTTTTCTTCGTCATTTTCGTCGAAAAGTCGAAGCCTGAAACAGTGGTGTTTATATACAAAAACGGCTCCTGATAATTTACCAGGAGCCGTTGATTTTTTAAAAAACTAAGGGATGGTTTTGCTTACTTCATCAGCAGGACGGCACGGGAGCGTTTGACCTCGCGTGTGATCTTACGGTGCAGGTGGGCAGGCATTCCGGTCATTCTGCGTGGGATGATTTTGCCGCTTTCGGAGACAAAGCGTTTCAGGATTTCCGGATTTTTATAGTCAATAGCTTCGACGGTAATGTCCGTGCGGCGCCGCGGCATGGTGCGGTTTGCTTTACGAAAGTTGGTTCGGCGTTGAGGTGTTTTAGGTTGCATAGTGGTAGGTCTTTGCTGGGTCGGTCACTTAATCTCGCGGTGCAGCGTGTGACGTCTTAAAAAGGGGTTGTATTTCTTTTTCTCCAGTCGATTCGGAGTCCGCAGGCTTCTTTTGTTCCGCGTGGTGGTATAGCGGGATACGGGTTTGCCTTCGGCTTTTGCTTCGGTGCATTCGATGGTAATAATATCTCGTGGCATGAGTGGTCTTTAAATGAAAGGTTGGAGATCCTGAAGGAAAAATCTTCGTATGGGAAGCAAAGAATTTAACGAATTTTCAGGAGTCGTCTGAATCGCCGGAGTCGTTGTCGTCTGATCCTCCGAAGAGGGCTGGTGCGGTCGGGCGTGCCTGGTAGCGGTTTTGTTTTTCAAGTTCTGCCTGGCATTCAACTGTGTAGCGGGTAAATGGCAGGGCTTCCAGACGAGCTTTTGGAATGGGCTTGTTTGACATTTCGCAAATTCCGTAGGTTTGCTGTTCGATGCGCTTGAGTGCTTCGTCGATTTCGTAAAGTGAGTCCTGCTCCCGGGAAAGCATGCTAAGTGCAAAGTCGCGATCATAGGTATCGCTGCCAGCATCGGCCTGGTGCTGACCAAAGGCACTTGAGTCTCCACCGTCGGACGGATTTCGCAGAGAGTCTCTGGCTACTTCGCGCATGGAGTCGAGCAGTACGTCTTTTAAAATGAGGAGGCGTTGGTTTTGCCGCTGAAGAAAAACTTTGGCTGTTTTGCTGAGGGGTTTAGCAGGCTTAGCGGGCTTGGTTTCTGCCGGTTTGCTTACCTTTGGCTGGGCCTTCCTGGCATTATTGGTTTTTGGTGCCTTGGCGGTTTTCGCTTTTACGGATTTTTTTTCGGCAGGCTTCGCTTTAGCGACCTTTGCTGGTTTGGATTTCCCTGCACCTGGAGCAGTTTTTTTTGGAGCTGCTTTCCGAGCTGTCTTTTTTTGAGGTGCTGCTTTTTTGGAGACGACTTTCTTACCGGCTTTCGGCTTTGCGGAAGTTGATTTTCTGGCTGGCATGGGTAGCGTGCTTTATCTTTTGATTTTCTTTCGGGGAAATATTGAAGGGGCGGATTGTTAAACCTGTCAAATACGAAAGGCAAGCGAAAATGAATAAATTCATACTAATTTTTCTGAGTGATAACGGGTAACTCCGTAAAACCCATTTCATTACGCTGCCAGGCTGGTGACCGATCGGCTGCCCCTCGAATTTTTTTGAACTCCTGAAAATAAATATTGATTGACAGTTGAACTGTTTCAGTGAACACCGGACGGACATTTTCACAAGCTATGTCCAACTCACCAAAAATCACTATCTGGAGCGAATATCGGCACGAAAAGAAGAATCCTGAAGTTACTGAAATCTATCCGGAAGGCATGCATGAAACGATTGCTGCCGCTCTCCGCAAAGATACTGGTTTTACCGTGCAAACCGCCACGCTGGATGAGCCTGAACATGGCCTTACCGAATCCGTTCTGGCGGAGACGGACGTTCTCGTGTGGTGGGGGCACATGGCACACGGAGAGGTGAGCGATGAGGTGGTCGAGCGTGTGAAAAATCGCGTCCTGGGAGGTATGGGGTTGATCGCATTGCATTCTGCGCACTACTCAAAAATTTTTAAAGCTTTGATGGGCACGACCTGTTCGCTGAAATGGCGCGAGGCAAATGACAAGGAGCGTCTTTGGAATCTGATGCCTTCCCACCCCATTACCCAGGGGATCGGCGACTACTTTGAAATTCCTGCGGAGGAAATGTATGGTGAGCCCTTTGGCATTCCCACGCCGGATGAGTTGATTTTTGTTTCGTGGTTTTCCGGCGGCGAGGTGTTCCGAAGCGGAGCGACATGGTATCGCGGGCATGGACGGGTTTTTTATTTTCGTCCCGGGCATGAAACCTATCCGACTTATCATCAGCCCGAGGTGCAAAAAGTGATCGCTAATGCCGTCCGCTGGGCACTTCCCACAGTTAATATCACTGAACTGGGTTCACCAAATACCAAGCCGCTGGAGCAATTGCCTCCGGATGAAAAAGCCGCCTCTCGCTCCACAGTCGGCCACCGTTGATTTTCTTTTTAACGCTATGAAATCTGTCAGACTTGTCATTATTGGAACCGGCGGTATGGCCAACGTGCATGCCGAGCAATTTCGTGCTATTCGCAGCTGCAAACTGGTTGCGGCGGTCGATATCGATAAAAAACGTGTTCGTGCATTTTCCAAAAAACATGAAATTCCGGAGGCATTTACGGATGTGAAAGAACTTCTCCGCAAAGTCGAATTCGACGCTGTCACCATCGTCACGCCGGATGCCTTTCACGCTCCGATCGCCATTCAGTGCCTGAAGGCAGGCAAGCATGTCCTTTGCGAAAAGCCACTCGCCACAAATTATCCCGATGCCAAAAAAATGGTCGCTGCCGCCCGCAAGGCGGGAGTGATCAATATGGTCAATTTTACCTATCGTAACTGGCCCGCTCTCCAGGCCGTCAAAGAGCTGGTGGAAAAAGGCACGATCGGAGACATTCGACATGTCGATGCAAGCTATCTTCAGGCATGGCTCATCAGCAGGGCCTGGGGCAACTGGCGCAAAGAGGCTCTCTGGCTCTGGCGGCTCTCCACCAAACACGGCAGCAAAGGAGTCCTTGGCGATGTCGGTGTGCATATTCTGGATTTTGTAACCTTTCCTGTGGGAGCAATTAAGTCGGTTTTCTGCCGCCTCAAATCCTTTCCAAAAGCTCCGGGAAATCGCATCGGCGAATACCCGCTTGATGCCAACGACTCCGCCGTTCTCAATGTCGAATTTCAAAACGGTGCCCTGGGTTCCATTCACACCACACGCTGGTGCGGCGGACATGAGAACCGGCTTTTTCTGAAAATTTCCGGCACGAAGGGTTCGGTGGAGTTCGATTCCGACAAGTCCATCGACAATTACAAAATCAGCATCGGCAAAGATATCGATAAGGGCATCTGGAAAAGCAAAAAAGCCCGTGCCGTCCCGTCAGTCTTTCAGTGCTTTATCCGCTCGATTCAGACGGGTAAGCAACTCCAGCCCGACTTTGCGCGTGGTGCTGAAATCCAAAAAATACTAGACGCCAGCTTTGTCTCCGACAGCAAAAACCGGCCTGTTACCATCCCAAAAGCGTAAGACTTTTTTCGGAATAAAAAGCTGATGTCTTGAAAGCATTCAGCAGGTCAAAAATAATTCGTAATATGAAAACTGATACTCCCACATCTTCTTCGGAATCTTTATCTCTGCAGGACCGCATTTATGGAGGCTGGGCAGGCAAGTGCCTGGCCGGAGCAATAGGTATGCCGTATGAAGGGGTTCCCTTTCCGCTCGAACTTACCCCGGACGATATTGTTGTGAACGATGTTCCCAACGACGACCTGGAGCTGCAACTCATCTGGCTGGTCGCCCTCGAGCAGCACGGTCATGCGCTGACCTCGAAGCATCTGGCGCATTACTGGACGGACCATCTCAAACACGGCTGCGACGAAT
>JBKEBM010000203.1:0-5544 GCA_047973165.1 Chthoniobacterales bacterium
TGCGACTCAACGGCCTCAACAACACCCTGCGCCACCTCTTCGGCCTTCGCCCCTGGTCGCTGAGTGCCTTTGTCAAAGCCGAGGTCAAAAATGTCGTGGGATTTATCGGAAAATTCGAGGAGTCCATCGCCCGTTACGCTCAGGATTTTCAGGTTGACGGAGTCATCTGCGGCCACATCCACACCGCCGCTGTCCGAAAAATCGCTGGAATCACCTACTACAACACCGGCGACTGGGTAGAAAGTGCCACCGCTCTGCTCGAAAATCACGACAGCAGCATCGAACTGCTAAAATTCAGCAAAACCCCCGATACAAATAAAATTCAAATCGAAGTCATCAGGGAGTCGTCGCAAGCTTCTCCAACACAATAGCCTCCGTAAGAAGCTCCGGAAAAATCACTGGCTTCTCAATCCCATCACCGGGATAAAACAGGTAAAACGGAACCCCCACTCTGCCAAACTCGGCCAGAGCTGCGGTAATCTCCGGATTCGAGTTCGTCCAGTCCGCCTTCATAGCGACAATATCGCGCTCTTTGATCAGCTTACGAACAGCCTCCGTATTGATTGCCGTGCGCTCATTAAATTTGCAGGTGATGCACCAGTCCGCCGTAAAATCGATAAAAAGAGGTTTTCCTGAAGCAATAACAGCATCTCTTTCGTTCACAGAAAAAGGCACCCAGGCAATCCCGTCACCCGATGCAAGTGATTTATTTCCAGGATTTAATTCACTTTTTGCAAATTTTTTGCCAAGTGCAAAACCACCCGAGATCAGTAAAATAAGGGCTAATACACACACAACACTGCGCAGTGCTGCTCCGCGCATAGAGCAAATGATTTGCCCGTAAAACCAAAATACAAAAGCAGCCAGCAATAAAAAACTCACCAGCCAGATCATACCATCTATCCCCTTTTGATTTCCTGCCACGTAGAGCAGCCAGACAACTGTTGCCAGAAGAGGGAAACCCATAAATTGCTTTACGTATTCCATCCATTTTCCCGGTTTGGGGAGGAGTTTGATCCACTTTGGCTGTGCTGACAAAAGCAGATAAGGCAGAGCCATCCCCAAAGCTACAGAGGCAAACATCGCAAAAATAACATAAGCCGGCTGACTAAAAGCAAACCCCAGTGCCGCCCCCAGAAAAGGCGCGGTGCAGGGTGTTGCAAGCAAAGTCGCGAAGCCACCCTGAAAAAACGAACCAATATATCCCTCCCGGCCCCCTGCCCCAGCCATCTTATTGACTGCACCCCCAGGCAGCACTATCTCAAAAACTCCAAACAAGTTCAGTGCAAAGACGAAAACCAGGCTGCAAATAAAGAAAATAAACCAGGGGTTCTGAAACTGAAAGGCCCAGGTCACCTGATGCCCTGCCGATTTCATAGTCACAATCAAAGCAGCCAAAGCCAGAAACCAGGCAAAAATCCCCGCTGTAAATGCCAGCCCATGACGCAAAATTTTCTCCGGAGCATCTCCCGCCTGCTGCATAAATCCAAAAATCTTCAGAGAAATCACCGGCAAAACACAGGGCATCACATTCAAAAGCAGCCCCCCTAAGAGACCGTAAAAAAGCGCAAGGCCCAGGCTGATTCCCTTTACAGGTCCTGTTGGCTCCACGGGACTTACAGGAGGCGAAGCTACCAACCAGCCCTCGCGTTGTATCGAATCCCCTTCATGCTCCAACACAACAACTCCGTTGAGAGCACCCTTTGACTCAATAGTCAAAATACTCTCACCAGCCTTTTCTGATACGATTTTTTCAGCGTGACCAATAATTTCATTTTTTACTGGTAAAGGGTAAAAATCAACAGATTCTCCTTCATTTAAATCAGTTACAACAATTTCCCATCTGTTTTCAATACGCTTCCAATCAATACTGAAGGGAGGCTTATCAATCTGTGGGAGTTCTTTATTAAAACGCTCAAAGAGATTTACATTCAATGGTTGCGCAGAATCAGCAACAGGAAGTTTTAATTCTAGTTCAGTTGCCCCAGGAATACAGATTTTTTCACAAACCAGCCAATCCACATCGGCTTTCAGGATCACCTCTTTTGAAGAAATTTTCTGCGGAACGGAAATCGTTGTCAGCAAAAGCACCTCATCACTGTAACTGTAAACTCGAATGTCCCCGGGCTCGGTCGCCCGTTGAGGAATCGGAAAATCGAGACTTCCCGCTCCGAAGCCCTCCGGCAGAGTCCATTTCACAGTGGTAGCCATGCCGGCATCGCCTGGATTTATCCAGTAAGTGTGCCATTTTGGAGCCATTTTGAGTAAAATCCCCACCTGCAGAGGTTTTCCCGGCACGGCAGCATCACGGCTTGAAATCAGCCCGGGCCGAACCAATACTTTGCCTTCAAAAACCTGGGCCAAGGCAATACTCTGGACAAAACAAAGTAGAAAAAAGAGTGTTTTTAAGAAAAAAAGCGATTGAATCCTTCGAACAGCCATGTTGAGAAAGCTCTAGCATTCCTTTGGATGGAGTGCAATCACCACACATCAGGAAAATTCACCCGGCAATCAATTCCCCTACCCCGCCAGACATGAGTCCGCCTCCTCAGAGCCAGTCACGACAAAACCGGCAGCCTGCTCCGCGATTTGTCGCCGCTTTTTTGGGGGTGCTTTTCATTTTTTCAGGCGTGTTAAAGCTTCAGGACCCGAATCAACTTTTTTTCAGTCTGATGGAAGCGCAAATCGTCTCAGCCAATGCCGCCTATTACCTCTCACGCTGGCTGCCCGGTATGGAAATCGCCCTGGGCGGACTCGGACTCCTCTCATCCGCCCTCTCACCGCAGCGATATTTTTTCCGCCTGCTCCGTTTTGTATTTGGACTTGCCGCAGCTGCGCTGCTGATCGCCTTTACAAGCTATCTTCTGATTGCCTGGCAGCGCGGAGTCCTCACAAACTGTGCCTGCTTCGGCCCCTGGGGTGCTCAGTGGGGCATCGGGATGTCACTTCTACGAAACGCCATCTTATTCCTCTGCGCCCTTTTCAGCACCGGAAGCCTTCGGCTCAAAGTAATTTTCTGATTTTTAGCAGGTTTATTTTTTATTCCAGGCTTGGATTCCTCTGGCTTCAAGGGAGTGCTTTCTTTAAAAAAATAAAATGTTCGCAAAAGTTTTTTTCACTCTCAGTTTTTGCTCACTCCTGCTGCTTGCAGGTGTTTCAGAATCTGCCCAGGCAAATGATCTGGCCGCCCTGGATAAAGCCCTCGAAGCAACTCTTTCCAAAAAAGAAATCCAGAGCATTCTGAAAGGAAAGTTTGTCATGCGGGAGGAGGAAGTTCCCGGTCATCCCTGGCCCATCATCTCGGTTTTTGCGTGGACGCCAACCAGCCCGGAGGAAATTTTTGCTGTCTTTTCTGACTACAATTCCGCCAAAGACTTTATCCCGAATCTTTTGAAATCCAAAATTTCAAAACAACATTCTCCCACAAAAGTGGAGGTGGATTACTGCATCGCTGTCCCTATCCTGGCCGACGAAAACTACACCTGCCAAAATACCCTGCACCCCAAACAAAGCGACGGACGCATCCAGGTGAGCTGGTCCCTCGTGCGAGCGACAAAAATCAAAACCTCGGAGGGATTTTTTACTGCAAAACCGTATCAGGGTGGCTCGCTGGTTCTTTACAGCAACCTCACCAATCCGGGTTCTGTAGCAGCAGGCCTTCTGAAATCCTTTGCCCGCTCCCAACTACGCGACTGTGTCCGCTCCATCCTCGACAAAGTGCAGCAGGAAAAAAAAGAAAACCCTTCCCTACTCCAGGAAAAGGTCAGAGAGTTCAATGCCCGGCTCCGATCGAGTTAACAGACAGTTTAGTTTGTCACCTTTCCCCGATTCCGCAGGTTTTCCAAAAACGTCTTCTCTTTTTCATGGTTTTCGATGTAAATCACTCCACGGACTATCGTTACGATGAGCCTGCCAGCGAGGCTTATGTGGAAGCACGTCTCACACCAGCGACTCTTCCGTATCAGAAAATTCTGCGACATGAGATTCTGTTTTCACCCCACAGCGAGACTTCTGATTACGAGGATTACTTTGGAAATAAAGTCACCTTTTACTCCCTGGCACGACGGCACAAGCAGCTAAAAATCATCAACCGCCTCCGCGTAAAAACCTCTTCGCGCAAGCTCCCCGACGAGGGAATGGACATCCCCGTGGCAGAAGTACGACAGATTTTAAACAGCCGCCAGACCGATATTTTCGACTACATCATGCAAAGCCAGACTATCCCGCTGAGTTCCGAGTCCTCAAAATGGGTGAAGCGCCATCTCGATGATTCCCGCCCTTTTGGCGAAGCGGTCCAGTCCCTGAACTCAGCAATCTATAAACATTTTCAGTATGATCCAAATGCGACAGACAATGCCACCCCGCTGGCCACAGTCTGGAAACAGCGACGCGGGGTTTGCCAGGACTTTGCACAGATTTTCTTAAGTATTCTTCGCACTGCGGGACTGCCAGCGCGTTACGTTTGCGGCTATATCGAAGCGGTTTCACCCGACAGCAAGGAAGCACCCGTGCTTGTGGGATCGGTCGCCACACATGCCTGGATTGAGGTCCTCTCCCCCGATCAGACCTGGGTCGCTCTCGATCCGACAAATAATTGCTGGTGTGGCGAACAGCACATTACCGTAGCCTTCGGACGCGATTATCGCGAAGCCGCTCCTGTAAAGGGAACCTTCAAAACAACCGGTGCCCAGCATCTGAAAGTCTCCGTAAAAATGAAGCGCCAAAAACAAAAATGAAGCAACAACTTCAGATCGCCTACTCCGCTCGCTATTCCTACGAGCAGCCTGTTTCATTATCTCTGCACACCGTGCGCATTTTTCCTCGAACCGGTCTGCAGGTGCAGATTCTGCAAAGTGCCTTCACCTGCTCCGGAGACGCCGACATTCAATATCGCCGCGACCTTTACGAAAACGAAATTGCCCGGTGTTTTTTTCCCGAAAATCTCACCGAATTTACTTTGAATTTTTCAGCTCGCCTGGTGATTGCAGAAAAGAATCCCTTCCATTTTCTCCTCGATGAGGGAGGACGTGAAATCCCCCCCGCCGACTCCCCCGACGAAATACTTTTTCTAAAACCTTTACTGCAAAACGATGGCCCGGACGTCTGCCCCCTCCCCCCTCCTCTGGCTCCGGCAGATAAAGCACCCTCGCTGGATAAGCTGACACTTTGGAATCGCTGGATTTTTGAAAATTTTCGTTACCAGCGGCGCGAGGAAGGAGCGGCCTGGCATCCCCAAAAAACTCTCACACAAGGCGAAGGCACCTGTCGGGACTTTGCAGCCCTGTTAGTTGAGACATTGCGACAAAACAGAGTCGCAGCCCGCTGGGTCAGCGGTTACCTGTGGGAGTCCGTCGATGTGGACAGGCGCGTCGCCGAATCCGCCCTGCACGCCTGGGTCGAGGCCTACCTGCCCGGAGCAGGCTGGGTTGGACTGGACCCGACAAACGGAACCCTCACCAACCACACCGCCATCCCGACAGCAGTCGGCCCAAGTGCAGACACCGCCAGCCCTGTTGCAGGGACTTACTTCAACGAAAAAAATGT
>JBKEBM010000222.1:0-1789 GCA_047973165.1 Chthoniobacterales bacterium
TGGGGAGGAAGGCGTTTGTGGAGAAGATATTTGAGGCGAATCGGGAGCGCTATGGTCCGAAGCGGAAGAGCGGAGCGCGTGCTATGCGTGGAGCAGATTGGGGAGAACTGCGCAGCTTGCGTGATTTGAGGATAGAAGTGATCCGTTGAGCGACTATGACAGCGCGGGTAGATTATTCACGCGCACACTTGGCAACGGAAAGCTGAAAAGAGGGAGAGGAAGCTGATACTTATATTCGGTTACCCTGCATTTTTTTGAAAAAAATGGATGGGTAACTTTGGGGAAGTCGGATCGATTTCCGTGGGCCAATCGAGCAGTTGGCGGGGGATTGCGAACTTTGGTAGTTTTTTTTGAAGGGACAAAAGGATTTCTTTTTCCCAGGCATCGCGGGGGAGTTTGGTGGAAATAAAAGCGACCGGAACCTGGGTGAATTTTTCATCTGCTCGGGGCACAACGATGGCTCGGCGGATGGTGGGGAGGGATTCGAGTGCGCTTTCCAAAGACTCGGGGTGGATGTTTTCGCCGCCGGAAATGAAACAGCGGTCTTTGCGCCCGAGGATGCGCAGGCCTTGCTCGTCGAGGTCGCCGAGGTCTTTTGTGCAAAACCAGCCCGCTCTTTCTTCGCCTGCCTCGTCAGGTGCGAGGAGGCTTTTTAACTCATCTGAATTTACATCGAGGTATCCGAGGGCAAGTGAATCGGAGCGGACTAAGATTTCTCCGTCGTCGGCAATGCGGACGGAGCGTCCGCGCAGGGGCTGTCCGCAGCGGGGCTCAGAGGTATCGGCCAAAGTGAGGCGCGTAGAGCTGGCGATTTGCGAGGCGGTTTCTGTCATTCCGTAGGTCAGATAGAGCCGGGCATTTTGCTCAATGGCTGAGACAAGCAGGTCTTCAGACACCGGTCCACCGCCGAGGAGGATGGCTTCGGCTTTTTCCAAATCGATGTTTGCTTTGAGTGCTTTTTGTAATTGGGTAGCGACCATTGAAAGGTGGGTCACTCCGCTGGCCGGGAAATTTTTTAAAATATGCAGCACCTCTTCCTGAGTCGTGCAAATGCTCATACAGGCACCGTGTAAAATGCAGCGAAAAATGATTGCCAGCCCGCTGACATGGCTGAAAGAAAGATCAAGCAGCCAGCAGGAACCTGGCTTTACCGGCAGGTGATATTGCGAAGCAAAGGCCGCCGCGAGGTGGGTCTGCAGGGAATGAACCACAACTTTCGGCTTGGCGGAAGAGCCGGAGGTAAAAAGATAAGTTGTTGGCAAAAAGGCCGCAGATCCGAGTTCGGAGTAACGCTGGTTTGTCGGGATGGTTTTTGAAATTTCGTCAATATCGACAAGTCGGGCTCCGAGAGCGGTTGCGGATTTTTCGGCTTCTTCACGCGGGAGGCGAAAGGAAATCGGGCAGATTTTTACCCCCATTCGCAGGGCGGATAGGAGGAGAAAAAGGTGGGCGGAGGAGTTACGTGCATGGGTTGCCAGAAGGTCGCCGCGTTGAAAGCCAAGACGGTGCAGTTCCAGGGCGAGGCTGGCCGTTTCGGCCTCCAATTGCAAATACGTCCATTTTTTTTTACGATTGAAATCGTGCAAAGCCAGTGCGGTTGGAAAGGTTGCAGCGGCCTTGGCTATAAAATCGAGAAGGATCATCGAATAAAAATCCAGACCAGTGAAGCGAGCAGCGTGAAGGCAATAGAGACCCCGCCAGTCTCGCCGAGAAAGCGATTTAAAACAGGGCCGATTTGCGTTTCCATGAAACGTTTACCCGTGCGCCAGGCCCAGAAAATCGGGAGTCC
>JBKEBM010000010.1:0-29413 GCA_047973165.1 Chthoniobacterales bacterium
TGCTGGCGTCGGCGTGTAGCCCGGATCGGTGGCGATGTAAATGGCGGCACCATTTCCTGCCAGCACTTCGATGGCGACGGCCTGGGCAGGCTCTGATAAAGCGTGCGTATCGATACCGATAAAGATGGGTCCATCAATGCGTTCGCTGCGGCGATGTTCAGCAATCGCCTGGGTGATGGCAGCAATGTGGGCTTCATTAAAAGAATCGCTGAGCGAACTGCCGCGATGCCCGGAGGTTCCAAAGCTCACGCGCTGCTCAGCAATTTTCGGATCGGGCTGACGGCTGTAAAAGGTCGTCAGCAAGCGAGGCAGATTGACGAGGATGGAGGAGGGAGCAGGTTTTCCGGCAAGAGGGCTTACGCTCGAAGTTGACATAGTGCCCTATGAGATACTCGAAAGCCTGGGAATTGGCAACGATGCAGATACACTTCAAAGTGCGGTCCCTGCGAACCTGCTTAAACAGATGGCTGCCCGACATGGATTCGAACCATGAATAACGCCTCCAAAGGGCGCTGTGTTACCGTTACACCATCAGGCAGTTTGTTTCGAAGGCCAATGAATTACATTTTCACTACTCATTTGCCAGTCAAAAATCACCGCTATCCGTGGTTACAAGCTGGCACTTTGATGGGCAAGTTTATTTTTCTTCGAGGTGCCCTTGAGGGTAAATTTATCTTTTTTCTTTATCATTCTTGAAAAAGAAAAAATTCTCTGTAGTATCTGAACATGCGTCACATGAATATCCTGGTTGGGGTTGGATGCGTAGCTTCTTTGCTGCTTGTTCAGGGGAGTTTGTTAAGCCAACAGATGGCAGTTTCGACAGGGAAAAATAATTATTCTCAAAAACCTTCGACGCTTAATGCTCTGGCTCTGAACGATGCCTTTGCGGATGTTTATGATAAAGCTTCCCCTTCGGTCGTGGTGATCGAAGTTTTGAAAGTTGCCGACTCTTCTTCGAATCGTCCGGTGACTGCGTGGGATTATTTTTTTAGAAAATATCAGGACTCCGAAACAGATGCGGAAGATGCTCCTTTTGAAGGCTCTGGATTTATTATTTCATCGGACGGTCTGATCGTCACAAATTACCATGTGGTTCGGAATGCTCGGGAGCAGGGGATAAAAGTTTCCCTGCACGACGAGCGGAGCTTTACAGCGAATCTCGTAGGAGCAGACCCGAAGACAGACATCGCCCTCCTGCAAATCGATGCTATGGATTTACCTGCGGCTGAGCTGGGTGACAGCGATACTCTGCGTGTTGGTAATTTCGCCTTTGCGATTGGGGCACCTTTTGATCTGCCCTATACTTTTACCTACGGTATCGTCAGTGCAAAGGGGAGAGAACGTCTCAATAGCCTCGATATGGTGGACTTTATTCAAACCGATGCCTCTATAAACCCTGGAAACAGTGGCGGCCCTCTGGTCGATATTCACGGGCGGGTCGTTGGCATCAATACTCTTATCTATAACATGAATCGCGGGTTGGGCTTTGCAGTTCCCGTCAACTTGGTAAAAGATGTGGTTAAACAGATCGTGGAAAACGGACGCGTGATACGCCCCTGGCTGGGAATTTCAATCCTGGGGTTGCAGGAGCAGAGTTTACTGAAGCAGCTTTTTCCCCAGGTTGAGAACGGTGTTTTGATCAATGCAGTCCGGGCCGGAACACCGGCTTACAAAAGCGATCTGCGTCCAGGCGATTTAATTGTCGAAGTCGATGGGAAACCCGTAGCCACTACGCGTGATGTTCAGCGTTTGGTAATGTCTCGTCCGGTTGGTGACAGTGTAAAACTGAAAATTCTGCGCGGGCGGCAAGGGCGCAGTCGGGAGATTACGATTGTAACCGAGGAGCAGCCCGGCGGTTTTCTTCCCGCCTCAAACCGATTGATGCGACCTCAAATACAAGTTAATCCCCATACGAAGCTTCCTACGAAGCTTCCTACGAAACATCCGAACACGCTGCCCACACCTCAGCCGACCGATGCATATCTGCTGGGACTGAATCTTCAGGAATTGGATGCAACAATGATACGCCAGTTGGGGCTTCAGCAACCATACGGCCTTCTCGTGCGCGAGGTCTCGCCGGATAGTCCGGCAGAAGCAGCGGGTATTTTTCCCGGCGATATCATTGTGCAGGTTGGGGATGTGAAAATCAAAAATACGCAGGACTTTGCAAACGAAATGACGAAGGCAGGGAAACGAGAAGGTGTTCTGATATTTTTGCAGCGTGGATCCCAGCGTACCTTTGCCATTCTGAAAAATTAGTTTCAGTCTTCTCTCTCTGCCAGATTAATATTGGGAGTTGCAGCCTTTGTGCACAATGTAATAATACCGCGAATGGCAACGCAATTACTGGCTAAAATCGGCAAGACTCAACGACTGGCCATTCTGGAGGAAATCAAACGCTGCGGGCGAGGACTTCCCGTAAAGTCCCTATCAACAAAGCTCAAAATGAGCTACATGGGAGTAAAAGACCTGTGTATCGATCTGGAAAAAAACGGACTTCTGAAAACCTGGCGCAATCCGCGCCCGCGCGGACGCCCCGAACTTGAATACCGCCTTACACGTAAGGCAGAAGAAGCCTTTCCACGCCCTGACAATGCGGCACTTCTGTCTGTGCTCACCTCGGCTGCCCGTCTGCACGGAAATACCATGCCAGCTAAACTCCTCCTGCTTTATTTTCAGGAAAAAATCGGAGCTTATCAAAAAATTGTTCGTGGAGAAACCCCCGTGGAGAGGGCGAAATGGCTGGCACGTGCCCGTGACCGTGAAGGCCATTATGCGGTCTTTAATACCGGGCCGGAGCCGTGCCTCCTCGAGCATCATCAACCGCTTTGGGATGTTTTTGAAGCGTACCCGGAAAGTGGAAAAATGGAGGAACGCATGATTGGACAGGTCCTGGGATGTCGTGTAATCCGCAAGGTCATCGTTTTGGAAGGCTGCTACGAGATACAATTCCAAATACTGATCTGATAAATTTTCTATGGCTAACTCCGATAAAATAAAAATTAATATACTTTGCGGAACAAATCGCCCAGGTAGTAATACTCGAATTATATCACAAAATATTCTGAATTTTGTGAGAGCGACAGGAGCAGAAGCTGAATTGACAGATTTGCTTTTGCTGCCTCCGGAAATTTTTGAGCCAACCAGTTACGCCGAAAAGCCTGCGGGTTTCGCTCCCTTTGCGGATGCTGTGCTTTCATCAGACGGTCTCTATGTTGTGACTCCTGAATATAACGGAGGGGTGCCAGGAATTTTAAAGTATTTCATAGATATGTTGCCTTTTCCCGAAAGCTTTGAAGGGCGTCCTGTGGCATTTACAGGACTTGCTGCCGGGCAGTGGGGTGCGCTTCGCCCGGTGGAGCAGTTGCAAAGTATTTTCGGATACCGCAATGCTCATGTTTTTCCGGAACGTGTTTTTCTGCCACGAGTTTCCGGTCTGCTTTCCGAAAATGGAGAGCTTGAGGAGAGAAGTGCAAAGCGTTTACAGAAACAGGCCTGCAACTTTATTGCATTTGTAAAACGATTGAAAGTTCGACATTGATGTGGATATTGAGTGAGCGGTAGCTAGTTCTCCTTTTGTAATTATATATTTTGATTTTATGAAATTTTTCTCAGAGGTGATCGTTTTTTGTATTTTGTCTTTTATGCTGACATCTGTTTCTTTGCAGGCTGCAGAAGAGAATAAGCCGGTTACCGCTTCTGTTAATCCTGATCAATCAGAACTTTCAGAGAATACTGTTCAGGATAAAAAAGAGACGAAAAATAATATATCAAAAGAAAGAAGTCGCTTAGCAAAGCTTGCTGAAAGTTTTGCTCTGCTTACGGGGAAAGGTTCGGAAGCAGCCGCTGATGTTGAGCGGAAGGTTCATTCGTTTTTTGGTTTTGAAATAGCCGGATTTCCGATTGATAGTTTATTATTTTCGTTTCTTGCCTTGTTACTGACACTTGCTGTCCGGCGCGTTTTTGCTCGTTATATTATTGTTCGCTGTATTAAGATAGCCCGACGGGCAAAAACGGACCTCGACGAGCAGTTTATCGATACCCTGGAAAAGCCGCTGACGGCTCTTATACTAATTGTAGGAATCTATTTTTCGATTTCTTTATTACCTTTGACTCCGTCTGTCAGTGTGTTTGTCGGAAAACTCTTTAATGCCCTAATCATGCTGGCATTGGTTTGGGGTGCCGTTCGGGTTACGGATATCTTAAGTGCCGTTCTGGAAAATAAAATCACTCACCGTTATGGTGAGGGGCTGGCCGGCTTTACTCCGCTTGTTCACAAGACCCTGCGTATTTTTGTACTGGTAATAGGTATCCTGGTAACGGTTGATAATCTGGGTTACGATGTCACAGGCATCATAGCTACGCTTGGTCTGGGAACAGCAGCACTTGCCTTAGCTTCGCAGGATACTATCAAAAATGGTTTTGGAGCACTCATGATTATGCTCGACAGGCCTTTTAAAGTGGGCGACTGGATTCAGGTTGGAGATAAAGTGGATGGTACGATAGAGGCTATCGGTTTGCGCTCGACAAAGGTGCGCACATTCGCAAAGACGCTTATATCAATTCCAAATGGAGTTCTGGCCAACGAATATATCAATAATTTTACTCGTATGCCCAAACGCCGGGTTAAACAAGTGATAGGGATCAGCTACGAGGCAACGGCTAAAGATATGGAAAATATTGTGGCGGATATTAAAAAACTGCTCTGTGAAGATGAGGATATTCATAAGGAATTTATCCTGGTAAATTTCACAGATTTTGGAGAAAGCTCTCTTGATGTGTTAGTATACTATTTCACGACGACAACGGTTTGGCTCGACTTTATGGAAGTTCAGCAACGGATGAATTTAAAAATTATGAAAGCCGTGGAGGCACGAGGACTCTCCGTTGCTTTTCCAACCAGAACACTGTATCTCGATGGGGAGGCCGCTAATAAAATCGCCGGAAGTGACTATACCTCACGCTGGAAAACTGAAACACAGGCAGCGGTAAAATCGCCGGGAGCAGAAATTCTGCCGTCTGAAAAATGACTGTTCCGCTCTCATTCAATTTACAATTCCCGGGCTTGTCGTCGGAGCGACTACGGAGTATCACATAAGGCTTCGTTTTGATTGGATGAAGTTTAGCACTGTCATATATACTATTTTTGGAATCTTTGTTGTGGTTGTTGTTGCCACGTTGTTCCTTTTGGCCGGTATGTTTTCGTATTGGAGGGCCGACCGAATCCTGGAGCTTCGAGCGGGCAGTGAAATTCTTGAGATGGAAAAAAACACCATCGAAGTGGCCGTTATTGAAGATGATAAACAGGCACCAACAATCCTTTTGATTCACGGAGGAGCAGGTGGATATGACCAGTCGCTGGCACTCAACGGAGATTTGTATAAGGCCGGATTTAATGTCATTGCACCTTCTCGTCCGGGGTATTTGCGCACACCACTGGCTGAGGGTTTACTTTTTGAGCATCAGGCACGTCTGATACGCGAAATGTTAAAAAAACTGGATATCAAAAAGGTCACTGTTTTTGCTTTTGCGGAGGGAGCTGTTCCGGCCTGTGTCCTTGCCGTGGAAAATCCGGACCTGGTGCAGAGCCTTGTTTTGCTTTCTCCTGTTATGGAAGTAAAAGGACGCAGGCAGCCGTTTGGTTTATTTGCTTTGGATAAAATCACAGGAGATGTTGGTGCCTGGTGGATGTATCGTGAGAGCGAGTCGCCTAAGCCACGCGAGCTTATTGAAAAGGTTTTTGATCTGACTCAGGAGTTTCCTGACAAAATGTTACGTTACGATCTCGTGAAGGAAACGATGGAAAATCCTGAACGCCGGGAAAGGTTTATAAAATTTGTGCGCAGCATGACTCCGGTTTCACCACGGGAAGAAGGAACCCGGAATGATGATGTGCAGTTAGTCGCTCCGCCCAGGATTCCTTATGCTAAAATTCAGTGTCCTGTTTTAATCATCGGTGGAGAGAATGATATATTATTGCCAAAGGGTTCTCTTAAACAAACCTCTGAGCTTTTTAAGGGGAGTTCGGATTTGCAGTTAAAGATATATCCGGAAAGCGGTTTTTTAGTTCCTTTGGGTGCTCGCTCTGAGGAATATCGTAATGATTTGATTTCCTTTTTGACTCTTAGTATGGCTGCACCACAAGGGCAGATTACAGAATCCACGGAGGTGTCTGATGAATAAGAAACCAGATTTTTTTCAAAGACAAAGTTCTGCACACAGAAAAACGAAACAGCTCGTCTTATTTTTTGGCCTGGCGGTAATATGTATTATTTTAATTTTGCACGTCCTGGTCACTACGGTTCTTGGTGTTCCGTTGACGGATTTAAGTACACTTGCGGGGACTACGGCTGTTACTTTAACGGTTGTTTTGGGAGGAGCACTTTTTAAGACAGCCAGTCTGAGTAAGGGAGGTGCCGCAGTTGCAGGTATGATGGGGGGAGAGCGGGTTGATCTGCAAACAAGCGATCCGGCCCTGAGACGTCTGCTGAATGTTGTGGAAGAAATGGCTGTTGCTTCGGGAGTGCCGGTTCCGGAGATATATGTTATGGAGCAGGAGCCGGGGATTAATGCTTTTGCTGCGGGGCATACGGTCAGTGATGCGGCAATCGGGGTTACTCGTGGATGTGTTGAGACTCTATCGAGGGATGAGTTGCAGGGGGTCATTGCTCATGAATTCAGCCATATATTAAATGGTGATATGCGTTTGAATATTCGTTTGATTGGAGTGCTTTTCGGGATTCTTTGTCTGGCTGTCATCGGACGGGTTTTATTACAGAGCAGTTTTTACGCGCGTGTGGGTTCCAGAAATTCCAGAGACAATTCACAGATGTTGTTTCTGGCAACCGGATTGTCGTTACTTGTGATCGGTTCGATAGGTGTTTTTTTTGCAAAATTGATTCAGGCAGCGGTCAGCCGCCAGCGTGAGTTTTTGGCCGATGCGTCAGCAGTTCAGTTTACCCGCAATCCACTGGGTATAGCGGGGGCACTTTACAAAATCGGAAATGCAACAAGCCGTCTCACCTCTCCTCACACAGCGGAGACGAGCCATATGTTATTCGGTAATGGACTGGGAGCATCCTTTTCTCAGATGTTTGCAACGCATCCTCCGATTCCTGTCCGGCTGGACGCAATTCTGCCTGGATTTTCGCCTGAGATGCTGCCTGCCGCCTCAGAGAGTTCTTTTCCTAAAACGGATAATGTAACAGAAAAAAAATCCCGTCTTCCTGTTGGGATGGGGCGTGGCAGGATGGGCTTTCCTATACCGCAGATGGCAGGCAATACGCCGTCAGCAGCACATCCCATTGAGGCGGATTACTGGGTGGATCAGGCTGGAGTTCTGGAATCTGAGCATGTCGAAGCGGCGATGCAACTACTGGATTCATTACCGGAAAATTTCCGTGAGGCTTGCCGCGATCCACGAAAAGCCCAGGGACTTATTTTTTCTTTTTTGCTGAGCGATGATGCGTCGATTCGTTCCAAACAACTCGCATCTTTGCCGGGTGGGGAAAAATTTCGTGCCGAAGTTCTGAGTTATTCGGGTTACGAAGTAAAACTGAGTGCCGAGCAGGAGATAAGTATTGTGGAGTTGTCGGTGCAGGGGCTGAGAAACCTTTCGCCGCCTGTTTACCGACAGTTTAAAGAGCTTATGACGGCTCTCATTGCGGCAGACGGGCAGGTAAATCTCTTTGAATTTATGGTTCAGAAAATGGTTGAGACACACCTTGATCGTCATTTCAGCAAGCTTCCTCCGGAGAGGATTATCTATCATAAACTCATGCCGCTTATGCCTTCGGTATCGACTTTGTTATATGCCCTGAGTTTTGTGGGAAGTTCGGATTCTGTTGAGCGACTTGCAAGTTACCAGTCGGGCATTGAATCTCTCGGAGAAGAGGCCGGGAGCTTTGCCTCTGATATGGGAGAGGCACCAGGGGTTCGCGAGGTTGGGCGGGCACTGGATGTGATTGTGCAGGCTTCACTTGAATTAAAAAAGAGCATTCTGACTGCATGTGGAAACGTTGTTATTCACGATGGGAAAGTTGCTCCGGCTCAGGCACAGTTGATCCGAGCTATAGCAGACGCACTGGGCTGCCCGGTGCCGATTTTGCGTGAGCATTCCGATACTTTTGCATCCTGAGATGAGTGGGGGATGGATTTCACACTCTGCGTGTCGGCAGTTGGAATCTGAAGGCACAACGGCTTACCGGATATATACTTCTTCAACCGCTTGGATTGATCGTTACGGACCGTATTATGTAATTTCCTCGACTCAGGAAAGAGAGGCTCTGCAGTTACTTGAAGTATTAAAAAATCGGGCTTCAGAATCACCATACGAAGCCGTATTTTTCCGGCGTTTGGTTATCGGTGCAAAGCGTGAGAATACACCCGTGCTGCTGGATGGACGGGAGCCGAACGAGCGTGTGTGTGTACTGGAAAACCGGCTGAAGTTTTGGGTAGATTTTCAAGTGGGATATTCCACGGGTCTGTTTTGTGACCAGCGTAAGAATCGCTTTTTTTTAGCTGAAAAAGTCCGAGGCCTGGGCGCAAGCAGTCTGCTAAATTGCTTTTCTTACACCTGTGCTTTTTCTGTTGCTGCGGCGCAGGCTAACCCGGAATTACGAACAACCAATCTGGATTTGTCGGCAAAATTTCTGAACTGGGGGAAAGAGAATTACATTTTAAACGAACTTACGAAAGGAGAGCAGAACAAGCACCGTTTTTGGCGTTGTGACGTTATGCGTCGTCTGCCGCGTTTGTGTCGGGAGGGGAGTAAATTTGATATAATAATTCTTGATCCGCCCACTTTTTCGCGTGGTGAAAAGGGGAGGGTTTTTCGTGTGGCAGATGATTTTGAAGAGCTTGCAGACAGGGCGGTTCAATGTGCGAGCGAGCAGGGATGGATTTTATTATCAACAAATCACTCTGCTCTTTCTTCTGACGACTTGAAAAGTATCGGAGCTGCTGCTGCGCTTAAGAACGGTCGCAAATACAGCTTTCATTACGAAGCTCCACCGGATGAATATGACGGTGCTGCTGCAGCAAGCGTTTGGATGCAATTGGAGGTTTAGAGTCCGAAAATTGGCTTCATTTGGAGAGCATAATTGTAATGTGGACTGGAATTCAGAATTATGGGACCTGGAGAAGTGATACCTTAGGGCCAAAGCCATTCGTTCGCTCCTGAAAAGCTTTAATAAATAACCTGCGTTAGTTGAAGCACTTTATCCAACGTTGATTTTATGCCTGGTCTTGCCTCGAAGGCGTCTTTAGCTACCTTATCGGCATGTTTATTTCTGTTTGCACACGATTGTTTTTAGGTTGTGCGACGGGAATATTTTTTTTAACTGCCGCCCCCGCTTTCTCTCAGGATCGGGTTGATCGGTATTATTTAAGAACACTTGAAGCCGCTCCGGAGTCCTGGGAGGAGATTCAAAAATTCATGGGGCATGCAAAGAGTCTTGATGATGAAAAACGTGCCTGGTTTGTGGAAAAATTTTCCGGATATGCAAAAGACGATTTGCGCTGGTATCTGCCTCTGGCTGCACTTTTTTTGGAGAAAGGCACACCCGATGGATTGAAGGAGGCCGAAAATTCACTTCAGATTTTTTCCGAAAACTTCCTGCCTGTATCCGAAGGTGAAATAACTTTTCTCGCTTTGCAGTTTCGCGTGGCCCTGCAAAAAGCACGTTCCGGGGATGCTCCGGATGCCATTGCAAATCTTCAAAAAAATACGGAGCAACTACTAAGCGAGCTGCCCTATGGCGATCCTCTTTGGCTGTCTGTCTGGCTTGAAGTTTTTTCGTTTGCGGAGGAAAAACAAAATACTGAATTTGCTCAGCAGATTATCGACCAGGCGATGCCTGCCGCCGGCGAAGCTTTACCAGCAGGTATTCGTCGTCCGCTCTCGACCTGGTTTATCGGGCAGGAAAATTTCCCTGCTGCTCAGGAAATCTGGGAGTCCCTGAGAAAATCCAAATCGCCGGACGAACGCTTTGAAGCACAGCGGGAACTGGCGTCTATAGCGGCCACAGAGGGTGACTTACCCCGCGCGCTGGATTTGCTTGCTAAAGCTGTTTCCCTGGTTTCTGCGGAGGATTTCCGTCGCTCCGAACTTTATGTGCTGGCTGAATCTTACACGCAGGATCAGCCCGAATTGCGGCAGGAGTTTTTGCGATATTTACTGGGGCAAACTCCCCAGGATGTTGCGGCGTGGCTGGCTCTTGCGGAGAGTTATGAACAGGACTCGAATCAGCAGGTCAGTCTTCTGCAAACGGCTCTTGAAAATAATCCGGCTAACCCGCAACTGCAATATGCACTTCTCGACGCACTCGACCAGCAGGGCAATGCAGCAGCAGCTCTCACTCTCGCTGACGAAATTCTGAAATCCACACCGGATTCGCTGGAGATTCAATTGAAACGTGCAAACCTTCTGACGCGTCTGGATCGCCTGGATGAGGCCTCACAGACTCTCCGGAAACTTGCGCACGGAGTGTCTGCAGACTCCTCTCAATACGAGCGCATTGTCGAAACAGCGAAAAGTCTTTATCTGCATCGCCTCCTTGCAGACCTGCTTGAGCAAATGCCGGCCAGCCCCGAAACCGGTATTAAAATTTTTCAGACACGACAAAAGTTTATACCTGAAGAAGCTGTATCTTTTGCTGAGGCGTGGCTGAAAAAAATTTCCGATCCGTTGCAGAAGCATGTCTTCACTCTGGGTCTTGCACGGGAATTATTTGAGGGTAAGCAATTCGCTCCCGCCGTGAGCTGGGTGGATAAGTCGCTCACTTTTGCCGGAAGTCCGTCTCTGCGCGAAGAGTCCGTTCTTTTAAAAAGTGACATACTCGCTGCAAACGATCCGCAGGCTGCTGCGGACTGGCTGCAAGGTTCTTTTAAAGAGCAGCCCGAAATGATTTCAGCGACTTTGGATCGCCGTCTTTTCAGACTTTTTCAAAGACTTGATAAAAGTGTTTCTGCTGCCCCTGTCAGCACAGCTCTGGACCTGCGAAACATCCTGCCAAAAAGCGATTCCGAACAGGGCCAACAGATGCAAAGTTATTTGAATCAGCTTACAGAGGCGGCTTCGCAACCCTCGGCAACGACAGTGGACTTTATTCGACTCGCACGCTGGCAGGGCTGGAATGAGCAACCCGGACAGGCCGCTCGCACGCTTGGACAGGCTTTGAAGGAAGCTCGTTTTGAGGGATCCGTTCCACTGCATCTTGAGGCTGCTGAGCTGGCTGTTGGGCAGGAGCGTTACTCTGACGCCATCGAGCTTTATAAAAAACTTCAAACTTTCGATCCGGAAAATGCGCTTGCTTATAAACGTGCGCTTGCCGGGGTTTTTCTGGCCGACAAACAGCCGGGTGAAGCTGTGGAAATTTTCAAAAATCTCGCTGGGGCCGATCCTCAAAACCCTCAGTTGTGGAAAGACCTCGCTCTGGCAGAAGAAGCGGGTGGCTTCTATTTCGATGCAGCCAAAAGCTGGGAAAAAGCTCATCAGCTCATGATGTCATCCTCCGATGTCAGCGACGGAGACAAGGTGCAGTTTATCCGGCCACTGGCAAAGGTCTGGCGCCGTCTTCAGCGGACTGACGATGCGACTGCACTCTATCGCAGCGCAATGAATGAAATTACGGACCCGACTATTCGCGTTTTGCTTGAGCGCGAAGTATCGGGTTCGGTTTTTAAACCTGTGAGAGTGAGAGAGGAAAATCCGAGAACTTCTTTTTCTCAAAATACGGCGGTGACTGAGCTTCAAAAAATTCAGTCTGCAGCGGCTGATGGGGCTGATGCTGCAGAGGAGTGGGAGAGGCTTACAGAGCGTTTCCCGCGTGATCCGGAGATTCTCGAAGGAGCAATTATTTTTTATGAAAAGCAAAAAAATTTCCGCCAGGCTGCTGAAGTGCTGGAGGCAAAGGGCAGGCTTATCCCTGCTTCACCCCGGGATATTTTTCGCCTGGCTTCTTTTTGGAAACAGGCTGGTGAATTTGCAAAATCTCTGGACTTGCTGAGTCCGTTTTTTGCTGCAGCTGAATTTGATAAAGTTGACCAGGCGAGCTTTCCGCAAATTTTTGATCGTAATGATGCACATCTTCGCGAGGTGACGAATAAAGTTTATTACCTCCGTCGAAACAGCGGTGGCTGGTCCCGGGAACGTGGTGAAATTTTTAAAACCTTTCTGGACCCGCAGTATATTCGTCCGCCTGCCCTGCAAAATGAGATGATTCAGCTCGTGGGCAGCATGGTTTCTTATACTCCGGCAGAAAAGGAATGGCTTCTTCGCTGGGACCCGCAGCAACTTCCCGAACCGGGAACTGCTGCCACTTTTAAGGAACGCATTGCCGGTCTGTGGGCACTCGCTCGCTGGCAGCGTGCTCTCGACCTGCTTACTTTGCACCTGAAAAGAGACCCGGGTGACTACGATGCTGTGATTTGTTTTTTCGAAATGGCAGCTCTCTCCAATCAATGGCAGTATGCCCTGGAGGCGCTAAAACTTGCCGGAGATAATTTATCCGAATGGGTGGATATTTTTCTCGCCTCCCTGGGACAAGCAGCGGCCAGCCAGCGTTCTCACACCCGTTTTGATGCTGAGGCATTGCAGGAGGCATTGCAGGCGGATGCCCAAATCGCCAGGGTTCTGCGCTGGCCGGTGGCACAGATTCTGGCAGAAAATTCTTACCGGAATGCAGCAGTGAAAATCGGTGAAATTGCTTTAGACTCGTTGAGTGGTCAGGAACGCTCCGAGGCTATTCTTGCAGTTACCGAATGGGCATTGCTGGATTATGATTTGGAAGCAGTGCGTCGTATTACGGCTTTGCCTCTTGCGGCGCTGAACGGTGATTTTACAGATCCAAATCTGCACATCCTGCGTATTCGCTGGTTTGTTATTACACCCGAGGAGCGTGAGGCCTGGGAGTGGAAGATAAAGGAAGCTCTTTCATCGGATAGCTCATTAGCATCCGTTTCTCTCTGTGCGGAAAGTGTTCTGACAGAGGCTTTGAAAACGCGAAATGAGAAGGCGCCAACAGAACTCAAATATCTCGAAGAGAAGATCAACGCACTGCGGGACCAGCTCCTTACAGCCGGGTCTTTTGGAAATGATTTCCCGACTCTCGCCGAGTGGGGCAGTTCCGGAGTTGAGCAGTTTCATAAATGGAATTGCCCGCCGGCAATGGAAATACTTGCGGAGTCTGTGCGCTTTCTGGATCCGGCTCTGGCCGAACTCCAGGGTTTTTCAGGCGAGCTGGACTACAACTGGCTGGACTGCCAGCTTTATGCAATACGACTGAGAAGCCTTTCGGTGGCAGAACGTCGGAGCATGTCGATCGATCTCGTTTCCAGGCTCTCCGAAAAGCAGCACAACGATATTTCAAAAATTCTTCACAGTTGGGGAGATTACGATGTGGCTATGGATTTTTCATTCATCGATCTTTCTGCCAACAAGATGCGAACGGCATTAAAGGAGTGCTACAAAAATGCTTACGCCCTGTCTGACGTAGGGGTGCTAAAGATGCTGAACTCGATTCTCCTGGAGCAAAAGCAGCCACTGGCGGACATTGCTTCACCTAAGACTCTGTTTTTTCAGAGAGCTTTACTTTTTTTGCGAACACGCGATTTGAAGGAGGCTGAAAATGCGATGAAAGAGGTTCTTACTATTGATCCGCAGGACGAACAGGCCATCGGTTGGGAATCGCGTTTTCTCTGGTGGCGTGGCGATTACAGAGAGGCTATCGCCATGCGCGAAAAACAGCTGGCCGCCAGGCTCACTCCCGAAACAGCAAACTTTATTATCACCTGGACCGCAAATCTGGGTGACTATGAACAGACGCGAACAGTTCTGAAGTCGGCTTCCGAAAAACTCCTGCCGGAACAGTTTTCCGCCGTTCTTTCAAACTACCTTACACTTTTTCAGGAGACCTCGTTGCAGGCGCAGGCTTTTGGTTTTGCAGAGCATATTCTGTTGTCTCATCCACAGAAGTTTGCTTCGTCCGGCACGCTTTTGCTTTCTGCTTACCTCTCCGCCGGGCATCCCGAAGAGGCCTTTCGTTTTGCCGAAAAAATGAGCACTCTTTTTCCGCCGACGGTCATTTTTAAAAATCTGGAAATTCTGGTACTGGACAAAAAGCTCCCGGAGGATCAACGGCGACAGGCCGAGGCTGAGTTAACTTCCCTGTTCAAAAAAAATGCTTCTTTGGAAAATTTCCGGCTGCACTTCCAGGGTAAAAAACTGACTCGTGCACGACACGAAGACAAATCAGATGAAGTGTCAGACATCGAAAAATCCCTGCTGGCCGTCTGGGACTCCGGGAAGGGGGTGCGGGAGGCAGGCCTCGTGCTTTTGGCATACTATCTCGAGTTTAAAAATACGAGGAGAGCAAGCGAGATACTGGATCAGTTTTTGCAAGTGGAGTTGCAGGCTGCAGAAGCTGAAAAACTTTTGCAGGTTTGCAGGAAAGAAGATCAGCCCGCCTTCGTCACTGAAATTTTAAAATCACGCCTGGCTGCTGCTCCGGCAAATCTGTCGCTCCGTCTCGAACTCGCAAACTCCTTGTGGCAAAGCGGTCAAAAAGAAGCTGCGGAAGACACCCTGGCTGATTTACAAATCCTGCGGGAGGTGCTACCCGGGCTCTCTCAGGACCTGGCTGCCTGCGAAAGCACGTTTGGAAATTTTTCAAAAGCTGCCGAACTTTATCTGGAGAGCGCAGGTCAGTCCAACGCAGCACAGCGACACAGCCTGCTCTTTCTCGTTGCCGAAAATTTTCTGAAAGCGGGCGACAAAGACTCTGCACGGAAATTTTTGAAAGAAGCTCTCCTCATTCCGGATGATAAACTCCCAAATGATTTACTGGGCAAATTTTTTGCTGAAGAGCAACGTGCACAGATTGCGGACAAATCGGGAGAAAGCTTGCCGAAGCATTTCGCTGCACTTGACGATGAACTTCTTCAGAAGCTCCCGGACTGGGTCCGCCAGGAAGTGGAGGTTGCTTTTTTGGAGCGGTTTTTGAATCCCGAAGAGGCGACAAATGATTCTCTGTTAGTGCAGTGGCAGGAGGCCATTTTTAAACTTTTCGAGAACAAACCTTCCTTGGCTGTGCTGCCAAAAGGTGCCGAAATTTTAAACACCTGTGCAGTAAAAACTGGGCAAATTGAGCGGGCTGAAAAAATCTGGAAACAGGCACTCACGATTTTCCCGTATCCCGAGGCGAGGGAACTTGCGGCGAAACTTTACGCAAACCATGCCGGTGAACTGGTTCGAAGAGGTGCCCGACAGGAAGCCTTTCAGTTTTTGAAAAAAATATCGCAACAGAATCCTGAAAACGCTGCCATCGCTCTGAGCTATGCCGATTTTTTAATAAATCACTTCTCGAAGGAGTCTCCCGAAGCGAAATCTTTTTCTCCGAATACTCTGAAAAATCTTCTTCGACATCCTCTTTCACCCCGGCAGCGCGAACAAATCAGAGCTTATTTTTCGGGAATTTTTTTTGAAGAATAATGCATTTAAGCCTTAAAATTCGATTTAGAGACAGAGTTACCGTTATTTTTTATGTTTAAATTCTGTCAAAATTTTTCCGGAATTGACAAGGTTGGTCGGGATCACTAGTTTCAGTGCCCCTTTCATTGAGGAAGGAAGAAAGTAGGTGAATTTATGCCAGAAATTATCGTTAAAAAAGGTGAACCCATTGATCGCGCACTCAAGCGTTTGAAGTCCAAACTGGACGCAGAAGGAATCATGGATGAGGTTCGTCGTTTGCGTGCATTTGAAACTCCGATCCAAAAAGCACGCCGCAAGGCCAAAAATAATGCCAAGCGGAATAAGATGAAATTTCGATTCAATTTCCATTAAGTCCAAACAGTGGAAAACATTTTACTGGTCGGCTGTGGCTTTGTTGGCAAGGTCACAGCCGATCTTTTTGTTTCTGATAATCTCCGGAACGGAAGTTGTGTTTGGAATGTTAGCACGCTGAGTCGGCGGGGCACCGATGAGCAAAGCTCCATCCGGCATTTTTCAGGGGATGTCACACGGATTGCTGAGACTGAATCTGTTCTAAGTGAGAAAAAACTGCTGCCGGATTTTGTTGTATTCGCCGCAAGCACCAGGGGCGGAGATACTGCGGCTTATCGAAATTTATACTTGGGTGGTTTAAAAAATCTGAGGAGAGCTTTGCCGGATACGCCAATTCTCTTCACCAGTAGCACCTCGGTTTACGGCCAAAGTGCCGGAGAGGTCGTTACGGAAGATTCTCCGACCAACCCCGAAAGCGAAAAAGGAAAAATACTTCTCGAAGCCGAGTCACTCGCTCTTGCCAGCGGTGGATGGGTCCTGCGTCCAGGTGGAATCTACGGTCCGGGTCGCTCGGCCCACCTCAAAAATTTCATGGCGGGAAAATCTCTCACGGAGCGGGAAGGTTCGCGCTGGGTTAATCAAATCCACCGCGACGACGCGGCAGGCAGCATTTTTTTTATCCTGAAAAAGCGGGTGCCAGCGGGCATTTACAATGCTGTTGATGATACGCCCTGCCAGCTTCAGAAAATTTATGCACAACTCGCCCAGGCGATCCGGCCTGCTCCGGATTCGACGAAATTTACACAAAACGCATCTCGCAAACGCCCCTGGACAAACAAGCGTGTTTCGAATACGAAACTCCGAAAGCTCGCCTGGACACTGCAATACCCGAGTTACGAGTCAGCGATCCCGGGGCTTATCAAGCCGTAGCCGGTTCTTTTTCGGGGACTGTCAGAGGATTGCTCCCTGGAGTGTGCAGCGTGGCGTCTGCCGGTAAAATCACTCGGTCGCAAAAATCGCCAAAGCCTTCACCGTCTTCACGCTCGATGGCGTAGCGTTTGATGATTGGCTCGAGCATGGCGATGGCATCGTCGATGGTGAGACTCGGTGCCACCAGGCGGTTGAGGCGGGTGCCATTGTAGCGGGCACCGAGGAAGAGTGCATACTTGCGAGGTGCGCGTCCGACGAGTGCGATTT
The DNA here is from genome assembly GCA_047973165.1 of Chthoniobacterales bacterium. Classification (GTDB taxonomy): domain Bacteria; phylum Verrucomicrobiota; class Verrucomicrobiia; order Chthoniobacterales; family JBKEAD01; genus JBKEAD01. Next base: position 16,979 of record JBKEBM010000010.1, read on the forward strand.
CGGCGAGGTAGGGCCGGGCGCAGCCGTTGGGGCAGCCCGTTACGCGGATGCTGATGGCATCGTCTCGCAGCCCGGCTTCTTCTAAAATGGACTCGAGTTTTTCAAGAATCTCGGGCAACACGCGTTCGCTCTCTGCGAGTGCGAGGCCGCAGGTGGGGAGAGCGACGCAGGAAAGCGCGTTGAGGCGCAGTCCGGTCTGAAGATTTTCTTTTGTGAGACCGTGCTTTTCGAGAATCGCATCGATGGCAGCTTTGTCTTCGGTGCGAACACCGGATACCATCAGGTTTTGCCACGGAGTGAGGCGGAAGTCGCCGGTGTGGACTTGTGCGATTTCACGCAGGGCCGTTTTCATTGGCCAGCCCGGCACGTCTTTGACGCGGCCACTGAGAATGTGCAGGCCGTAGAACCAGGTTCCGTCGGCGCATTCGTGCCAGCCATGCGGGTCCTGAATTGTTGTAAACTCAAAAGGCCGGGCCGGAGCAAAAGTGATGCCGGCACGTTTTTCCACCTCGCTTCGGAACCAGTCCAGCCCGCGATCGTCGATTGTGTATTTCAGTCGGGCATGTTTGCGGTTTGTGCGGTCGCCGTAGTCGCGCTGTGTGGTGAGCACCGCTTCGGCGACGGGGATCATTTTGTCAACCGGGATAAAACCAAGGATGTCGCCCTGGCGTGGATAGGTCGCAGGATTTCCGTGATTCATTCCCTGACCGCCTCCGGCAGTGACGTTGTAACCGACGAGTGTATCGTCTTCCACAATAGCAATAAAGCCGAGGTCCTGGCCGAAAATATCCACCGTATTTTCCGGCGGGAGGACAAAAGCGGTTTTAAATTTACGCGGCATGTAGGTCGAACCATACATGGTTTCTTCTTCGGGTTCTCCGCCGGCGACCAGCTCCTTATCCAGGTAGATTTCGTGGTAGGCGTTGGTTTTCGGAAGGGCGTATTGGCTCCATTCGCAGGCCTGGTCGTAGAGTTGCTGGGCAATGGCGTTGCGCTCCGGATTGGGCGGGGCAAGGACGTTTCGGTTTACGTCTCCGCAGGCCGACCTGGAGTCCAGTAAAACTTCGTGCATTCCCTGGACGAGTTTTCTGATATTTCCTTTGAGGACGCCGTGAAACTGAAAGGTCTGCCGCGTCGTAATACGCAAAGAAGGTGAAGCAACTTCATCGGCCAGGCGGTCCAAAGTAAGCCACTGCTCGGGTGTTGTCCTGCCGCCCGGGAGACGCACGCGCAGCATGAAGGCAAAGGCCTTTTCCTTTCCTGCTTTCTTTAAAGGAATCCGCTGATCGCGATCATCCTGCATATACATTCCGTGAAATTTTGTCAGCAAACCGCTGTCGTGGCTGATATTACCTGTCGTCGTATCCTCAAGGTCTTTTCGGATGTCACCACGCAGGAAATTGGACGACTCCTTCAGTGCCTCGTTGGCAACCAGAGGTTTAGGATTATCTTTATCGGAATTCATAGTAATTGATATGGAATTAGGGATTAGTATTATTTTTGTAAAGGATTATCGCAAAGCGTGCGGTTTGCAAGCCCGAGTTGAAGGTATAGGAAGTCTTCCTGTCCGAATACTAATGAAACCTCCCTGCGAGAAGCGACAGCGATTGTGGCTTTCTCTGTTCAAAAACAGACCTTTAGCACGCAATAAATTTTCAGTTAAAAAAATTTGGAATTGACTCTTTGCAGGCTGTTTTTAGGTTCACAAAATGATTTCTCTGGACCTCTCAAAAAAGACCGCCATTGTAACCGGTGGTGGTCAGGGACTTGGCAGCGCAACTGCCTCACGCCTTGCTGAAGCCGGTGCCTCGGTTCTTATTTCTTACTTCGAGGAAGGTGCGGGAGCCAATAAAGCGATTGCGGAAAAAACGGCCGGAGAGATTGGTGAAAACTGCTCGGCCATCGAGGGCGATGTGCGTGACCGGAGTTCTGTCGCCGTAATGTTTGAAAAGGCCGCCGAAAAGCACGGTCAGGTGGACATTGTGGTGAATAATGCCGCCATTCTTCGCGACAAAAGCATTCGCAAAATGTCCGACGACGACTGGAATGCCGTGATCGGAACGAACCTGACCGGCGTTTACAACGTCTGCAAAGAAGCGGCAGATCGACTGGCCGATCACGGACGAATTGTTAACATGGCTTCGATCTCGGGAACGGTGGGATTTTTTGGACAGGCAAATTATTCCTCAGCAAAAGCGGGGGTTGTCGCCCTGACAAAAGTTTTGAGTAAAGAACTCGCACGGCGCGACATCACGGTAAATGCCGTGGCTCCCGGCGTCTCGCTCACAGAAATGGGCAAATCAATTCCCGAGGAGGCTCGCGACGATATGCTGAAGCAGATTCCGCTGAGACGTTTTGCTGAGACCTCCGAAATTGCCGACGCGATTCTTTTTCTCTGCAGTCCGCTCGCCAGCTATGTCACCGGGCAAACCCTTCATGTGAATGGCGGTTGGATCGGATGAAAAAACTGCGCGAAGAGAAACTTTGCACGGCAGATGAAGCCGTCGCTGCGATTGCAGACGGCAGCACGATTGCCACGGGAGGTTTTGTAGGAGCGGCGCATGCCGAGGCTCTGACAGCCGCTCTTGAAAGACGCTTTCTCTCTTCCGGAAACCCGACCGGACTCACTCTGGTCTATGCTGCCGGGCAGGGCGATGGTTCGTCGCGCGGCCTGAATCACCTCGCGCACGAGGGGCTTGTCTCACGAGTCATCGGCGGGCACTGGGGGTTGGCTCCGGCGATGGGAAAACTGGCCATCGAAAATAAAATTGAAGCATGGAACTTTCCGCAGGGGGTCATCTGCCATTTATTTCGCGACATCGCAGCAGGTAATCCGGGGACACTCACGCGGATCGGCCTCGACACTTTTGTGGACCCGATTCATGAGGGTGGAAAAATAAATTCCCAAACGACTGAGGACCTGGTCGAGCGTGTGGAAATCTCGGGGCGTCCCTGGTTGCTTTACCGCGCCTTTCCTGTTCAGGTCGGCCTGATTCGTGCGACAGCGGCAGACCCGCGCGGAAATCTTTCGATGGGCGAAGAGGTCATAAGCGGAGAAGTTCTGGCGATTGCTCAGGCCGTTCGGAATTCCGGTGGCATTGTGATTGCGCAGGTCCGGCATTTGCTGAACGAAGCGATTCCGCCGCATCAGGTTGAAGTGCCGAATATTCTGGTCGATCGAATCGTGCATATTGAAGACGACGAGCACGATCAGACTTTTGCGACAAAACTGAATCCGGCTTTTGTTTCGCCACCGGACTCGACGCAGCAGGCGTTCTCACCGCTGCCACCGGGTCCCCGGCGTATTATTGCCTCGCGGGCGGCAGAGGAATTGCAGCCCGGTGACATTGCAAATCTCGGTATCGGTATGCCGGAGGGGGTCGGTGCGATTGCTGCAGAGCGAGGGTTTCTGGATCGGCTGACTCTTACGATTGAAAGCGGACCCATCGGCGGAGTTCCTGCCGGAGGGCTGGATTTTGGAGCTTCTTTTCATCCCGATGCGATTGTGGATCAGCCCGCGCAGTTTGATTTTTATAATGGTGGCGGCCTGGATTTTGCGGCACTCGGAGCAGCGCAAATCGATCAGCGTGGCAACGTGAATGTCTCGCGTTTTGGCAATCGGCTCGCCGGAGCGGGCGGATTTATAAACATCACTCAGACGGCAAAGCGAATCGTTTTTTGCGGCACTTTTACGACGGGAGGGCTCGAAACCGTTTTTGAAAACGGCCAGCTCCGCATTCTGAAAGAAGGAAAAAATAAAAAATTTGTAGAGGCAGTTCAGCAGATTACCTTCAGCGGTCCACTCGCAGTCGAGTCAAAATGCCCCGTGCTCTTTGTGACAGAGCGGGCGGTGTTTCGTCTGGTTCCCGACGGCCTGGAGCTGATCGAAATCGCACCGGGAATCGATCTGGAATCCCAGGTTCTTGCGCTGATGGATTTTCGCCCGATCCTAAGCGACGTCCGCCCCATGGAACTTCAACACTTTGAGATATGAAACGAGAAATTTTTATTGTTGCCGCTAAACGCACTCCCTTCGGGCGCTTCCTTGGATCGCTCTCACGTTGCAGTGCGGTTGACCTCGCATGCCACGCCGGAGGCGCAGCCCTGTCTGACATCGACCGCTCACAAATCGACCAGGTCATCGTTGGGAATGTGCTTGCCGCCGGTGCGGGAATGAATATTGCCCGTCAGGTCGGTGTGGGGCTGGGCCTGCCGACTCCGACACCCGCTTTTACGGTTAATATGATGTGCGCTTCCGGCATGCAGGCGGTCGCCCTTGGTGCCCAGGCAATCGAGGCGGAAAATGCGGAGGTCATTCTTTGTGGCGGCACCGAATCGATGAGCAATGCCCCGCATTTGCTTCCACGGATGCGCAGCGGTATTAAGCTTGGTGACGGCAAAGTTATCGACTCACTGCTCCAGGACGGATTGATTGACTCCTTTGGTCACGGGCACATGGCACTGACGGCGGAAACGTTGGCCCGGGAATTTTCTATCAGTCGCCAGGAGCAGGACGACTTTGCTTTTTCCTCGCAGTCGCGTCATACAAAGTCAGTCGCTGATGGGATTTTTTCTGCTGAAATTGCCCCGCATCCGAAGCTTGAAAAAGACGAGCATCCACGTCCCGAGACAACGCCCGAGGCCCTGGCCGGGCTTTCACCGGCCTTCGATCCGGCAGGAAGCGTGACGGCCGGAAATGCCTCGGGAGTCAATGACGGTGCTGCGATTTTGCTGCTTGCGAGCCGTGAAGCAGTTGAAAAAAATGGATGGTCCACACTTGCGAGAGTTGCCGGGTATGCCTCGGTCGGCTGCGACCCCGCACGAATGGGAATAGGTCCTGTTTTTGCAATTCAAAAACTTTTGGAGGTATCGGGGAAGAACCTGTCGGATTACGATCAGGTCGAAATCAACGAAGCTTTTGCTGCCCAGGCACTCGCCTGTGTGCGCAAGCTGGAGGTTGATCCCGGAGGTATCAATCCGCATGGCGGAGCTATTGCCATGGGGCATCCGGTCGGGGCAAGCGGGGCGCGTTTGGTCACCCATCTGGCACAGCAGATCGGAGCGGATCGCATTAAATCCGGTCTGGCCAGCCTCTGCGTCGGCGGAGGGATGGGGTCCGCGATTGAGTTGGAGAAGGCGTAAGCGTTTTTGTTTTCAGAGAGGGATCAGGACGATCTTTTTTCATTGTTTATTGACTTTTCTTACAAGCCCCGGCCTGTATCAGAACCTATGTACAAAACCATAGTTTTTTCATTTATTCTCACCTTAAGTAGCCTGTCAGTTTTTGCTGCAGAAACAAAAATAGAAACGGAAGTAAAGTCTGCCACGGCGATTGCCGGAAAGGGCGGGATTTATGAATGGAAAGTTACTTCCACTGCCGAGACCGATGCTGCGTGGAGTGCAACCGGACCCGTGTTGATGGATCCTGCCATCAAAACGATGGTCAGCATGGAAATTATCCATCGGGAAAATGGAGACTCGATGATTGCCAGCCTTGGAGCCACCCTAAATATTGAGGCAGCCGACTTTAAGGCCTTTGACTCCGTCTCACGCGCTAAAAATGTGATGGTTTTCACGCTGAACGACAAACCGGGAGCAGCACGTTTTTTTAATGGAGAGACGACGCTTTATCTTACCGTTGTCAAGGATGGTGGTATGGACCAGGAAAAGCTTTTAAAAGACATGGTTGCAATTCTCGTCGGTGCGTCTATCGAGCGCGTTGAGAAGTAATGGGGTTGTCGCTTTTTAGCAGGCTTACTTTACAGAATTAAAAGTATATCCCTTCGCCAGTTGGGTTACATCGGCGTAGTTGAGTAGCGTGGCTTCGTGATCGACTGCGCTTTGGGCCAGAGTGATGGCCAGGCGGGTATCCGTCAAACTGCCCGTCGAAGTATTCGACTCCTCCCAGCAAGTGCATCGTAAACTTTAAGACCAATTCCAAAAAATAATACAGAGATAAGTTCTACTCCCTTACCTAATGCAGAAGATGCCTCAATAGACTTTGTGGAAATACCTTCTTACAACCCTGAAGCTTATATTCAAATCAGCCTATCGGGACAGGGTGATAAAGCAGATACTTTTATAAAAAGTTTACCTGTTTGGGGTGAAGCATTTTGATTTTTATCAAAATGCTTGCCTTTTTAATCACTTAGCTCTTTAATGCGTAACTTGGGGCGTTTTACATGCGCCTGGCGTGTAATATCAGCTAAGTGTCTTGGAGCCTTGTTTATGAAAAAATACATCGTCGTTGGTTCCCTCCTTCTGTTGTGTAGTAATATATTCGGAGCAATCTCTTATTACACAGATAAATCACTTTTCCTTGATGCAATTGCTGCATCTTTTACGGAGACTTTTAATACCCTACCTCCTCCGGGTGGGTATATAAATATCAACGGTATGACTATCGGTGAGGCAGAGTATAATGCACCAACGAACCTCTCGGCTATCAGTCCGGGATATGCGCCCTCTTATTATAACTGGAACTCTGGAGCGGTTGCCGTGGGTGGATACTATGGGGAGTATATTCGAATTACACCCAGTAAAGATATTTACTATATTGGCGCAGATGTGATGCTTGCGGCATACAATACAGGAGCCGTAACAGGAACGATGACGGCTGTTATAACATTACAGGATAGTTCGACGGATACGCGTTCGCTGACTACCCTTTCGCGTCCAAATCGCGCTTTTATGGGTTTTATTTCCAGTTCCTCTCCGGTTGCGAATATAGAGTTTTATACTCCGGATACAAATGCAGGAGCAAATTACTATCCGATACCCATCATTGATAATGTCATAATTCCTGAGCCTGGGGTAACGCCTTTGTTTGCTGTGGCTGGAGTTGTGTTTTTATTTAATTTTTTTGCAAGAAAAAGCTGCCCGGTGGCATTTTCATCTACTTTGTAGCTACTTGTGCTCTTTGGGGTAAGCACTAGCGAAAGACGACGATAATTGTCATATTTTTTATAATCTTGCTTTGTGTCGAGTTGAAATGTGTTTTTAAATCTGCTCGATTACAATTTTCATGAGTACAAGCGTATCTGATCCGACAAATTCCGCTACTAAAGCAAGCTATTGGCAGTTGGTTGCTATGGGGGAGCCCTTTCGTTTACTTTTTCCACTTGGAGTTCTGATTGGAATATTTGGTGTAGCGATATGGCCACTTTATTTTTGGCACCTGTCTTCAATTTATCCGACACAAATCCATGCACGTATTATGATTCAAGGATTTGAGACTTGTTTCGTATTAGGTTTTTTGGGGACAGCTTTACCTCGTTTGCTAGACGTTCCTCGCCTGCTACTTTATGAAACGCTTTTTTTTGCGGTTTGCCAGGTTTTGATCACGGTCTTTCATTATGCAGGGCAGCCGCTTGTTGCTGATTCACTTTTTATCTGTAATATATGCTTTTTGCTTTTTACCCTGGGGCGTCGTCTCCGAATGCGCAAAGACATACCGCCTCCAGCCTTTGTGTTGGTTCTTTTGGGCATGGCGAGTGCCCTTACGGGTTCAGCGATGCAAGTGATTTGGGAGATAAATTCTAGCATTTTACCTGCGTCAACCTTTCGTTTGAGCCAACTATTACTCTATCAGGCCTACCTTCTACTGCCGATTATGGGAGTAGGAGCCTTTATTCTTCCTCGTTTTTTTGGTCTTCCAAGTCGGCAGGACTTGGCGGAATCGATGAGTTTCACGCCTGAATGGAAAAAGCGTGCGGCTTTTGCATTATTTTGTGGAGTAACAGTATTAGTAAGTCTCATCTGTGAGTCCATGGGACAATATCGCTTGGGGTATGGACTACGTATTTTTGCAATTCTATTATATTTCCTTCGTGAAGTTCCTGTTTATCGAGCTAGTTTTAATATGGGTTCCATGGCTTTGGCTTTGCGAATCGCTTTAGTTTCGATACCGATTGGCTACGTTCTTTTGATTGTCTGGCCGGAGCATTTGTTTGCCTTACTACATGTTGTTTTCATTTCAGGATTTAGCCTTCTGACACTTGTCGTCTCCACTCGTGTCATGCTTGGCCATAGTGGAAAATCTCATCTGTTGCGAGCTCCATTATATTCTATTCGTATTCTGATGGGTTTATTATTTTTAGCAATGCTGACTCGTGTGATTGCTGACTGGTTACCTGAAAACCAAATCAGCCACTATATATATGCTGCTGTTTGTTGGATTATTGGTGTTAGTATTTGGGGAATAGCCATACTACCTCGAGTTCGAGAGCCAGATACGGAGTAATTTAAGCTGAGACGTCAGCGAAGTGAATGTTAATGGCACCCCTTTCCTGAGCTGTGGTCAGATTGGATGAGTCGCTGGGGTTAGTAATCTGCCCTCCGTTTATGCCTTTATTGAACTCTGGGTAGCGATGACTAGTTTTATACAGATCGTATAGATCTTATAAGCTCTGGAGGTTTTGTAAAATTTCCTGCAGGCTTATGGGCTTGAGTTTTAGGGAGCTGTCCAAGTCGGGTTGCGGAGTTGCCTTTTGTGGCGGAGCGTTTGTCTGCCACGGCGATTGCCGGAAAGGGCGGGATTTATGAATGGAAAGTTACTTCCACTGCCGCATCCCAAACCGCTCGAAGTTGAATGCGCCAAAAAGCTTCCTTGAACTCATTCCCAAACAGACGGCCGAAATAAAGGATCTGAAAATCCGTCATCCGGATCATCTGGGCTTCGATCTGGCCATATTTGCTCCGATCACAAGCCCAGCCAAGCCTGCCAGTTGCAGAACCATCTCGTCCTGTGTCTACTCTCGCGCCTGCCTTAGCCTCTTCAACAACGGCCCAAGATCGTTTTTGGGAGTTGCCTCCTCGCCATTTTTCATATCGACGAGGACCCTTTTATATTCTCCGCCGTACGTTGCCTGCCGAGCGGAAAGATGGTTTTAATCAAGACGTTTACATTCTGGATGGCCTGCTGATCGCTCTCATCGCGATGACTTCGTTAATCAACTTTTAACGCGATTCTCTCTAGTCGATGGCTACCAGCCGATAGTTCGACAACAGAATAGGAGATGCCATGCTTAGTAATGATCTGGGGTTCCGAGACGATCTTTCCATCGAGGAAGAGACGTCCGCTCGGAACTCCAGAAAAAAATCTGACTCCTGAGGGAACATTCACGCACAGAATGTTCTCGGACCATTCGACCTGGACTATGCCAACACGAGTTGCAACTCGACCCCGCAGAGAAGTATAATCGTCGATTCGCGGAAGAATATGATAGATGTCGCCAGTTTCGTCAGCACGTTGTACTCCGAGAATGTGTCGAGCGGCAAAGACAGCTGGAGAGGCAGACCAACCGTGAGAGAGGGATTGGTCCGTGTTCCATGTTTCCCACACAGTGGTGCCACCTTGCCGAGAGAACTCGCCCCAGCGGGTCTCGATGAATTGTTGAGCTTCGATAAAGAGCCCGCATTTGCAAAGTGCTTCGAGCATATAACCAGCGAAATATGCGGTACCTAGAGGCACCATCTGATTATCAGGCCAGCGATATTTGCTTCGCGCTATGGAAACCGTCGGAATCTTTCCAAGTCCCGGTAGCTCCTCATCGAAATTCTCAGAGCTCGCATGAAAAGTCTTAGTTATATCCTCACGCCGAAGGCGTTCGATGATCCGGGTAGTCTGTTCTGTAGTTGCTAGATTATAAAGGATCGCAAGGTAATTTTCCTGACAGCCCCACCTCTGCGTTTGACTGCCCTCGATGAGACCGTTGACAAATACACCTCGCTTTTCATCCCACAAAAATTTTTGAAACGCTGTCCGATGCAAGCTGCTCAGCAGGGAAATTTGTTGCACCTTCATCTTGTCTCCAATCATTCGAGCAATGGTTTCGAGAGATCTAAGACAATCAGCAGCAAAAGCATTCCATGCAGAATTAATACCGCGCATATCAATCGGAGCCCAATCGATGAAATTATAGCGATTAGTATGCTGGTCTATGTGCACTGGTGGAGCCTGAAACAAATTGCAAGAGGTTTGAAGAGAGGTTAGCCAACAAAAAATTCTCTCAAGAGTTGGCCAGAGTTCTTGTCCTAAGTCCCAATCACCGCTTTCGGCACAATATTCAAGCACGGAGGGAGGAAATCGGAGGGTCCAGGTCGATACATCGGATGTAACGTTTCCAGGATACTTTCCGCGCATCATTCCGTCGGAGTTCTGACCGCGGGCATGGTGAATGAGGAAACGACGAGCTAAAGCGTAGTCTTGAAAGTAGGTGTATGCCGTTTGCGCCTTGATAAGGTCGTCACCCAGCCAGGAGCCGCGCTCCCGCCATGGGGTATCCATGTAGGAGTCTTCCATACAGAGTTGTACCGTATGAAGACTGATTTCTACCGCTTGGTCTATTACCGGAGAATTTGACGAAAAGAATCCGTTTCGGACAACGGGGTAAGAACTGCGTTCCAAGGCAAGATCTTTGACCTCGACCCTCCCACCGTGAACATTGAGCTGCAAATAACGAAAACATTTAGGCCAAGTGATTCGGTGTTCAAACTCGCTGTCACCTAGAGTGATCCGGTCATGATAGGCTATACTTTTATCAGGCCGAATGCGATGGGCCTTGATATCCTCCGAATAGCTCAGATCGACAACAGTACCTGGCTCTCCTTTTAATAAAATGTAAGGATATCCTGTCCAGATTCGTCCGAAATCAAAGAGTGCGTAAAGCGATTGATTGCTCGCAAGCTGGTTTGCATCAAACTCGACAGCATAATGTTTACAATTCAGTTCACGGATTTGACTCTGATTGTCTGGGAGGTTTTGGGAACAGGCCAGAGAGCGCGCTCGATCCTGGGCCGGAATGTCGAGATAGGCTTGAGGGAAAGTCGCAACTCCTCTCTCGACAATGCGATCGGGCGCGTGGTGCCTCGCCGTCATAAACGGAATGTCACGCTCTTCCATTTCTTCAAAGTGGCTCCCACTTAGTTCATGAGCAAAAGGCCAAAGAACGTCATTGAAATCTTCGAGTTCTGGACGGCCCAAACCTAAACGAGCGTCATAATGCTCACTCGGTGGTTGAACTTCGCCTCGTGAAGCGACGTCCTGCAAGTAACCCGGATCGAGTCTCATTTTCCAGGAGGAATCCGAAACAACGTATTCAGTTTCATTTTCAAAGATCACCCAGAGCGCGCCACGCTGAGGCATACAAGAGCTAATTTGCTGTCGTCCCAGACTATAAACTTGAACGACGAAAGTGTTCATACCACATCGTATCTCTCCTGTGAGGTCATAGACATCGATGGTCGGTGTTCCTGCATGATGCTTTGGCGGGCCAAATCCGATGCGATTGCCATTTAACCAGGCAATATACCGTAAGTCGCTACTTATCCGTAATTTGCACTGTGTTTTATCCGTCCACTTGAATGACTTTCTAGCCCAAGCCCATACGTTAAAAGCTGTAGGGCTTTCCTGAGACCAAACCCATCGTCCCGATCTTTGACGGAAACTCAGAACGTCGTCTGATAATTGTGAAATTTTCGAAAGCATTGAAATTACAATAAATTTTATTGACATTTTTGAATATTTCCAGCTATTTTTTATTTAAATTAAAATGACCACCCCAACTTTAAAGCAAATTGCAGAACACGCGGGCGTTTCCGTTTCGACAAGCTCGATGGCGGTAAGGGATCATCATGCGATCAGCATTGAGACCAAGCGTCGCGTTTGGGAGGTGCAGGAAAGGTTGGGATATCGTCCTGACCTTAGGCCCAAACAAGCCAGGAGACGTGGTGGTTCCACCGGCACAAAGATCTCATCAATTGCTTTCCTTCTCGTAGATAGAGAGTTCGATGATCCCGCTTACAGTCGCAGCTTTCAGGGGGTAGCGAATCGGATCGCCCTGAGAGACTGGCGATCCACCTACGTCTCCACGAGTCTTGCGGATATTCACCAAAAAAATTTCCCCTCCCCATTACGAAACAGAGAGGTTCAAGGAATTATCGTTTCAGGGGATTATGATGAACTGGCGCACCGCAATCTCTGCAACCTCGAAATTCCGCTCGTTACCATGGGAAACTATCAACTTGGCGAAATACCTTGGGCTGCATGTGAAATTGACTTGGCGCAAGGAATGCGGACCGTAGTGCGACGGTTGAGTGCTTTGGGACACATGCGATTTGGACTCCTATTAAGAAGCGCAGTTACCGAATATCAGTTAAAGCTACAGCATTGGTTTAAACGCGAAGTTGCTCTGGAAAAACGGGAAAATGCGGGAGTTGCCATCGAAGTTTCGGAAGGCTCTGTCAGAAATTCATTGATTGGATACCTGCGAAGCCCAACTCGCCCAAGCGTTCTGATTTTTGAATCAGATACGCTTGCCGAAGAAGTCTATGATACTTGTGCCGAGCTTAAGCTTAACATTCCGAATGATATCTCTCTAATAACGGTTGGCGACGGACGACATATCTTGCGTCCCGCCCTCGCAAGTATCCAGG
>JBKEBM010000013.1:0-12240 GCA_047973165.1 Chthoniobacterales bacterium
CACCCTAAAGTGCGTCGTAGGCCTTCAGGCTTTGGACCATTTTCCGAACGTGGCGATATTTCGTGCGTTGACTGAGGATTTTGAGGCTTTTGTCAAAGCTTCCCCACTCCAGGATTTCGATGGTCACACGACGCGCCCCCCATTTACGGACTCCTCTCTCGGTGGGCTTGAAAAGATCAATCGTGCTCGTACCAACCATTGCGCTGCCGATATCGTCCACAATGTATTTTTGTCCGGTTTCGACAATGCGAAACAAAGTGCCAACCGGCCAGCGAGACCAGTCTGCTGCGGCAGAGCGAACCTCACCGCGACGAAGCGGTTTGCCCAGGGCATTCTTTGCTCCGAAGCCGCCATTATGTTTTGGGCCCGTGCTGTAGGCCGTCGTACGGACATTTTTTATAAGAGAGAAAACGGCCTGATCTGAAGCCGGAAGAGTTTTGTCTGCGAAGCCGGAAACAAGGCTGAAACAGATGATACCTGCTATACTAATAAAGGATTTCAATATGTAGTTAGGTGAAGACACGACCGGAACGGTGCCCGAGTCGGCTGCAATCTATAAACACATGGCGGTTTGACAACCCCTTTTTTGAAAAAATCCTGTGTGAGCGAAACCTCGTTTCCGAACAGCTTTTGAGTGAAGGGTGCACCCGAAAACCTCATTTACAACATAAAATTTTGTCCGGCCTCTCTGCCGAAAAGCAGCTTTCCGGATGTACCCTGAAGAGCTTCGGACTCCTCAAAATCAGCCGATACGGGCCTGGAGCTGACGGATAGTTTCTTCTGCAGCGGCCAGATTTTCTTCGAGTTCGCGGATACGCTTTTGCAGATTTTCGTTTACCACGCTGCCGGAGGGGCCGGATTTCTCATCTTCTTTTAGATAAAAATCACAATCTCCCAGTTTACATTCCGTTCCTTCTTTGCAGTTGATGACAGTTGTGCTCCGGGAGATTTCATTTGCAGCGAGGAATTCGAGAATAGCCTGAGGCGTCGTGGGACCGTAGAATAACTCATCCCCGAGCTGGACAAGCCAGTCCATTTCAAGTTCCGGGAGCATGGGTGCTTTGGTCCATACCTCTTTGTCTTCCGAAAGCATATCGTGCGGAGCGATCTGGGCGGAGCGTGCCCACTCGATGAGTTGTTTGAAGGAGACAGGTCCAAAAATGGATTTGTCTTCATGTTTCCGAAGGTGCCAGTTTTCCGAGGAGATGTTTGACATATCGGAAACAGCTTACGCCGCTTTGCTTTTTGGGGCAAGCCAGCTTTTTAAAAGATGTTCGGTCCTTGGCAGTATTTCGACATTGACAAAAACAGCCCTCCTGCCAAAGTGTGGCCCTGTTGGTTGAACAGAAGTGTGTTCATTCGATTCCTTCGACTTACCACCCCGGCACTGCCAGAGTTCGATTTTGTCGATCCATTTGTCTTGTTCAACCCATTTTAATAAACAGGTTTGTCAGCCACGTATTCGTGAGTCTGTCGAATGATTGATTAACTTTTCTTTCGGGAACTGAAACCAACCCGCATTTGCGCTCAGGCAGTTTTCGCTATCTCGTAACCCTAAACTCTTAGAATTTGATTTGATATGGCCGGCCACAGCAAATGGTCGAAAGTTAAACACATTAAAGCGGTCGTCGATGTTCGCAGGGCCCGGGTTTTTTCCCGACTTTCCAAGGAAATTGCCGTGGCAGCACGGCTTGGCGGGGAAAATCCGGACTTTAATCCGCGCCTCCGCGCTGCGGTGCAGTCTGCCCGCGATAAATCGATGCCAAATGATAATATTGAGCGTGCAATTAAAAAAGGAACCGGCGAACTCTCGGCCACTGCGGTCGAAGAGGTCCTCTACGAAGGCTACGGCTCGGGCGGCGTGGCCGTACTGGTCGAGGCTGCGACCGATAACCGGAATCGCACGGCAGCCGACCTGCGCCATATCTTTGGCAGGCACGGAGGGAATCTGGCGACCTCCGGAAGTGTTGCCTTTCAGTTTCACCGCTGTGGAGAGATCATGATTCCGGTCGAGGCAATCAACGAAGAAGACCTGTTGGAGCTTCTTATCGAGGCGGGCGGAGAAGATTTTCAGCGCCACCACGAAGACGACACGGAATTTTATCTTGTAAAAACCCCTCCGGAGTCGCTCTACGCCATCGGCGAGGCTCTCCGAAAAGCCGATCTCCCAATCGAAAACCAACGTCTGAGTTTTATCGCTGAAACTCCGATCTCCCCGGCAGATGAAGCCGTCATTCGAAACAACAGCGATTTGATTGATGCTCTCGAAGACAATGGCGATGTATTAACCACTCACTCAAATCTTGCTGACTGATTTTTTCTCCTTTCGTTTTTTTGCGAAAGGGTCTCCCGATTTTTTAAAAAATTTTAACCTACTTATCTTAAGGACATATATTTTATGAAAGACACCTCCTCTGTTTCCGATTCAAGCACTCCCGAAAATTCTCCTGACATCGTTAAAAAATCGGAGACTTCCAAAACAAAAGAGTCGCCCGACAAAGCAGCGGCAAAAACACCAGCACGTCGCCGGGCAAAAACAACTAAATCGCCCGCAAAAAAAACGGTTACCCGCAGCAAAAAAACGAAGGCAAAAGACAGCGAGCCTCTCCCGGATGCTCCGGACTCGAAGTCTGATGCTGCACCGGAAGCAACAGCACCTGTAAAAAAACGTCCTGCACGCCGACGTAAATCCGATGAAGAAAAGCTGCCTGCAGCAGAAGTCGAAGTGGCAAACACTGAGACTGCGGACGAAAACAAAGAACCCAAAGCACAGGACAGCCCCAATGAAAAAACAGAGGGACAAAATCGCGAACGCCAGCGCGGACGCGGATTTCGGGATCGTCGCGGACGTCGCGGAAACCGCAACTTCCGTGGTCGCAATCGCCGCTTTGAAGACCGCTCCGACGAAATGCAGGATGACTTTCAGAACAATCCCGGAGACGCTGAATCAAATGATTCTTCGGAAGAACCAACAGAGCCTGTTTTTGCGGAAGGTATCGTGGAGGTCTCCGGAAAGGGATTTGGTTTTTTGCGAGAGTCACACCGGGACTATGAACAGTCTAAAAACGATGTCTTTGTAACACCGGAAGTGGTTCGCGAGCACGGCCTCCGCGACGGAATGTATATAAAAGGAGAAACTCGTCGCGGCAATCGTGGACTCCAGCTTTATAAACTCACGGAAATCGAGGGACGCCCTCCAACAGATTTTCAAAACCTGCCTGTTTTTGAAGAGCTGACGACAATTAATCCAATCGAACAAATCCAGTTGGAAACCGTTCCCGACCGCTTTACAACACGTGTAATAGACCTGATGGCACCGGTTGGAAAAGGTCAGCGCGGCCTCATTGTGGCACCTCCCCGCACTGGAAAAACAACCCTGCTCCAGCACATCGCTGAAGCGGTTGCCAAAAAACATCCAAAAATAAAACTCCTCGTCCTGCTCGTTGACGAACGTCCCGAGGAGGTCACCGAACTGCGACGTGAACTGCCGACAGCCGAGCTGCTCGCAAGCTCGAACGACAGCGACATAAAAAGCCACACTCGCATCTCTCAACTCGCCATCGAACGCGCCCGACGCCTGGTCGAGATGGGTTACGACGTATTTCTTTTGATGGATTCGATCACACGTATCGGTCGGGCTTTTAACAACGCCCGGGCCAGCGGTGGCCGGACGATGAGCGGCGGCGTTGACTCGCGGGCTTTGGAAATTCCGCGACGTCTTTTTGCATCGGCCCGAAATACTGAAGAAGCGGGTTCTTTGACCATTGTTGCAACCGCATTGATCGAAACGGGCAGCAAAATGGACGAGCTCATTTTCCAGGAGTTTAAAGGAACCGGAAATATGGAACTGGTTCTCGACCGCAAAATCAGTGACCAGCGGATATACCCCGCTGTTGATATCTTCCTGTCGGGAACGCGTCGTGAAGAATTGCTTATCTCAGCAGATGCGCTTCACAAAATCAGCGTCATCCGCAGAGGACTGGCCGGACACAAACCGATCGAAGCCGTTGAGCGGCTCATCTTTTTCATGAAAAAATACCCGACCAACTCCGAGATGCTGGAAAATATTCCCGGCTGACTCGTATTACACCGTGGATTCCAAGGTATTTTTTTTCTGACTGCTTTTCTTTTTAAGAAAGGTGCATTTGCCCGGATTTTTCGCAGACTTTGAATCGGAAATTTTTAAAGAGTCTGCAATTTTAGAATTTTTTTCAGCGGTGCCCTCGTACTTTGGATACAGATATTTTTGCAGGGTGGATCGGGACATGCAAACACCTCGTGCGGTTTCGATTCCTCGTTCGGCCAGGGCGGTCAGGCTTTTTTGAAAAAGAAGACTGCCAAGTCCGCGCCCACGATATTCGAGTAAAATACACGGGCCGCTGAAGAGGTGGAGACTGGCATTTGGTGCATATTGCAAAACAGAAGCTCCGATAATGCGGGGACCATGGGTGAGAGTGATCAGGCGGGCCGAATGCTCTTTGAGCTGAAAGAGAGCTTTCATGGCAGCCAGATAGCCTTCAAAAAACTTCCTTGCAGAGAGAATGGAGCTGTCGGTCAGCAGAGCCTTTTCGATGATGCCTGCCGTGTTATCTTTGAGCTTGTCACTTTCCTCCCACTCAAAACCCTGCGGCAGGGATGGTAAAGTCCGGGCAAATTTTGTGAGATCCCAAGAATATATGATTAAATCAGAGGTCATGCAGTTGATCGGCGCCGTAGCTTCGGAGCCGGATTCTTGGTGCAGCGGAGAGAAATTACAATCGCTCCTGGTCAGGAGCTTTTATCGTTTTTACAGGCCCACCAGACGCCACCGAGAAGGGCCGAAGTTAGTAATGTGAATGCAGGAAAAGTAAGCATGGACGCGCTCCAAATGCATTCTTTGCTGCGGGGAGTCAATCTTTTTTTTGTATTTTTAATTCAATTGTCCAGTCAACGGCTTGACATTGGCAATGTTTTATGTAGAAAGGCCAGTCCATTTGATTGCCTGTGCAGCCTTTTTTAGTTGAAAGCTTCCTTTCACAGGCAAAGCAAAGTTTTACCCACATAATTATGAATAGCGCACTTATCGCAGAAGCCCTGAAGGTTGTTCCGGAGCAAAAAATTCTCGTCAACATCATCAGCCACCGTGTCCGCCGTTTGAGCAACGGCAGTCGTCCGATGGTGGATGTTCCTTTTGGCTGCGGCCTTGCTGATACCGCCCTGCACGAAGTCATCCAGGGAAAACTTTCCTACAAGCCCGCAAAAGTTCAGTATCTTTCCTGAATCTTACTGCGGGCGGCGCTGAGCCCGCGTATCCCTCTGTTTTATGTCATCTGATATTGTTACAAATCGGAAGGCTTTCAGGGATTACACGATCGAGGAAAAACTCGAAGCGGGAATAGTTCTCACCGGGACGGAGATTAAGTCCGTGCGCCAGGGCTTTGCTGCCGTGATGGGAGCCTTTGCACGTATCGAAAAGGGCGAGGCCATTCTGTATGGTGTGGACATAAAGCCTTACGACAAGGCCAGTCACGAAAACCACAAGGCCAAGCGCCCGCGTAAACTTCTCCTGCATCGCCGCGAAATCGACCATCTTTTTGGTGCAGTAACGGTGAAAGGGCGCACTCTGGTTCTCCTGCGTCTATACTGGAAAAGAGGGCGTGTGAAAGCCGAACTCGGTATTGGCAAAGGAAAGGTCGCCGCTGACAAACGACAGGATTTGAAAAAACGAACCGAGCTCCGCGAAGTCGAGCGGGAAATGGCACACGCGAATCGCAAAGGGCGCAGCAGATAATTTTTTTTTGTCCAAATACCCGTCAGGACAAAGCCAACGGATGTTTTTTTGTCTTAAAAAATGTTGTCCTGAAAAAACGTCTTAAATCCAAAAGGAAATTCTCACGCAAGGCTCGTGCCTGGTAAGCCGGATTTATTTAAAGAGCCTCAAAAATATGAGGTACTTTTACGCATTTCGCATTGCCACTGTGGGGAGGAGAGGGCAGTTTATCTCACATGAGTGTAGGTCTTATTTTTCTGATTGGAACGGCTGTTGTCGCTTTGCTCATCTTTTTTTACGGAGTTGGGCAATACAATGGTCTGGTAACTCTGCGTAATCGTTTTAAAAATGCCTTCGCACAGATCGATGTGCAGTTGAAGCGTCGCTACGATCTTATTCCGAATCTGGTTGAAACCGCAAAGGGTTACATGAAGCACGAGAGCGAGACGCTTGAGGCTGTAATGAAAGCTCGCAATGCTGCCGTCGGCGCCGGCCAGCAGGCAGCGGCAAATCCGGGCGATCCAAATGCAATGGCCGCTCTTTCCTCTGCAGAGTCGGGTCTCACGGGTGTGCTGGGGCGCTTGTTTGCCGTGGCTGAGGCTTATCCCGACCTGAAGGCAAACCAGACAATGTCCCAGCTCATGGAGGAGCTGACCTCGACGGAAAATAAAGTCGGCTTTGCGCGTCAGGCTTACAATGATGCTGTGACGGCCTACAACACGCAGCGCGAAGTTTTCCCGAGCAACATCATCGCCGGGATATTTGGATTTGCCCAAGCCGAGCTTTTTGAAGTCACTGAGGCAGCCGAAAAAGAAGCTCCAAAGGTGCAGTTCTGAATAGAAAAAAAATAAGCGGCGCCGGGCTTCGGTGCGTGTTTTGAAGTTTACTGACTCCTATGGCATCGAGTTTTTTTCCAAGTCTGTCGAAATTTAAATCGGATTTTTCATCGAATCGGATTTCGCCGGTCTGGACCGAGGTTGTAGCCGATGTCGAGACACCAACCTCGGCCTTTGCTAAACTGGGAAATGAACCTCCGGCTTTTTTGCTGGAGTCTGCCGAGCAGAATGATCTCGTAGGGCGGCTTTCCTTTGTCGGCTGCGGTTGCCAGCTAAAGGTTGTTGCTCACGGACATGATGTCTGCTTTACCAACGCAGCGGGTAAAGCGGTGAATTATAAAAGCGAGACCGATCCGCTGAAGGAGCTGGAGATTTTATTTTCGGAGTTACGTTGCGGGCGTCACGCCGAGCTTGAGGGATTCTGGGGCGGTGCTGTCGGATATCTTGCTTACGATACGATTCGTTGGGTCGAGCCGACTGTGGGAGCTGCTCCGTCGGATTCGCTGGGTGTACCCGATTTATTTTTTTGGGTTCCGGAGGTAATTTTGGTTTTCGATCATCATCGCCGGAGTATCAAATTGGTTGCAACGGTGCTGCCGCAGGACCTGGGAAAAAATTTATCCGGCGGACTGGCAGAGGTTTTTTCAAAAATTACCGGGCAGTCCGGCGGCACTGCGGAAGAAGTTTATACCCTCGCACAAAAGCGTATCGGGGAGGTGCAGCAGCGACTGTCGCAGGCGGTGAGTTGTCCGCCTTTGCCGACGCAGTTTGATGGAGAAATGCCCGATGCCCGGAGCAATACGACGCGGGAGGAATACCACGGGATGGTCGAACGGGGTAAAGAGTATATCCGTGCGGGAGATATTTTTCAGTTTGTTCCGTCGCAGCGTTTTTCGGCTGAGTTTGGTGGTGATGCGCTGGACCTTTACCGGGCACTACGCTTTATCAATCCCTCGCCTTATATGTTTTGCCTGCGTTGTGAGCCGGGCTTTTCGATTGTGGGAAGTTCGCCAGAGGTGCATGTGCGACTGACGGATCGGCTTGTCGAGATTCGCCCGATTGCAGGGACTCGGAAGCGTGGTGCGGATGCGACGGAGGATAAGGCTCTGGCAGAAGATTTACTGGCCGATCCGAAGGAACGTGCCGAGCATCTGATGCTCGTCGATCTGGCGCGCAATGATGTGGGGCGCATTGCTGATTTTGCTTCGGTCGAGGTCACGGATTTTATGACCGTGGAGCATTACAGCCATGTGATGCACATCGTCTCACACGTCACCGGAAAGCTCGCGGGCGGGCGCAATGCCTTTGACGTGATGCGAGCGACTTTCCCGGCAGGAACCGTTTCCGGCTCTCCAAAAGTACGGGCGATGCAGATCATCAACGAAGTCGAAAAAAACAAGCGCTGTATTTATGCAGGAGCAGTTGGGTATTTTCGTTTCGACGGAGATTTAGATTCCTGTATTGCGCTGCGCACGGTTGTTTTGAAAGATGGCAAAGCCCATGTTCAGGCCGGCGGAGGAGTGGTTGCCGATTCGACACCGGAGGGGGAATACCAGGAGTCTGTCAACAAGGCAAAGGCGGCTCTGCGTGCAGTCGGCCTGGCCAAAACTTTAAAGTGATTATTTAAAAACCATGCTTCTCGTTATCGATAATTACGATTCGTTCACTTACAATCTCGTCCAGTATTTTGGCGAACTCGGGGAGACCGATTTGCTCGTGAAGCGAAATGACAAAATAAGCCTGGAGGAAATTGCGGAGCTGAAGCCGTCACGAATCTGCATCTCACCAGGCCCCTGCACGCCAAAGGAGGCGGGAGTGAGCCGGTCGGTGATTGAACGCTTCGGCGGAGAGATTCCTATCCTCGGTGTTTGCCTCGGGCATCAGTGCATCGGTGATGTCTATGGCGGCGAGGTGGTGCGGGCAGAGCGTCTCATGCACGGAAAAACCTCGCCGATTGAGCACAATTCAAAGGGGATTTTTGAGGGCTTGCCAAATCCTTTTGTCGCGACACGTTACCACTCGCTGATCGTGAAGAGGGAAACTTTTCCAAAGGACCTGGAGATCACGGCGGAGACCAAAGAGGGTGAGATCATGGGGCTGCAGCACCGGGAGCTTCCGATTTACGGAGTGCAGTTTCATCCCGAGTCTGTTCTGACTCGTGAAGGGAAAATGCTGCTTCAAAATTTCCTGCGGATTTAGCTTCGGCGTGTCCCTGGCGGAAGTTGGCAGAGAAGGCGTCACCCACCTGGCGGACGCTGATTTCTTTTTTAACTTCATTGGCGAGGCAGGTCATTTGCACCCCGCCGATACCGCAGGGGGTGATGGCGGTGAATCCGCTCAGAGATTCCGGAGTGATGTTCCATGCCATGCCGTGCATGGAAATCCACTGACGCACGCCGACTCCGATGGAGACCATTTTGCGATTTTCAATCCAGACGCCGGTGAAGCCTTCTGAAAGGTTTGCGGTTAGCCCGAAGTCGGCAGCAGTCTGGAGGATCGCTTTTTCGAGAAAGCGAAGGTAGCGGTGGAGATCGCGCTGGATTTCCGTAAGGTTGAGAATCGGGTAAGCAACCAACTGGCCGGGTCCGTGGTAGGTAGCCTGGCCGCCGCGATTGATCGTATGAACGGGATGGGGAAGTGTGTCGCTGCGGAGGCTGGAGCGGTCCTGTGTGTGTCCGATCGTGTAAACGGGCTCGTGTTCGAGGAGCAGGAGGGTGTCGGTGGCCTGTCCGCTGCGGACTTTTTGCATAGTTTCGTCCTGGAGTTTCAGGCCGTCTTCGTAGGTCAGTTTATCGAGCCAGTGTATTTCGAGCATGGGTTTCCTGGTTGAGGTGGGTGATAGCACAGGCGATGGCGTCGGCTGCATCCGACGGCGGGGTTTCGCGTAGCCCACAGAGGGCGCGGACCATGAAGGCGACTTGTTCTTTGCCGGCTCTGCCGCGCCCGACGAGAGCTCGTTTGATTTTCAGGGGAGCGTATTCGTGGATTTGCATTCCGGCTTTGGCGGCGGCGAGCAGAGCGATTCCGCGTGCCGATCCGAGCGTGATGGCAGTTTTAAAACTCTGCACGTAGATGGTGGATTCGATAGAGAGAATTTCGGGCCGGTGTTTTTTGATGACGTCGTCGAGGCACTCGTGGATTTGCAACAAGCAGGCGGCCAGACTGTATGCGGGGGGGACTTTTATGACACCATAGTCGCTTACCTGGGGTTGCTTTGCCGTGCCGGTGACGATGGCATAGCCGGTTCCGCGCAGAGAGGGATCGATCCCGAGGATGCGGGTGGCTGGTGTCGTGGTTGTAGTTGCTGCGGGCACAAAAAATCAGAGTGGCTGGGTTGGGAGCCAGGTGGAGAGCTTTTCAGAGACAGTGGCGAGAGGCAAGTCGCGGAGGCTGCCGGTGGGGCTTTGAAGAATTTCTACAAAAGGGGCCGTGGGTGCCCAGACATCCGGGTTGGTCGGTCCAAAGAGTAAAAAGGAGGGTGCGCCTGCTGCTACAGCGAGGTGGGAGATGCCGGTGTCGTGGCCGAGATAATGATGCGCCCGGGTGAAGAGCGCACCCAATTGCGGCAGCGGGAGGGGGGGGAGGATTTTTAGCCCTGGCAGGTTGGCATCTTTTATTTTTTTGAGTGATTCCTGGTCGGCCTCTCCGCCGACGACCAGGTAAGGAAGAGGACGGGGAAGGTTTGTGAGGAGAGTCAGCCAGTTTTCAACAGGCCAGGTTTTTTGCGGGCTACCGCTGCCGGGATGGAGGATGCCGAAGGGTTCGCCGGGGAGGAAGGAGGCAATGGCTTGCAGGTCTTCTGCGTCTGGGTAAAATTTTGCCTGAGTTGATTCGAGAAAAAGAGCAAGTTTTTCGAGCGGTTCGGCGAGCTGGAGAGAGGCGTGTTTTTGGTCGTTGATTTTTGAGGATCCGCTGATGATGTTGCTGACGCCGCAACGCCTGAGGTTGTCCTGAAAAATCTGGTCGGGATCGAAAAGGTAGGAGATGACCTGGTCGAAGCTCGAAAAATAGGAGCTTAGCGATGTATCAAGGTCACCGGAGCGGGAGAAGAAGCCGGCCATGCCAGCGTATTCGATGTGGCGGGAGGCATTTGCGTAAAAGCGTTTTTCGGCGAGGGCGATGATGTGGCGATAGCCGAGAATCTCAATGTGTGCTTCGGGAAAAGTCTCACGGAGCAGATGGAGGGCGGGGAGGGTGAGGATGAAGTCTCCTATTGCTCCACCGCGTATTACAAGGATGCGACCCGCCATGGTGTTGTCGCTGGTTGCTAGTAACTTTGCGGCATGTTGGAACCCAGGACGCCGGGACCCTCCCATTTCGCAGGTCTATTCCAGGGAATGGAGGTTTCGCGACTACGTCCGAGTTCGTCAGTCGTGCTGCAGCCGGTGAGGGGCAGCAGGGTGAGGCTCAGGATCGCCATCAGAAAAAAACAGATGCCTCTGCTTTGGGAGGATGTTTTTTCCTGGATGGACATGTGGGAGCGGATTTTACTATTCCGCTGCGTAGATGACCTGGTCGCCTGGCTCGATGGAGACGCCGGACGGGACACTGTTCGCTACGATGTCGGCAATGGCAGTGGAGGGCTCCACAGAGGTGATGCGAACTTTACCAATCAGGTTGCCGCTGCGTTTGATGAGGAGTTCGGCGTTGTTGACGACGCCGTTGCGGTCACCGACGTTGAGGACGACGAAATTCCACGCGGGGTTGATGGCGAGGATTTTTCCTTCTAGGCCCTGGCGGACGCGTTTTTCGGCGCGGGCTTGCTCGCGTTCGCGGAGTTCAGCGAGTTCGGTGGCTTCTGCTGCTGATTTTGCGCGGAGCTGTTCGATGAGCGCATCTTTTTCGGCGAGTTGTGTTTGGAGTTCTTCGACGGGGTTGACACCTGGGTCAACATCTTCTCCGTTATCACCGGATATGCTTTTGGTGATCTCGGCAATTTCTTGAATTTTTGCATCGAGTTCATTAGTTAGGCGAGCAACCTCATCCCTCTGCTTTTGCAAATCTTGATTTGCTGTAACTAGATCTGCCGTTGTTTTTTCCAAGTTCGTTTTGGTGGTAGCAAGTTCACCCTGGGTTTTTTCAAGAGTTGCCTCTGTTGCAGCTAGAGTTTCCTGTGTTGTTTTTAGGTCTTCCTGTGTTTTTGCAAGAATTCCTTGAGTTTCTTTTAGCGTGGCTTCAGTGGCTGCCAGAGTATCTTTCGTTTGGACAAATTTGTTGTGATTTTCATAACCAACATATGCGGTGCCTAGTGAGACGAGGATAGCAATGACCAGGAGGATTTTGTTTAACATATTCTTAAAAATTGTTTCGGTTAGATTGAGTGGGATAGGATTAAGCTGTGAATTGGGAGGCTGGCAAGAAGGTTTTTTAGAGTTTTTAGGATTTTTTTGTCTGGCAGTTGTGATTGAGCCGCTTGCTTTGGGACTCTGGAGAGTCTCTGGAGAGTAAGAAAATATGGATAATTTTTTTTCAAAGAACTTTTTTGCTTCTATTTGTCGGGAATCTTTACTTAATAAATTTGTTGCATCACGAGAAAATTTTCGGTTTGCTTGGGGCGTCAGGGACTATGGACTGAGGACGGGCTAACCCCGCCAGGGCAGGAATGCAGCAACGGCACCCCGCTCTTCTTTGCCGTAGCTCTCTGGCATTTTTTTT
>JBKEBM010000050.1:0-7718 GCA_047973165.1 Chthoniobacterales bacterium
ACACCTGCTTTTCGTAAAGTCTCTGTGGAACGCGTGACTTGTTCCGGTGAATGAATGCGCCCCAGCGTTTTCAGCAGCCGGGGTTGCCAGGCCTGAACGCCCATGCTGAATCGGGTGACTCCTCCCTGCACCAGGAGGCGGGCTTTTGCGGCATTTACAGTTGCCGGGTTCATTTCGAAGGTCCATTCGCGAAGCTTTGTTAAGTCGATTTTTTCGTGAATGGCTTCCAGGATGCTTTTGAGTTGGGCCAGGGTCAGCATGGTGGGGGTGCCTCCCCCAAAGAAAATAGTTTGCGGGCGCAGCCTGTCCGCATAAAAGTCCAGTTCTTTCAACAGAGCTTTTACAAAGTCCTGGCGAAAATCGGTGCCGCCGCTGAGTTTGTAAAAACTGCAATACGGGCAGATTTTCGGACAAAACGGAACATGCACATACAAGTGTTCGATTTTGTCCGAAGACGGTAACCTGTGGTCAGCAATGGGCACATTTGCACGCTAAAAAAAATCGACAGATTTGCAAACCTGCCTTTGCTTCAATTGACAGGATACTCTAAAAAACTGATCTTCTTTTGCACGTGCAGGGAGTTTTTTCATTTTTTTTACTGTTTTTTTTGAGCCTGATTTTTGTCTGTGCTCAGGAGGATTCTATTCCGACGGCACCGGCGGTTCCTAATGTTGTGGAAAAACGCAGTGAGGTTTTTTATGCCCGTGAGCCGCAGGTAATTCCTGAAAACGGAAAAATTGATCAGCGAGTGGTGCAGCGAATGGTCGATGCTCTGCTCCTGAATCTGACAAAACAAAAAACGGTTTCTGAAGCATGGAAAAAGCTGCTTGATCCGAAGCCGGGTGAAACGGTTGGTATCAAGGTCAGCACGAGCGGACATGAGTTATCCGGCGTGCATCCGCAGGTTGTGCAGGCCATTGTTCGAGGGCTTCAGCAGGTCGGTTTTGATCGTAAGCACATCATTGTTTGGGATAAAAATTATGAGGACCTGGTGGCAGCCGGGTTCCGTGAGAAGAGTTCTGACTATGAGCTGATGTGGATCGATCCGCGCACGGGATATGATGAGGGTGCTTTGCTCACAGCTCCTGTTACCGGAAAATTGATTTGGGGCGACCGCAGTTTTGGGGATATGAAAACCACGCGTTTGGTCGATGTGCTTTCTGCCGGCAATCAACTTAGCAATAAAAGTTACTATGCAGAAATACTCTCCAGGCGGGTGGACAAGGTTATAAATGTAGCAAGTTTGCAGGACAGCTTTTTGAGCGGGGTGAACGGAGCGATGGTTTCCATGGCGCTTCACAATATAGACAACTGGCGTCGCTTCACCAGGCCACCGCATCGGGGTGATCCCTTTATTGCTGAAATTTTTGGTGGCGAACTCATTCAGGAAAAACTCGTGGTAAATTTTATGGACGCACTTTATTTGCAATATGCGGGTGGTCCCTTTCCAAACCCGAATTTTACGATTGAAAATTTTATGCTGCTGGCTTCAGAAGATGCTGTTTCCCTGGATGCCTGCGCACGGAAATTTATTGATATGGAACGTCCTGTTTCCAAACTTCCGCCGGTGAAGAACATCTCGGAGTATATTGACAGTGCGGAGTATTTCGGACTTGGAATTGCTGATGAAGAGCGAATTAATTTCATCCAGGTCAGCCCGTGAGTGTTTTATCTGACTGGGATTTGATTGCTTCGGTTTCGCGGAGTTTTTACTTTTCGCTGCGGCTTTTGCCGGGGCCTGTGAGATCGCCTGTGGCTCTGGCTTACCTGCTGGCTCGCTTATCCGATACAATTGCCGATGAAAGTAAATGGCCTGAAGATGTGCGGCTTCAGATTTTAAAAAATCTACCTGCTTGCTGGCAGAGTCCAGAGGATTTTGCCGACCCGCCTCCATTTGAAAACAGTCGCGATGCACTCCTGGTGAGTCGAGCCGGGGAGCTTTTGGAGGTAGTTAAAAAACATGCCGACAGAGACCTGATCGAAAATGTTTGGAGGACGATTCTGCATGGACAGATTTTCGACATAGAGCATTTTTCAGGTGCTTCGGACGAAGGAAAAACTCTCAGCAACGAGAAACTCGAAAAGTATATTTACGAAGTTGCGGGCTGCGTTGGCAGTTTCTGGACACGAATTTCTGAGCGTCACCTGCCGGGATGGAGACAGATGGATTTCCACAAAATGGAATCGCTGGGCGTGGCTTACGGAAAGGGGTTGCAGCTTGTAAACATCCTTAGAGATGCCAGTGCCGACAGAGAACAGGGGCGTTTTTATTTTCGAGAAAAAAATTACGACGAGCTTTTTCAGCGCTGCCAAAACTACCTTACGGAAGGCAGCCAATACGTGAGAAATATCCGCTTTCGACGCCTGAAAGTGGCCAGTTCACTGCCCCTTGATCTTGCATTTCCTACTCTGCGGCTGATTGAAAAACCGGAGATCAAACGAAAAAAAATCTCACGTCGGGATGCTCTGTTTCGTGTGGGATGGCGAATTTTGCGGGGTTGATGTTATTCCGTTTTCAGCGTTTCCATATCAATGACGAAACGGTATTTTACATCGCTTTTGAGCATACGTTCGTAGGCTTCGTTGATCTTTTGAATGGAGATAATTTCGGTGTCAGCCGTAATGTTGTGCTCACCGCAAAAGTCCAGCATTTCCTGGGTTTCCGCGATACCGCCAATGGCTGATCCCGAAAGGCTGCGGCGGCCAAAGATCAGGCCAAAAACACCGATGGGCAGCGGTTTGTCCGGTGCGCCGACCATGGTGATGTTGCCGTCGCGTTTGAGGAGATTGATGTAGGCGTTGATATCATGCTGAGCCGCGACACAATCAAGAATGAAGTCAAAACTCCCGGTGTGCTTGCTCATTTCATTCGGATTTTTTGAGACGACAACTTCGTCCGCTCCGAGACGCAGCGCATCATCTTTTTTATTTGGCGAAGTGGTAAAGAGAACCGTGTGCGCACCAAAAGCATGGGCAAATTTTACCCCCATGTGACCGAGTCCGCCTAGACCGACCACTCCGACTTTTTGGCCTTTGGTTACTTTCCAGTGTCGCAGTGGAGAATACGTTGTGATACCGGCGCAAAGCAGCGGCGCAGCACCAGCCGGATCGAGGCCGTCAGGAATGTGCAGGACAAAGCGTTCGTCCACAACGATCCCGTCGGAGTATCCGCCATAGGTGACGGGAGCAGTGCCGTGAGAATCGGGCGATCCGTAGGTAAGCACCATGTTTGGGCAGTATTGTTCAAGGCCGTCCTGACAGTTCGGACAGGTGTGGTCGGCATCGACAAGACAACCCACGCCGACGGTATCACCGGGTTTATATTTACTGACCTCGGACCCTACGCTGACAACTCGACCAATGATTTCGTGCCCAGGAACACATGGGTAAACTGTGGGCATTACGTCCTTCCATTCATTACGCACGTAGTGCAGGTCGGAATGACAGACACCGCAATAAAGGATTTCTATTTGGACATCCCGCGGGGTGGGCTCACGACGTGGAATGGAATCAGATGCGAGCAATGATGTCGCACTGGCAGCGGAGTAGGCTTTGGCTTGTGACATAGTTTTATTTTGGTCGGCATCCTAAAGAATAATAAGGAAAATTTTCGGAGGCAATCCTGCAAATCATCAGGCAGGGAAGGGTAGTAACATCCAGGATCAGATGCCACTACCCATAGGATCGGATCGTTTAGTCGAACATCATTTTTGTCCCTTCTTTACATCTGCATCTGTCTGCGGTTACAGCTTGAGTTTCGTACTATTGCTTTTCCACGAATGAATCGCTGCATTTTCCTGCTCTATAACCTTTTATTTCCTTTCGCGCTCCTCTTCCTTCTCCCCGGTTTTTTAAAGCGCATGCTGAAACGCGGAAATTACCGACACAAATTCGGTCAGCGTTTTTCCATCTATTCTCAACGTGTCACAGCGGGCTTGCTTGCAATCCGTTCCGAAGCCATCTGGGTGCATGCCGTCAGCGTTGGAGAAGTCCTCGTCGCACTAAAGTTCATTCAGGCTCTGCGTAAAGAAAATCCCGACCAGGCCGTCGTTCTTTCCAGCACGACCTCCACGGGATTTACGCTAGCACATAAACACCTC
Source organism: Chthoniobacterales bacterium (assembly GCA_047973165.1). GTDB lineage: Bacteria > Verrucomicrobiota > Verrucomicrobiia > Chthoniobacterales > JBKEAD01 > JBKEAD01. Next base: position 4,101 of record JBKEBM010000050.1, read on the forward strand.
CGCACGATTCCGCGCACGCAAGTTATTTATCACCCTGTGGATTTTTATCCCTCGGTCAACCGCATCATGAATCTTCTGCGCCCATGTGCTCTTATCATGGTCGAGGCTGAAATCTGGCCAAACCTGACCCACGCTGCAAAAAAACATGGTGCCCTTCTTGCCTTAATAAATTCCCGTCTCTCACCGCGCTCCGAGCGCCGCTACCTCCGGATTCGTCCCTTCCTCGGTGGCCTTTTCAGGCAGCTCGACTGGATTGGCGTGCAGGCAGAGGCAGATATCACTCGCTTCACCGCACTGGGTGCTCGTGCTGAAACGCTCCACTCCGTCGGCAGTATCAAATACGACCAGCTTGGCCAGCCAGCTCCAGCGAAAAATCCCGACCTCTCCAAAATTCTCACGCAGGTTCGAGGGCCTGCTTCCCGCCCCGTTCTACTGGCTGGCAGCACCCACGCAGGCGAAGAAAAAATCATCGCCGAAACTTTTCTCCAACTCCGAAAACAGCTTCCTGACCTTTTTTTAATCCTAGTTCCTCGCCATGCCGAACGCCGCCAGGACGTTCTCAGCGACCTGCAATCTCTCGGCCTCTCCGCCACTCTTCGCTCTGCTGCGCAGCACGAAGTAAATGATATTTTACTCGTCGATTCCACCGGCGAACTCAGCAGTTGGTATTGTGAAGCCGATGTCGTATTCATCGGCAAAAGTCTTACCGGACGCGGCGGACAAAACCCCGTAGAGGCTCTCGCCGCTGGCAAACCAGTCGTTTTTGGTCCCCATATGAAAAATTTCCCTCAGCTCACCACAGAGCTTCTCGCCGCAAAAGGTGCCATCCAGGTGGCTGACAAAGACGAACTCCACAACACCCTGCTTCAGCTCTTCCGTTCGCCCGAAACCTGCAAAAACCTAAGCCAGGCCGGCCAGGAAGTCCTCACCCCGCACCAGGGTGCGACTCAACGCACGGTCCAAAAAATTCTCACAAAACTCACCGCTCCCCATAGGGAATCTTGACCTCTCCCTCAGAAAAATTAAGATCACGGGTCTATGGCACTTACAGTTGGAACCCAAGCACCCGATTTCACTCTCAGTTCAAATTCCGCCGACGGCATCAAAAAGATCACTCTCAGTGACTCTTTTGGAAAGCGCAACACGCTGCTCCTTTTTGTCCCAATGGCCTTCACCCGTGTCTGCACCGACGAACTCTGCGATGCCTCCCAGGGTCTGCGACAATTTGATGATATGGACATTGCTCTCTACGGCATCAGCGGCGACAGCCCCTTTGCCCAACAAGCATGGGCCGAAAAAGAAAGCATCACCATCCCGCTGCTCAGCGATTACGAACACAAAGTCGCAAAGCTCTACGACGTAGCCTATGACTCCTTCCTTCCCGACCTCGGCCTCGGCATGGGCGGAGTGGCCAAACGCTCAGCTTTCGTCATCGACCGCGACGGCATCATCCAATACGCCGAATCCGCCGATGATCCCAAACGCCTGCCAAACTTCGACGCAATAAAAACCAAACTGAGCGACCTCAAATAACCGCCCGGTAATTTTTATTTTAAAAAAATCTGCCGCAACAGTAACGGCAGGTTTTTTTCCTTATTAAACTCATTCTTACTTTCAAACAAAACATTACCGACACATGGACACACTCCGCACCTTCACCACCGGATCCGGCACTGAAGCCAGCTACCACTCCCTTCCCGCCCTGAAAGAACTCGGCATCGCCGATGTCTCTCGCCTTCCCGTCTCCATCCGCATCGTCCTCGAATCCCTCCTTCGCAATCTCGACGGACGCAAAGTCAGCGAAAGCGACATCAAAAACCTTGCCAACTGGAACGCCAAATCCCCCGGCGACTACGAAGTCCCCTTCACCGTCGCCCGCGTCGTCCTCCAGGACTTCACCGGTGTCCCCCTCGTTGTCGATCTTGCCGCCATGCGCGACGCTGCAAAAACCGCCGGTGCCGACCCAGCCGTCGTCGAACCACTCGTTCCCGTTGATCTCGTTATCGACCACTCCGTCCAGGTTGATTTCTCCGGCTCCCAGGAAGCACTCAACCTCAACCTCGACATCGAATTTATTCGAAACCAGGAACGCTACGAATTTCTGAAATGGGGTCAACAAGCCTTCGAGACCTTCGGCGTCGTCCCCCCCGGCATCGGTATCGTCCACCAGGTCAATCTCGAACACCTCGCCAAAGGCGTCCTCTCCAAAGAATCTCAAATTTCAAATCTGAAATCTCAAATCTACTACCCCGACACCCTCGTCGGCACCGACTCCCACACCACCATGATCAACGGCCTCGGCGTCGTTGGCTGGGGCGTTGGCGGCATCGAAGCCGAAGCCGGAATGCTCGGCCAGCCCGTCACCTTCCTCGTCCCCGAAGTCGTCGGCGTCTATCTCCACGGCAAGCTCAACGAAGGCGTCACTGCCACCGACCTCACCCTCAAAATCACCCAGATGCTCCGTGCCCACGGCGTCGTTGGCAAATTCGTCGAGTTTTTCGGCCCCGGCGCCGAAGCCCTCTCCCTGCCCGACCGCGCCACCATCGCAAACATGGCGCCCGAATACGGTGCCACCATGGGCTTCTTCCCCGTCGATTCCGAAACCATCTCCTACCTCCGCGGCACCGGACGCAGTCAGGAACTCTGCACCACCGTCGAAAACTACTTCAAATCGCAGGAAATGTGGGGCATCCCGCAAAAAGGCCAGATCGACTACACCGACGAACTCACCCTCGACCTCTCCAGCGTCGTCCCCGCCGTCTCCGGCCCCAAGCGCCCGCAAGACCGCATCGACGTCCCGGCTCTTGGCGATACTTTTAATAAACTCTTCACCGCACCCGTCGCCGACGGAGGCTTCGGACGCGACGCCGCCACCCGCAACGACACGGCTGAATTCGACCTCGCCGTCGGAGCCGGCTTCTCCCCCGAAGGCGCCAAACTTCTCACCGACAGCGGAGTCGCCGTCGCCTCCCCCGACACTAAAACGGCCTCCCGCATCCAACACGGCTCCGTCCTCATCGCTGCTATCACCTCCTGCACAAATACCAGCAACCCCTCCGTCATGCTCGCCGCAGGACTCGTCGCCAAAAAAGCAAACGCCCTCGGCCTCAAAGTCCCGCACTACGTAAAAACCTCCCTCGGCCCCGGCTCCCGTGTCGTCACCGACTACCTCAACGCCACCGAACTCCAAAAAGAACTCGACCAGCTCGGTTTCGAAACCGTCGGCTACGGCTGCACCACCTGCATCGGCAACGCCGGTCCGCTCAACCCCGAACTCGAAGCCGCGCTCAAATCCAAAGACCTTGTCTGCGCCTCCGTCCTCTCCGGTAACCGAAACTTCGAAGCCCGTATCCACGGCTCCATCCGCGCAAACTTCCTCATGTCGCCCCCCCTCGTCGTCGCTTACGCCATCGCCGGACGCGTCGATCTCGACCTGACCAACGACCCGCTTGGAACCGACAAAAACGGCAACCCCGTTTACCTCAAAGACATCTGGCCATCCAGTGCCGAACTCCAATCCGTCATCAGCTCCGCTCTCAAACCCGAAGTCTTCAACAAACTCTACAGCAACCTCGACACCGCCAACGAAAAATGGGTCGCCATCGAATCCTCCACCGG